>DAOLBY010000227.1:0-4382 GCA_035324325.1 Paracoccaceae bacterium | reverse complement strand
GTCGATGCAGGTGATGACGGGCATGGGCGCGGTCTCCCGGGCGGGTTGGTCACGTCTGCTTACCAGCGGGGCGCGGTCGGGCACAACCGGGACCGCCGCGCCGCAACGAGGGGGTTGCATGTAGATCTATATCGAACTATATAGACCCATATCGTATCAAATGGAGCGCCGCCATGACCATCACCCGCCGCAAGCTGCTCGCCGTGATCGGGGGCGGAACGATCCTCGCCGCCGGGGCCGGCATCGGCGCCGTCGCCACCCGCAGCCCCCGCACCGCCACACTTCCCTGGGCCGCAGCGGGAGCCGAGACCGAGCCGCGCCGCCGCGCGCTGTCCTTCGCGCTGCTGGCGCCGAACCCGCACAACCGGCAGCCCTGGCTCGTGGACCTGTCGCGCGACGGCGAGGTGACGCTGTTCGCCGACCTCGACCGCCTGCTGCCTCATACCGACCCGGTGAACCGCCAGATCGCCGTGGGTCTGGGCGGGTTTCTGGAACTGATGCGCATGGCCGCGGCAGAAACCGGACACCGCGTCGCGGTCACGCCCTTCCCCGAGGGCGAGGATGCCGCAGGTCTGGATGCCCGGCCGGTGGCACGGGCGGTATTCGCCGCAGACCCCGCGGTGCCGCGCGATCCGCTTTTCGCGCAGGTGATGGCGCGTCGGTCGACCAAGGAGCCCTACGACACCTCCCGCCCGGTACCACCTCAGGCTCTGGCGCCGGTCGCCGCGGCGGCGACGGCCACGCGCTACGGCCAGACGGTGGACACGGCCGAGATCGCCGCCCTGCGCGACCTGACCCGCGAGGCGCTGGAGATCGAACTGGCCACCCCCCGCACCTACCGCGAAAGCGTCGACCTGTTCCGCATCGGTGCGCGTGAGGTCGATGCCAACCCCGACGGGATCGACTTTACCGGTCCGATGTTCGAAGCGCTGGGCAGCTTCGGCCTGTTCAGCCGCGAGGCGGCGCTGGACCGGCAGGGATCGGCCTTCAAGGCCGGGGTGGACGCCGTCATGGCCAATGCCACGACCGCCATGGGCTTCGTCTGGCTGACGACCTCGGGCAACACCCGGTCCGAGCAACTGGCCGCCGGGGCCGACTGGCTGCGCGTGAACCTGGCGCTGACCGCCGCAGGCATCGCCACCCAGCCGATGAGCCAGGCCCTTCAGGAGTTTCCCGAGATGGCCGGACCCTACGCGCAGGCGCACCGGATGCTTGCGCCGGAGGGGGGCGTCGTGCAGATGCTGGGGCGGGTCGGATATGGTCCTCGGGTCGGGCCGAGCCCCCGCTGGCCGCTGGAGACGCGATTGCTGAATGCCTGACAGCCCGCCCCCCCCCGGCCCGTGGTTCGCGCTGTTCACCGAGATCGGCATCCTCGGCCAGCTCAGCCGCGCGATGCTCGAGGCGCGGCTGCCGCCCGGGTTCCTGCAACCGCATTTCTCGGTCCTGAACCATCTGATCCGGGTGCGCGACGGGCAGACGCCGCTGGCGCTGGCCCGTGCCTTCCAGGTGCCCAAGACCACGATGACGCATACCCTGGCGGGGCTGGAGCGCGGGGGCCTCGTGCGGATGGCGCCGAACCCGCGCGACGGGCGGTCCAAGCGGGTCTGGATCACCGACGCCGGCCGGGCGTTCCGCGAAGAGGCCATTGCCGCCCTGTCGCCGGATCTGGCTGCCCTGACGGCGCGGTTTCCGTCCGACCGGGTGGCCGCCGTGCTGCCCGTGATGGCCGAATTGCGCGCGGTGATGGACGCGATGCGCGACGAGGACCCCGACGATCCCGCTCAGCCGCCCCCGCCGCTGGTCAGGTAGGGCCCGGCCGCCGCACACTGACCGGGCGCCGAGACGAGGCCATGGCCGTACACCGGGTCGAAACCTGCCTCGCCCAGGTCGGCGGCACAGGCGACGACCCCCGCCACGACATCCTCCACCGAAAGACCGGGATTGCGCATCCGCTCGACCGCCAGCGTCGCGGTTACGAAGGGGGCCGCGTAGGAGGTGCCCGACCGCAGCCGCCCGCCCGAAACCGAGGCCGCCGTCCACAGGTTCACCCCCGGCGCCGCCAGCGTGATGTAGGGGCCGCGGTTGGCCTGCCGGTAGGCACGGCCTTCGCCATCCACCGCCGTCACCGCCACCACCTCGGGCCAGGCCGCCGGATAGGCGGGCTCGGCCCCCGGCCCGCCGTTGCCGGCGGCGGCCACCAGGGCGATGCCTGCCGCCGCCGCGCGTTCCACGACCTGTCGCAGCACCGCGTTCTCCGGTCCGGAGAAGGACAGGTTGATCACCGACACCTCGGCGCCCACCAGCGTCTCGATCCCCTGCACCAGCGAGAATGCGTCGGCCCGTTCGACCCCGCCGAGGCTGTGGAACGCCTCGACCGCAACCAGTTCGGCCATCGGCAGAAGGCCCGGTACCCGGCCGTCCAGCCGCCCGACCAATTGCGCGGCAATGGCGGTGCCGTGCTGGCGCCCCGCCGCCTCGCGCTCGCCGAGGTCGATCTGGAACAGGCTCAGCTTCTGCCCCTCCAGCGCCGCGTGGGTCAGGTTGATGCCGGTGTCGATCATCCCGATCCGGGGCGCGAAGGCCGAGGGCCAGCCGGTCCAGCCGATCATCGCCTGCGCGGCGCAGCCGTCAGGGCCGCAGAGCATCTCGTCGGGGGAATAGAGGTGGTTCTCGTCCGCCAGCGCCCCGGGCAGGAGCGTGGCAAGTTCCGCCCGCGCGGCTTCGGCGGTTCGCCCGCTGGCCAGGCGCAGGCGCAGGAGGGTGGCACCGCCGATGGGTGCCGGCGCCTGCGCGATGATGCCGTAGCCGGCCGCGACCGCCGCCGCCGGATCCTGGCCGAAGGGCAGCAGGACCACAAGTTCGGGTGGTGCTGGCAGGGCAGGGCGCGGTGCGGCCCGCTGCGGTGCCGGCGCGCGGCGGGGCGCCTGGGCGCGCGCCCCGCCCCCGTCGGCCGCGGGGCCGGATACGCCCGACGGCACCGAAGCCCCGGACGACCCCGACGCCCTCGCCAGGCCGAGCGAGGTCAGCGCCGGCGCGACATAGGCGGCACCCGTCGCCAGCCCCAGCCGCAGCAGAAGCGCGCGGCGGCGGCGGTCGACGGCGAGCGGTTGTTCGGGGGGGGGCGTGTGGTCGGGCATCGGCGGTCCTCTGCCGCAGGGTGCATCGGGGGCTGGAACGTGCCACGGATCGGTTTCATTCCCAAGCGGGGGGAAAAAATGTTTCGTGATCTGCCGGGAATGTTCCGCCCGGCGCGCCGTTCTGGTTGGCAAGGCCCGCAAGGGACCCGGTGATGTGAGGGAGTGACCCCGTGCCAGCGACCGACCCGATCCGAGCCGAGATGATCGCGCTTCTGCCGCGGCTGCGGGCCTTTGCCCGCAGCCTGACGCGGGCGCAGGACACGGCCGACGATCTGGTGCAGGCGACCTGCGAGAAGGCGCTGCGCAATCTGGGCGGCTTCACCCCGGGCACGCGGCTGGATGCCTGGCTGTTCCGCATCATGCGCAACGCGTGGATCGACACGACACGGGCCCGGCGCGACCACACCGCGATCGACGATCTGGGCGAGGGCCTGGAACCGGCGGGCGAGGATGGGCGGGCGGTGGTGATGGCACGGCTGGAACTGGCCGACGTGGCCCGAGCGGTCGATGCCTTGCCCGAGGAACAGCGCAGCGTGCTGATGCTCGTTTGCGTCGAGGGGATGCGCTACCGCGAGGCGGCCGAGGCGCTCGGGATCCCGGAGGGCACGGTGATGAGCCGGCTGGCGCGCGGCCGCGCCGCGCTGGTGCAGATGCTCGACGGCAATGCGGCCCGGTCGGTGTCGGGCCGGACAGGGTGACAGGTGGGGGCATCATGGACTGGAATGGGGAAAAGGACGACACGATGGTGATGGCTCTTGCCGATGGCGAACTGCCGGCCGCCGAGGCGCGGCACCTTCTGGCGCGGGTGGCGGCGGACCCGGACCTGACGGACCGCTTCGCGCGCTTCGTGGAAACGCGCGATCTGGTGCGGCAGGCGATGGACCCCGGGCCGGTGCCGGCGCGGCTGCTGGCGGCGATCGAAGCGGCACCCGCGCTGCCGGACCCGGGTCCGAACGTCGTGGCCCTGCGGCCGCGGATGCGGGCCCTCGCCCGGCCGATGGCGCTGGCCGCGGCGCTCGTGCTGGCCGTGGGGCTTGGTGCGGTCCTGACCGGCGGCGGCGGCGCGCCCGGGGGCGATCCTGCGCTGGCCGCGGCCCGGGCGCTGGAGGGACTTCCCACCGGGGCCGAGGCGGCGCTGGCCGACGGCGGCAGCGCCCGGGCTCTTGCCAGTTTCGACCCCGATGCCGGTTTCTGCCGGCTGGTGGCGGTGGCGGCGCTGGCGCTGGCCGAACGTGCGGTCGTCTG
>DAOLBY010000226.1:0-4404 GCA_035324325.1 Paracoccaceae bacterium | reverse complement strand
CCTGCTGATGCTGGCGACCTCTGCCGCCTCGATCCCTTACATCCTGTGGGTGCGGGCGCGGGCGCGCGCGGTGGGGGCAGCGCCCTGAAGGCTTGACGCCCCGCCTTTGCAAAGGCGAGGCTGCGCCCTGCAAAGGGGATGCCCATGGCCGTCCAGAAACTCTATGCCGGGCTCAAGTTGCGCGAGGTGCGCGGGCGCATGGGTCTGTCGCAGACCGCATTTGCCGCCAAGCTCGGCATCTCGCTGCCCTATCTCAACCAGATGGAGCACAACCACCGCCCGGTGTCGGCCGCCGTGGTGCTGGCATTGGCGCGCGAATTCGGGGTGGATGTGGCCGCATTGTCGGCGGGCGATGCGGAGCGCATGACGGCCGACCTGCGCGAGGCGCTGTCCGACCCTGCCGCAGGCGGGGGCGCGCCACCGCTGGCCGACCTGCGGCTGGTCGCGGCCAATGCCCCGGCGCTGGCCCGCGCCATCCTCGACCTGCACCGCGCCTATCGCCAGACGCATGAGCGGCTGGCCTCGCTCGACGAGGCCCTGGGGCGCGACGAGGTCGCGCTGCGCCCTTCGGCCTGGGACGAGGTGCGCGACTTCTTCCATTACTGCGACAACTATCTCGATGCCATCGACCGCGCCGCCGAACGCTGGGCCACCGATGCAGGCCAGGGGCCCGACGTGGTGCCTGCCGCCCGGAACACTCTGGCGCGGCACGGGATCGAGGTGACCCATTCCGACGGCCCGTCCCTGCGCCGGCTTGACCCGGACGCCCGCCGGCTTGTCCTGTCGGCCCGGGCCGCCCTGCCGACGCAGCGTTTCCAGCTGCTGCACCAGATCGCGCTTCTGACGCAGGGGGCGCTGCTCGATGCGACGCTCGACCTCGCCCAGTTCCGCACCGCCGAGGCGCGCGCCATCGCCCGGATCGGGCTGGCAAACTATTTCGCGGGGGCGGCGCTGATGCCCTACGCCCGCTTCCAGGCCGCGGCCGAGGCGGTGCGACACGACCTCGAACGCCTTGCCGACCGTTTCGGGGCCTCGATCGAACAGGTGGCGCATCGGCTGTCCACGCTGCAACGCCCGGGCGCAAAGGGGGTGCCGTTCTTCTTCGTGCGGGTGGACCAGGCCGGCACGATCACCAAGCGCCATTCCGCCACCCGGCTGCAATTCGCCCGCTTTGGCGGCGCCTGCCCGCTGTGGAATGTGCATTCCGCCTTTGAAACACCCGGCCGCTTCCTGCGCCAACTGGCCGAGACACCGGACGGCGTGCGCTACCTGTGCCTCGCGCGTGACGTGTCCAAGCCCGGCGGCGCCTGGGGGGCGCCGGTGCGGCGCTACGCCATCGGGCTGGGCTGCGAGGTCGCGCATGCCGGGCGGCTCGTCTATGCCGACGGGATGGACCTCAAGGGCCGGTTCGAACCCATCGGCATCTCCTGCCGGATCTGCGAAAGGACGGGCTGCCATCAGCGTTCGGTCCCGCCGGTGGAAGGGCGCCTGACGGTCGACCCCGACCGCCGCGGCCTGCTGCCCTACGAGATCGACTGAAGATCAGCCCGCAAGCGTCCGGGCAATCAGGTCTTTCAGCCGCGACCGGCGGGCGCGCATTTCGGTTTCGGCATGGTCCGACACCGGCTCGACCCGCGTTTCGGCGCGGTGAACGGCGCGGTTCACCTCGTGGTACTCGCCGACCAGCCGGGCGAAGTGGGCGTCTGCGGCCACCAGCGCGCGGATGCGGTCCGCGGCGCCGGGGAAGTCCTCTGCAAGTTCATGCGGGGTGTGCGACATGGATGTCCCTCCTCGTGGATCGACCCTTGGTCGCAGGCGCGGGACGGCGGCGCCTTGAGGTGGATCAAGCGCCGGCGCGCTGGCGGCTCTGCCAATCCGGCGCGGCCCAGGGCACAAGGTTCGCCGCCGGCAGGGGCGGTCGGCCGAGCACATGGTCAGCGATCCGCTCGCCCACGAGGATCGAGGGCGCGTTGAGATTGCCGTTGGTGATGCGGGGAAAGATCGAGCTGTCGGCCACACGCAGGCCCTCGACCCCGATCACCCGGCCTTCAGGATCGACCACTGCGCCTGGGTCGTCGGCGCGGCCCATCCGGGCGGTGCCGCAGGGGTGATAGGCGCTTTCGGCATGGTCGCGGATGAAGGCGTCGATCTGGTCATCGGTCTGCGCCGCAGCGCCCGGCTGGATTTCGTGGCGCACATGGCCCGCCATCGCCGGTTGCGCGAAGATCTCGCGGCAAAGCCTGACGCAGGCACGGAACTCGGTCCAGTCGTCGGGATGGGACATGTAGTTGAAGCGGATCGAGGGCGCCTCGGTGGGGTCGGCCGAGCGCAGCGTCACCTCACCGCGCGACTTCGACCGCATGGGTCCGACATGCGCCTGGAACCCGTGCCGTTGGGCCGCGACCTTGCCGTCATAGCGCACCGCGATCGGCAGGAAGTGGAACTGGATATCGGGATAGTCGATCCCGGCGGCGGAGCGGATGAAGCCGCAGGCCTCGAACTGGTTCGAGGCGCCGAGACCGCGGCGCGTGAACAGCCACTGCGCCCCGATCATGCCCTTGCCGATCAGATTCCAGTATTTGTACAGTGTGACAGGATGTTGCGCGGCGAACTGAATGTAGACTTCCAGATGGTCCTGCAGGTTGGCCCCCACCCCCGGCCGGTCGGCCAGCACCGGCAGTCCGAGCGATTGCAGCCGCGCCCCCGGACCGATTCCCGAGAGCATCAGAAGCTTCGGCGTGTTGATGGCGGATGCCGACAGGATCACCTCGGCCCGCGCCGTCACGCGCTGCGCGGTCCCGCCGCGCCGCACCTCCACCCCCGTCGCGCGGTCCCCGTCGAACAGCACTCGGGTCGCGAGGCCGCGCACCAGCCGCACGTTCCCGCGCGCCATCGCCGGGCGCAGGTAGGCGTTGGCGGCCGACCAGCGCCGGCCTTTCCAGATGGTCGCCTCCATCGGGCCGAAGCCCTCCTGCCGCTGCCCGTTGTAGTCGGGCGTCGTGCCATATCCCGCCTGGCGCCCGGCCTCGATGAAGGCACCGAAAAGCGGGTTCGTGCGCGGCCCGCGGGTGATGTGGAGCGGCCCGTCGGTGCCGCGCCAGGCCGGATCGCCGCCGTCGGCCTGCCCGTGCCAGTGCTCCATCCGCCGGAAGTAGGGCAGCACCTCGGCGAAGGACCAGCCCTGCGCGCCGGCCTCGGCCCAATGGTCGAAATCGGCCGCATGTCCGCGCACATAGACCATTCCGTTGATGCTTGACGACCCGCCGATCACCTTGCCGCGCGGCACCGACAGGCGCCGCCCGCCCAGGTTCGGCTCGGGTTCCGATACCAGGCCCCAGTCGTAGAGCGGCATGTTCATCGGATAGGACAGCGCGGCGGGCATCTGGATGAAGGGGCCGGCGTCGGTGCCGCCGTATTCGATCACGATGACCGAGCGCCCGGCCTCGGCCAGCCGGTAGGCCATGGCGCAGCCGGCGCTGCCGGCGCCGACGATGACGTGATCGGCCTCCATCTCAGGACCGCCCCCGGACCGGGCGCAGGCCCGCAGGGGCGCGCACGGAATGCGCGCGATGGCCGGATCGGATGCGAGCGGACCGGGGCCGGGGCTGCATCCTCACGCTCCCCTGACCGCGGCGGCGACCCAGGCCTGCGCCGTCGCCACGGCGGCATCGGCATCGGGGGGGGCGTCCTTCAGCGCCTCGCGCAGGTAGAGCCCGTCGATCAGCGCGCCGAGCCCCTCGGCCACCGCCGCCGCCCGCGGCCCGGCCAGCGGGCGCAGCGCGTGCATCAGGTTCGACCGCAGCCGACGCTGGTAGATGGCGAGCAGCCGGCGGGCCTGCGGGTTGGTCTGGGCCATGGCGTAGAAATGCATCCAGGCCCCGATCACCTCGCGCCGGAAGTTCGCGGGGCTGAAGGACGCGGCCAGGATCGCCGCCAGCCGCGCCTCGGGCCCACGGACGGCGACCAGCGCGCCCCGCACCTCGGCCCCGTAGATCGTGAGGATGTGGCGCATGGCCGCGAGGAACATCGCCTCCTTGCCGCCGAAATAGTGATGCGCCAGCGCCGTGGACATGCCCGCGCGCCGCGCGATCTGCCCCACGGTCACGTCGAGCGACCCCGCGCGCCCGATCTCGACGATGGCGGCGTTGACCAGTGCGGCCTTTCGGATAGGCTCCATCCCGAGTTTCGGCATGTCCGGCCCCCTTTCGTGCTTGCAATGCCGTGCTTGCTTGATCTTTATTGACGCGTCAATCAACAAAAAGACAGGGAGCCGCCCATGACCCTTCGTTCCATCCTTCTGGCCGGTGCCGCGGCGCTCGCCGCCGCGCCCGCACTGGCACAATCCTGCGCCCGCGTTGTGTTCTCCGACGTCGGCTGGACCGACATCACCGCCACCACAGCCGT
>DAOLBY010000225.1:4033-4412 GCA_035324325.1 Paracoccaceae bacterium | reverse complement strand
CCATCGCGCCGTCAAAGACCGGCGGCCGGGCTTCGCGCCCCGCTTCCAGGGCCGCCCGGACGCGATCGCGCTGTGCAGCGTCGCGGCCATGAGCCCAGTGGCCCAGACCCGCAGCCCCCGCCAGCGCGACCAGGGCGCCGATGCCCAGAAGTTTCAGCATGCGATCATCGCGCCGTATAGCCGCCGTCGATGACGATCTCGGTGCCGGTGACGAACTTCGCCTCGTCCGAGGCCAGCCAGACCACGGCCCAGGCGATGTCGTCGGGTTCGCCCATCGTGCCGATGGGGTGCGCGGCCCCCGCCGCCGCCTTTGCGGCCTCCAGATCGGGGGCGGTGGCACGCAGGTGGTTTTCCACCATCGGCGTCCAGATATAGGCGG
>DAOLBY010000225.1:0-4023 GCA_035324325.1 Paracoccaceae bacterium | reverse complement strand
GGGGTGGATCGAGTTCACCCGGATCTGTTCCGCCGCATAGGTGATGGCGTCGTTCTTGGTCATCAGGCGCACCGCGCCTTTCGAGGCATGGTAAGGCGCGATGCCGCCGACGCCGATCAGCCCGGCAATGGACGAAAGGTTGATGATCGAGCCCTTTCCGGCCGCGCGCATATGCGGGATCGCGTGCTTGGTACCGAAGAACACGCCCTTGACGTTCACCGCCTGCACCCGGTCCCACTCTGCCTCCGTCACCTGATCGGTGGGACTGGGGCTGCCGGAAATGCCTGCGTTGTTCACCAGCACGTGCAGGCCCCCGAACCGGGCAGCTGCGGCGTCGATGGCGGACTTCACTGCCGCCTCGTCCGCGACATCGACAGGCCAGAAGGCGACGTCGTGCCCTTCGGCCTCCAGCGCCTCGGCAAGTGCCTTTCCCTCGGCCTCCAGCACGTCGAAGATTGCGACCTTCGCGCCCTCTTCCGCCATCCGCTGCACACAGGCGCGGCCGATGCCGACGGAGCCACCGGTCACGGTGGCAACTTTACCAGCAAGTCTGTTCATGGCTTTCGTCCTCTTGGTTCAGGGGGGCAAACGCATGATCCGGCACCGCGACCTCCGGCAGCGATCTCGGGGAACTCGGTACGATGTTCCTCGGTGGCACCGCACAGGCGTTCCACCGCGCGGTCTGCCGCAGCCCGAAAGGGCTCCGGCGCGGGATCGACGCCCGCGCCGTACAGCACCCCGCTGTCGTCGGCGCCGAGCGCGGCCGTCGCCAACCGGCCCGGGAACCCGGCAGACCATGCCGGCGGGATCAGGGTCCGGCGGGTGTCCTCGTGGCGGAGGCGCTTGCGGTGGATCTGCACCGCCGACACCATCCGACCCGCCCTGCGAAACCACACTTCCGCAACCATCTCGGGGTCCCTGGCACCGCCGAGGTCGGCCCTGAGCCCAAGGTCGCGTCACCGCCGCACCGCCTGCGGATTGAACTCCACCCCCAGTAACCTATTGCGGCGCCCTTTCAGGCGCAACCCGACGGCCGTGCCGAACCGACCCCGCCCGAAGCCGATGACCCTGTGGCTGCTTGCCGCATGCGCAACTGCCTCGACGCGCCCGCGCCGGGTGCACTTGCGTTCGAAGACGCCCCGCAGCCGGTCGACGATGCGCAGGCCGAACCGGGGCGTGGCGGGTCCCCTTCAGTCTCGCGATGCCTCCGTCCAGGTCGTTCCGCCGGAGGCTGGTCGGAAGCATCTGGAGGGAGATTCAGGCCCGGGACCACAAACGGGCCTGGGAGGCCCGAAGGGCCGGAAATCGCGGCGCAGCAGGGCCCGGGACGCCTGACGCGCAGGAAGAAGCGATCCTGAAAACAAGGTCTTGCATCGGCGGACGGCAGAGGACACCGGATCGAATCCTGACCGGCGTGCCCGTTTCAGGACGTGAAATCAGTCGGTTCGGACAGTCGCCCCGCACGGGCAGGCGGGTGTGTTTCGGGACCGCCGGCCACCGGAGGCGGGCCGCAAGGCGTCCGACGGAAAAATGGGGGCGGTCCCGTTTCCGGCCCGAGGAAGACGCGACCCCCCTTCGCATCGGCTGGCCTGCGTCGCAGGCCTCGCGGCTGGAGGCCGGCGCCGCCGTCGTGGCGCTTGCGTCGCAGGCGGGCCCGCCGGCTTCGGCCGGCCGGCGGCTTGCGCCAGCGCGGGCTTCGCCCTAGTGTTTCGGTCATGAATGCCATGTCCGCGCCCGCGCCGCTGATCGACCCGTTCGCCCGCGCGATCCGCTATCTGCGGGTCTCGGTGACCGACCGCTGCGATTTCCGCTGCGTCTACTGCATGGCCGAGAACATGACCTTCCTGCCCAAGGCCGAGCTTCTGTCGCTGGAAGAGCTTGACCGGATGTGTTCGGCCTTCGTGCGGCTGGGGGTCGAGAAGCTGCGCATCACCGGGGGCGAGCCGCTGGTGCGCAAGGGCATCATGACCTTCTTCCGGGCCATGGCGCGGCATCTGGGCTCCGGGGCGCTGAAGGAACTGACGCTGACGACGAACGGCAGCCAGCTGCGCCGCTTCGCCACCGAACTGGCCGATTGCGGCGTGCGGCGGATCAACGTCAGCCTCGACACGCTGGACGACACGAAGTTCGCGGCCGTCACCCGCTGGGGACGCCTGCCGCAGGTTCTGGACGGGATCGCCGCCGCGCAGGAAGCGGGCCTGCGCGTCAAGATCAACGCCGTGGCGCTGAAGCACTTCAACGAGGACGAGCAGTTCCGCCTGACCGAATGGTGCGCCGAGCAGGGCCACGACCTGACCTGGATCGAGGTCATGCCGATGGGCGACCTGGGCGGCGAGGACCGGCTGGACCAGTACTGGAGCCTGAAGGATCTGCGCGCGCGCTACGAGGCGCGCCATCGCGTGACCGACCTGGCCGAGCGCACCGGCGGCCCCGCGCGCTATGTGCGGCTGGAAGAGACGGGGCAGAAGATCGGCTTCATCACGCCGCTCACGCACAATTTCTGCGAAAGCTGCAACCGCGTGCGGCTGACCTGCACCGGGGAGCTCTACATGTGCCTCGGCCAGGAGGACATGGCCGACCTGCGCGCGCCGCTGCGCGCCAGTGCGGACGACGCCGGGCTGGACGATGCGATCCGAACCGCCATCGCCCGCAAGCCGAAGGGCCACGACTTCGACTATTCGCGCCAGCGCCCCGACGGGCAGGTCAGCCGGCACATGAGCCACACGGGCGGCTGAGCCGAAACCCGCGCCGCAGGCACGTCACACGTTGGCCTTGCGGATCTCCTCGGCCTTGGCCTTGTCATAGGCGACGCCCTTCTGGTCGAAGAGCGCATCGAGTTCACCCGAAAGCGTCATCTCGGTCACGATGTCGCAGCCGCCCACGAACTCGCCCTTGACATAAAGCTGCGGGATCGTCGGCCAGTCGGAGAAATCCTTGATCCCCTGCCGGATGTCGGCATCGGCGAGCACGTTCACGTCGGCGAACTCGACGCCCATGTAGTTCAGCACCCCCGCCACGCGGCTGGAGAACCCGCATTGCGGCATCATCTTCGTGCCCTTCATGAAGAGCACCACGTCGTTCTTTCCGATGGTGTCGCGGATCTGGTCCTGCGCGCTCATGGCCTTGTCCTTTGTCTCGCCCGCCGCGGCGGGGCCGGTTCGATGGGGTTCAGTCGGGGGCGCGGGTGGTCAGGGCAAGGGCATGCAACTCGCCCTGTGCGCCGTCCATCCTGCCCTTGAGCGCGGCATAGACCGCGCGCTGCTGCTGCACGCGGTTCAGGCCGCGGAAGCTCTCGTCGATCACCTCGGCCGCGAAATGCGCACCGTCGTCGCCCTCGACCCTTATGCGGGCCTGTGGAAAGGCCTCGCGGATCAGGCGTTCGATGTCGCGGGCTTCGATGGCCATGACGATATCCTTGCGGTTCTGTCGGAAATCTAGGGCGCGGGCGGGGCCGCTGCAAGCCGGTTGCGCGCCGGGGCAGGGAAGTCGCGGGTGGAGGGGCGGGCAGGGCTGCCTGCCATCGCCGTGCCCCACCCGGGGGCATTGGGGCCAGGTGACGTCAGAGGCCGAGGGCGGCCGCGAAGGCGCCGCGCCAGCGGGCCGAAAGGTCGGCGCGCGCGCGGCGTTCGGGGCCGAGCGCGATGTCGGGTCCACCGAAGCTGCCGGCCC
Source organism: Paracoccaceae bacterium (assembly GCA_035324325.1). Taxonomy (GTDB): domain Bacteria; phylum Pseudomonadota; class Alphaproteobacteria; order Rhodobacterales; family Rhodobacteraceae; genus DAOLBY01. The sequence goes on along the minus strand of DAOLBY010000225.1, from coordinate 354 downwards.
GTGCGGCGGGAACGCCCGCCGTGGCGGCGGCCGACAGGATCGCGGCAGCGTTCTCGGGCGTGGCGGCGATCAGGGTGCGCGCCTGATCCTCGCCGAACAGCGCGGGCAGGGCGGCCGCCGGCAGCGTGACGCCGGTGCCGCCGGCATCGGCCATCTCGAAGGCGGCGAGCGCGAGGCCGCCGTCGGACAGATCGGCGCAGGCGGCGATGCGGGGGGCCTGGGACAGCACGAACTGCCCGTGGATGCGTTCGGCAGCCAGATCCACCGGGGGGGGCTCGCCGGCCTCGATCCCCATCTCGGCCAGCAGCGCCGACTGGCCCATGTGACCGGACGTGGCGCCGATCAGGATGGCGG
>DAOLBY010000224.1:0-4462 GCA_035324325.1 Paracoccaceae bacterium | reverse complement strand
CGATCGCCGTGCCGCCCGCGGCCCTGACCGAAGCGCCGGCTTCGCCGCAGGCCCGCCTGCGCGTGGGTGCACTGCGCCCCGCGCCGAAGCCGATGGCCGCGCCGCTGCCCGAACAGACCGCGGGGGTGGTGCGCCTGTCGACCTCGGGCGGGCGGCACTGGGGGGTCACGCTTGGGCGCTTCGCCTCGCGCACCGCCGCAGAGCGCGCGCTGATGCAGACCATGCTGTCCGAAGGGGCGGTGCTGTCGGACGGGCTGCGCAAGATCGCCAGCGGTGCCAAGGGGTTCGACGCGAACATCATGGGACTGACCGAGGACCAGGCCGATCTGGCCTGCCGCCGTCTGACCGCCCGCGCCCAGACCTGCTTCACCCTCGCACCCTGACGGGGCGGCCTTCGCGGCGGCCTAGCGCAACAGCCCGCAAAACTCGAAGGCCTCCTGAGTCCGCCGCTTTTCGGCGGCGGTCAGCGGCAGGCAGGGCGGGCGCACATGGCCCCCCGCCTGGCCCAGCAGGTCCTGCCAGAACTTCTGGTGCGCATGGGGCTTCTCGGCCGGCCGCGTGTCGCGCAGTGCAGCGCGCACGGGGTCCAGGCTGTCGCGGATCGTCCGCGCCTCGTCCAGCCGGCCGGCAAAGGCGGCCTCGGTGTAGTCGCGCATCCGCCGGTCGCGCGCGGTCTGGATCAGGTAGGGGGGCGAGGAACACAGGTAGAGCCGCCAGCCCAGTTCCGCGATGTTGTCGAGCCACTCCTCCTCGGATGAGGTGGAGACGATCAGCCGGTCGCCGGCCAGCCGCGTCAGTTCGGCATACATCGCCCGGGGCACCGAATACTTGATCGCCACCACCGTCTCGATCTCGGCCAGCCGGGCGCAGAGGCGCGGCGACATCAGGTAGCCGGAATCCGGGTGGCTCCACAGCGCGATGCCGATGTCGACCTTGGATGCTATGGTCTCGTAATAGCGCAGCAGCGTCTCGTCCTGCGCCTTCCAGAAATGCAGGACCGGGGCGTGCACCACGATCCAGTCGGCGCCGCAGGCCTGCGCGTGGCGGGCAAGCTCGATCACCGTGTCCATGTTCTGGTCCGAACAGCTCATGATCGTCTGCGCCCGCCCGCCCGCGGCCTTCACCGCCAGGTCGAACAGCCGTTTGCGTTCATCGACCGACATGGCGAAGAACTCGCCCTGCTTGCCGGCAACGAAGAAGCCCTCGATCCCGAGATCGCGGATCCAGTGGTCCATGTTGGCGGCGAACCCTTCCTCGTCGAGCGTCAGGTCGGCGCGGAACGGGGTCAGCGCGGCGGCCCAGATGCCGCGCAGGTGGGTGCGGGCATGGTCCTTGGCGTCCTTGCGGGCATAGTTCATGCGGGTCCTCCGGTCAGGGCGCGCCAGACGCGCAGGGGAGTCAGGGGAAGGGGAAGGTCGGGGGTGCCGGGCGGCAGGGCATCCATCACCGCATTCAGGATGGCGGCGGGGACGCCGATGCAGCCGGCCTCGCCCACGCCCTTGACGCCCATCGGGTTGGCCCGGCCGGGGGTCGGGCAGGCGTGGATGCGGATCAGCGGAATGTCGGCGGCGCGGGGGACGGCATAGTCCATCAGGCTGCCGGTCATCACCTGGCCGGCGGGGTCATGGGCCATGGCCTCCATCAACGCGGTTCCGAGGCCCTGCGCCGCCCCGCCGATCAGTTGCCCCTCGACCAGCATCGGGTTGACCGCGCGGCCCGCATCCTCGGCCCAGTCGATGCGCGTGATGGCGACGGCGCCGGTCTCGGGGTCGATCACGGCCTCGGCCAGCACGGCGCCGGCGGCCCAGGCCTCGGCCTCGGCGGTCCATACGGCTTCGGCGCGGGTGAGGTCTGGGCGGTCGGCCAGCGCCGCGGCGATCCCGTCCCAGTCCTGCAGGCCCGGCAGGGCCACGGCCACTTGCGCGCGCAGGCGTTCGCAGGCGGCCACGACTGCCGCGCCGCCGATGGCGGTGGACCGGCTGGCCAGCGCGCCGATGCCGGTGGCGATGGCGGCGGTGTCGCCCGCCGCCACCTCGATCCGGTCGGGGTGACAGCCAAGCCCGTCCGCCGCGATCTGGGCGAAGGCAGTGGCGCGCCCCTGGCCCTGCGCGCTGGCCCCGGTGGCCAGCCGGAACCGCCCGCCGGGCAACAGCGTGACCGACGCACTTTCCCAGCCCTGCCCGCAGGGTTCGACGTAGAGCGCCAGTCCCAGCCCCGCGACCTCACCCGCCGCCCGCCGCGCCGCCAGCCCCGCTCGCCGCGCGCGGTAGTCGGCGGCCCCTTCCAGCCGGCGCAGCAGCCCGGTCGGGTCCACCCGGTCGATGACTGCGCCCCCGGGCGTCTCCCACGCGTCGCCCGGCCCCCGCAGGTTGCGCAGCCGCAGGTCCAGCGGGTCGAGCCCCGCCGCCCGCGCCGCCCGGTCGGCAAGCCGCTCCAGCAGCATCGCCGCCTCTGGCCGTCCGGCGCCGCGGTAGATGTTGACGGCCGCGATGGGGTGGCTGCGCCCTGTCAGCGCCACATCGACCGCAGGCACCGCATAGGGCCCCGGAAGGATGCGCGCGGCGTTGCGCGCAGGCGCATGGGCGGAATGGGGCGTCCAGGCGCCGAAGGGCACGGCATGGCGGGCCGCCAGACGCAGCATCCGCCCCGAAGCGTCCAGCGTCAGCCGCCCCTCCGACCGCATGCCGCGGCCCAGGGTCGCAGCCAGGAACTCCTCCGACCGCGTGGCGGTCCAGCGCACCGGGCGGCCGAGGCGCAATGCGGCGGCCGCCACCGCGATATCCTCGGGCGAAAGCGAGGCCTTGCCACCGAAGGCCCCGCCCACGTCCGGGGCGATCACGCGAACCCGTTCCCCGGGAAGGCCGAGGATGCGCGCCAGATCCTCCCGCGCCCGGTGCGGGGTCTGAAGCGCCAGCCAGACCGTCAGGCCGCCGCCGTCGCCATCCGGCGCGGCAAGAGCCGCCCGCGGCTCGAGCGCCATCGGGGCGACGAGGGCCTGGCCAATGGTCACCTCGACGGCATGCACGGCGCAGGGGTCGGGCGGTGGCGGACCGTCCTGCCAGGCGCCAAGGGTGAAGGGCGTCGGGTCGGGCAATGCGGGGTCGCCCGCCGGAATGTCCTCGGTCTCGACCACTGCGGCCTCGGCCCCCTCGATGGCCGCCGCCTGCGTTTCGGCCAGCACGACCGCCAGCGCCTCGCCCGCCGCCAGAACCGTGCCCGAGGCCAGCGCCATGCCAGGCCGCACCGGCCCCAGCGGCAGCAGGGGGTTGACCGAGGTTCCCTGCGTCAGCCCCAGGCCGCCTGCATCGAATGCCGCGACCACCCCGGGCACCGACAGGCAGGGCGCAAGGTCCAGCGTCACGACGCGCTGGCGCGCCGCCGGGCAGCGGACGAAGGCCGCGAACAGCGCGCCAGGGGCAGGGATGTCATCGACGAACTGCCCCCGGCCGGTCAGCAGGGCCGCATCCTCGCGCCGGGCCATCGCCCGGCCGATCCAGCCGTCGCCGTTCTGCGCCGTCACCGTCATGTCGGCAGATTAGGCCAGCAGCGCAAGGAGCGAAAGCCGCCGCCGGTGGTGCCCCCAGAGGGACTCGAACCCCCGACCCCCTGATTACAAATCAGATGCTCTACCAGCTGAGCTATAGGGGCACGCGCCTTCCCTAGCACCGCCGCCACCCCGCCCGCAACGGCGGATCATCCGCGCCAGGCGGCAGCGAGGCCCCGAGCCGCACCGAGCAGCAGCGCGGTGTCGATCCCGACCGCGGTAAACCGGCTGCCCGCCGCCACGCATTCGCGCGCGAACCCCGCGTCGAGCGTCAGCACCCCCGGGTTGAGGCCCGCCGCCGCAATGCGCGCGAGCCCGTCGAGCACCGCCGCCCTGACCGCCGGGTGTCCGGGCTGGCCCGGCAGGCCCATGCTGGCGGCCAGATCCGCGGGGCCGATGAACAGCACGTCCACCCCCGGCACGGCTGCGATGGCCTCGACCTGTGCCAGTGCCGCCGCCGTCTCGACCTGAAGGATCACCCCGATCCCGTCGTTCGCCGAGGCGGCATAGTCGGGCGCAAGGCCGAAGCGCGCGCCGCGCTGCTTCAGGGCGCGGCGAACGGGCCGGCGCTCTATGGCGCGCTTAACGACGAGGACCGCGCCGATTCCGGCGTCATGCACGCGGCGGTGCGCTATTACCGGCGCGCCGGCGCCGAGCCGGTGGCCGTCGCCATCGCCCGAAAGGCGCCGACCGCCCCCGCCGCGCTGCGCAATCCGGCGCGCTGGTGGGAGGAGCGCCAGCTCCTCATGCGCTGGGCGCTGACGGAGCGTCAGTATGCGGACGCATACGCCATGGCGTCAGGCCACGGGCTCGAGCCCGGCGGCAGCGAGTTCGCTGAAGCCGAATTCAACGCCGGCTGGATCGCGCTGCGCTTTCTCGGCGCGCCGGATCGCGCCGAAACGCATTTCGCCGCCCTCG
>DAOLBY010000223.1:2021-4464 GCA_035324325.1 Paracoccaceae bacterium | reverse complement strand
GGGGGCAGGGCGCGCGGTCGTGAAGGCTGCGTCGGCGGCGTCACCGGCGCACCTGCCGGAACGCCGGGCGGCCCGCAAGGCGGCCACCCGCGCATGGGCGGGAACCTGCCGGCCCGCGGCAGGGCGGCGCGCGGTCTCCGGCTGGCGGGGACCTCTTGCCCGCCTGCCCCGCGACGGCTAGGCAGGACCATGCTGTCCTACCAGCACGCCTATCACGCGGGAAACGCGGCCGACGTGCACAAGCACGCCGCGCTGGCCTGGGTGCTCGACTACCTGGCGCAGAAGGACAAGCCGCTGACCTATCTCGAAACCCACGCAGGGCGCGCGGTCTATGACCTCGCCGGACCCGAGGCGGCCAAGACGGGCGAGGCGGCGGCAGGCATCCTGGCGCTGGAGGGGCGGATCGACCCCGGCCACCCCTTCCGGCGGACCCTGGAGCGCCTGCGCACCCTGCACGGGGCCTCGGCCTATCCCGGCTCGCCCCTGATCGCGGCGCTGATGCTGCGTCCGGGCGACAGGATGCACCTGTGCGAGCTTCACCCGGCCGAGGCGGCGGCGCTGCGGTCCTCGATGGCCCCGCACGGCGCCCATGTCCTGCAGGCCGAGGGCATGGCGACCGCGCTGTCGCTGATGCCGCCGACCCCGCGCCGGGGCCTGTGCCTGATCGACCCGTCCTGGGAGGTCAAGGACGACTATGCCGCCGTCCCGAGGACGATGCAGGCGATGGCGCGCAAGTGGAACGTCGGCATCCTGATGCTGTGGTATCCGCTCCTGCGCAGCGAGTTGCACCTGCCGATGCTGGAGGCGCTGGCGGCCGCCTTTCCGGCCGGCCTGCGGCACGAGATCCGCTTTCCCCCGGCGCGCGCGGGCCACGGGATGCGCGGCTCGGGGCTCTTTGTCGTCAACCCGCCCTGGGGGCTCGATGCGGCGCTGGCCGCCATCGCCGGGGCCATCACCGGAAAGGACTGACCATGCCCAAGGGATACTGGGTGGCCCATGCCACGGTCGACGACCCCGAGGCATACGGGGCCTACCGCGCCGCCAATGCCGTGCCCTTCGCCCGGCACGGCGCGCGGTTCCTGGTGCGCGGGGGCCCGGCCGAACTGGTCGAGGGCCAGCTGCGGCCGCGGACCGTGGTGATCGAGTTTCCGACCATCGAGGCGGCCCATGCCTGCTGGCACGACCCTGACTACCAGGCGGCACGGGCACTGCGGCTGCCGGTCTCGGTCGCCGATCTGGTGATCGTGGAGGGGTACGAGGGCTGACGGCCCGCCCTACCGCGGCGCCGTCCGCCAGAAGCGGGCCATCAGCAGCGCCGCGGCCAGCGACAGCCCCACGACGAGGCCCAGCCAGAGCCCCGCCCCCCCGAGGCCGAGCGGAAAGGCCAGCACATAGCTCGCCGGAATGCCGACAATCCAGTAACTGACCGAGGCCATGATCATCGGCACCCGCGTGTCGCGCAGCCCGGCCAGCAGCCCCAGCGCCATGACCTGCGTGGCGTCGGCCAGCTGGAAGAGGGCCGCCATGGCCAGAAGCAGCGTTCCGAAGGCAATGATCCGGGGCGCCTGGGGGTCGGCGGGGTCGAGAAACAGCGCGACCATCGGCCCCGGCAGGGTCAGGAACAAGACCACGGTCGCCGCGGCAAAGGCCAGCGAAAGCCCGATCGCCACCCGCGCGCCCCTCCGCAGGGCGGATGCGTCACCCGCACCCTCGAACCGTCCCGTCCGCACGGTGGCCGCGTTCGACAGGCCCACATGCACCATGAAGGTCAGCGCCGTGATCTCGAGCGCGATGCCGTGCGCGGCCAGTTCGGCGGTGCCGATCCAGCCCATCATCAGGGCCGAAGCGTGGAACAGCCCGCTCTCGGCCAGTCCGGTCAGCCCCATCGGCCAGCCGATGCGGAACACCCGGCCCATGGCGGGCCAGTCGGGGCGCCAGAACCGGCTGAACAGGGCAAAACGGCGCAGTTGCGGCAGCCAGGCGGCATAGAGACACAGCAGCGCCAGCGACAGAAGCTGCACGATCACCGTGGCCCAGGCCGAGCCGACGATGCCGAGTTCGGGTGCGCCCCATTTGCCGAAGATCAGCGCCCAGTTGAGACAGGCATTCGCCGGCACCGCCGCCACCGTCACCCACAGCACGACCTGCGTGCGCCCCAGCGCGGCCAGATAGCTCTTCAGCACCATGACCAGCAGGGCCGGCACAAGCCCCAGCCCCGCGACCGCCAGATATTGCCCGGCCAGCACCGACACGTCCGGGGCCTGGCCCAACCCCTGCAGGATCGGCTGTGCCCACCAGAACAGCGGATAGGCCAGCAGACCGAAGGCGATCGACAGCCACAGCCCCATCCGCGTGTCCCGGCGCACCTGCGTCTCGTCCCCGCGGCCGAGCGCCGCGGCCACGGGCGGCAGATCGTCGAACGACGCGCGGTGCGACGCAACCA
>DAOLBY010000223.1:1153-2011 GCA_035324325.1 Paracoccaceae bacterium | reverse complement strand
ACGAAGAAGGTCGAGGCGCCGAGGACCCCGGCCGCCAGCGGCAGCACGCCATACCAGCCCAGCATGATCGTATCGGTGACATGCAGGGCGAACTGCGCCACATGGCTGCCGATCAGCGGCAGCCCCAGCGCAAGCGTCGCGCGCGCATGGTCCGCCGCGGTCAGCGGCAGGGCGGGGGTCCGGGTTGCGGTCATGCGGCTGCCCTACCCCGGGCCGCAGGGCGCGGCAAGAGTGGTCGGGCGGGGACGACGGACGACGCGACGGGCGCCCCCACCCTATCCCCTCCGCATCGGGGGCGGGAAGGAACCTTGCCCCCACCCATGCGCGGACAAGCCGCGATGCCGACTTGTCCCCCTGCGCCCGCAGCCGACGGGTGATTGCCGCATCGTCGAGGGGCCGTCGGCCCGCCGTCCGGACCCCTCGTCCCGTCCGGGGAACGTACAGGGAGAAGGGGCGGTGGCCGGGGTGCTGCGGTCAGAGCACGCCGCGGAGCAGCGCCAGCGACAGCCCCGCGATGGCCAGCCCGACGGCGAGTTCCAGGACCGGCAGCGCTTGGGCGATCCTGCCGGTGGCGAGCGTCGCCAGCGTCCCCTCGCGGGCCCAGACCGACAGGGCCGCCACAGCGACGGTGACGATCGCCGTGCCCGCCGCCATCGCATAGGCCCCGGCGATGCCGGCCGCGCCGATGCCCATCTGCCAGGTCAGAACCAGCAGGAACAGCGCCCCGGTGCAGGGCCGCATCGCCACGCCGGCGACAATCGCCGCGCCTTCGCGGAAGGTGGTCGCCCGCTCGGCCTCGTCCAGCGTCACGCCATGGCGGTGGCCCCAGGCCGCGCAATCGGCGCCGGGGGGATGGGG
>DAOLBY010000223.1:0-1143 GCA_035324325.1 Paracoccaceae bacterium | reverse complement strand
GTGATGGTGGTGACCATGGTGATGGTGGTGATCATGGCGATGGTGCGCCAGGCCATGGCCGGGTCCGTCGTCGTGCTTCTGCCCATGGTCATGCGCGTGGTCAGGCCCGCGCCCCTGCCCCCGCGCCGCCGCCTGTCGGCGAAGCCCGCGCCAGCCGCGGAAGGCGAGCCACAGGCCGATGGCGGCGACCGCCAGGTGGCTTGCCGGCAGCATCAGGTTCTCGGCCACGCCCGTCATCCGCTCGCGTGTCCAGTTCAGGACCAGCACACCGGCATAGACGATGGCGACCGCCGTCGTGGCCTGCGCCGCGCTGGAGGCGACCGACAGCAGCGCCAGCCGCAGCAGCGGCACCCGGCGCGCAAGGCCGTAGCCTCCGATCAGCACCTTGCCGTGCCCCGGTCCCGCCGCATGGAACACGCCATAGGCGAAGGCCAGCCCCAACAGTGCCGCCAGCGCCCCGGTCTCGCCCCCGCGCAGCCGCCGGATCGCGCCGGCCAGCGCGTTCTGCGCCTCGCGCTGCCCCTCGGACGCCCAGGCGGCGACGGCGTCGAGGCCCCCGGATGCCCAGAGGACGAGAAGCGGCAGGCCCGCCACCAGACCCGCCACCGCCAGTCCGCGCCACAAGATCGCGCGGCCCGGCGCCGGCGCCGCGATCACCCGGTCGCGCATGTCACCCGCGCCTCTTCCGAATAGGCCGAGCCGATGGCGGGAAAGTCCATCTCCAGATCGCCCGACCGCCCCATCTCCTCGATCGCGGCCATCAGCTGGGCATCGGCGGCGCTGCGGTCGGGTTCGTAGACCTCGACCCGGCAGGCGGCGCCCGCGCCGGTCAGAAGGGGCGTGCCGGCAATGAAATAGGCGGTGTAATAGCCCGGATCATAGACCTGGATCACCAGCGGCGCCCCTGGCGCCAAAGGCGCCTCGAACCGGCGCAGGTGGGTCGAGGTGATGCGCCCGTCCGCATAGCTGGCCGTCCAGTCGGCCGGGCGCGACAGCGGCACCTCGAGATCGCCCGCATAGACGAACAGGTCGCCGTTGTAGTCGGGATCCCAGTCCATGTCGAAACCGGACAATGCGGCCTCTTCCTCGGGCGTCAGCACCCCGTCGTAATTGGCATCGAGCTTGCGGTCCTCGATCATCAGG
>DAOLBY010000222.1:3177-4477 GCA_035324325.1 Paracoccaceae bacterium | reverse complement strand
CTTGAAGCGGGCGCGCTGGTCGGTGCGGTCCGACAGCGACACCTTGCCGTCGATGGTGATGCCGTTGTCGTCCCACAGCACGATCAGCCGCGACAGGCGGTGCCGGCCGGCAAGCCCGATGGCCTCCTGGCTCACGCCTTCCATCAGACAGCCGTCGCCGGCGATGACCCAGGTGCGGTGGTCCTGCACCCTGGCCCCCCAGCGGGCGCGCAGGGATTCTTCGGCCATGGCAAAGCCGACGGCATTGGCCAGCCCCTGGCCCAGCGGGCCGGTCGTCGTCTCCACACCCTCGACATGGCCGTTTTCGGGATGGCCCGCGGTGATCGACCCCCACTGCCGGAAGGCCCGGATCTGGTCGAGCGTCATGTCGGCGTATCCGGTCAGGTGCAGCAGGCTGTAGATCAGCATCGAGCCATGGCCGGCCGACAGGATGAAGCGGTCGCGGTCCGGCCAGCGCGGCGCGGTCGGGTCGAAGCGCAGGTGGTAGCGGTAGAGCACGGTGGCCACGTCGGCCATGCCCATCGGCATCCCCGAATGTCCCGAATTGGCCGCAGCGACGGCATCGAGCGTCAGCGTGCGGATGGCGCAGGCCATGCGCCAGTGTTCGGGGTGGCGTTCGCGAAGGGTGGCGATGTCCATGGTGTCTCCTCGGATCGCTGTCGGGCGTTGCGGCTGCCTTACGGGCGGTGCCCTGCAAGATCAAGCCGCTGCGCTGCCATGCGTCGATTGGGGGCTTGCGGGGCGCGGTGCGGGGTGGCAGCGTGCGAACAAGGCAGGGTTGCACGCCCGCCGCGGAGAGGGACGGATGCAGGAACGGACGGACCTGGGCGAGATGGCGCGGCGGCTGACCGCCGCGCTCGACCGCATCGGCAAGGGGATCGAACGCATCCCCCCGGCCGCCGCCCCCGCCGCGGCACCGAAGGCCGGCAAGGGCGACGACCTCGCCAGGCTGCAGGAGGAACTGGAGGTCGAGAAGGCCGCCAACGCGCAGCTTGCCGAACGGCTGAAGGCCGTGCGCGAACGCGACGGCCAGTCCAAGGCGCAGGCCGAGGCAAGGATCGAGACGATGACGCGGCAGCTTGATCTTCAGGGACTGGAACTGGCGCGGCTGCGCAAGACCACGGTGCAGCTGCGCGAGGCGCTGCGCATGATGTCCGAGGGCGCGGCGGGCGCGACGCCCGAGCCTCACCTGATCAACAAGGCGATGCTGGCCGAGCTCGAGGCGCTGCGCGCGCTCCGCCAGTCCGAGGCAAGCGAACTCGACGAGATCCTGGCTGCGCTCGACCCGCTTGTGAAGCCC
>DAOLBY010000222.1:0-3153 GCA_035324325.1 Paracoccaceae bacterium | reverse complement strand
TGCCGGAGGTTGACCATGCCCGAGCTTGAGATCGCCATCGGCGACCGGACCTTCCGCGTGGCCTGCCAGGACGGCGAGGAGCATTTCCTGCGCGGTGCCGCCCAGATGCTGGACGCCGAGGCGCAGCCGCTCGTCGCGCAGATGGGCCGGCTGCCCGAAGCACGTCTTCTTCTGATGGCGGGGCTGATGCTGGCCGACCGAACCGCGGCGGTCGAGGACGAGATCCGCAAGCTGAAGGCCCAGCTGGCCGAGATCGAGGCCAAGGGGCCGGCGCGCATCGAGGTGCCGGTGATCCCGCCCGAGGTGGCCGAGACGCTGGCCGAACTGGCCGCCCGGGCCGAGGCGCTGGCCGCGCGCGTGGACGAACGCGCCGCCCGGGCGTGAGGGCGGCCGCCGCGCTGGCGGCGCTCGTGGCGGCGCTCGTGGCGGCGGGCGCGGCGCCGGCGGCCCCCGAGGCCCGGCGCTACGGCTGCGAGCGGGGCATCGAGATCACGTTGATCGAGGTCGAGAAGGCAGGCGAGCGGTTCCTTGTCATCGACCTGCCGCAGCAGCACGTTCTGATTCTGGAGCTGCGTCAGCAGGATGGCGAACACCGGCTCTGGGGCGAACCGGGGGGCAAACCCTGGGGATGGCGCTGGCGCGACACCGGCGTCGGGCGGGGCGTCCTGTCGCGGATCCGGCTGCTCGACTGGAAGACGCGGGTGATGGGGCCGGAACTGTCCTACCTGACCGAATGCGGGGAACTGGGATGAGGCTGCGGGGCATGGCGCTGGCGGCGGCGCTGGCGGCGGCCGGGCCGGTGGCGGCCGAGGCCCCGGCAGGCGCGGATGCCGCCGCCGCGGCGATCTGGTCGGACATCCGGCACTACGGCTGCGACCTGCTGGGCGACGTGACGCTGGCAGTCGTCGGGGTGGGCGATGCGGCGGCCGCCGTCGCATGGCTCGAAGGGCGGCAGGTGGTCATGCTGCCCGAACTGGAGACCGATGAACTCGTGGTGCTGGCCGAACCGGCCGGCAACCTGTTTCTCGACGGCCGCTACATCTGGCGCGAACGCCTCGGGGACGGGGCCGGCCCCGCGCCGGGCTCGGACGGACCGGTGTTCCCTGTGCAGCTCCTGTGGCGGGACGGGCAGGGCGAGCCCGCGGGGTCGGGCTGCCGGGTCCTGCGGGAGCGCGGCGACGGCGGCGCGGGGGGCACCGACACCACCTCTGTCTGGCGCCCCGGGGCATCTGGGCAAGCGCAAAGGGCCGGTTCAGGGCAGTCGGACGGCCAGCCAGTCGAGGATGGGTGCGGCGATGCGTCCAGGCGCCTCCTCGTGCATCAGGTGGCCGAGGCCGGGCAGGCTGCGGCAGTCGGCCTGCGGCAGGCGCCCTGCGGCGCGGGCCGAGACCTCGGGCGGCACCGTGCGGTCGTTCGCGCCGGCCAGCAGGAGGACGGGCAAAGTGATCTGCGGCAGCCGCCCGAGCAGCCCCTCGAGCCGCCAGGCGGCCATCATGGCGAGCGCCCCCTCGACATGGTCGGGCCGGGCGACGAGGCGACGATAGAGCTCGACCCCCTCGGCGTCGAGGGTAGAGCCGGTCGAGGACAAGAGGGCGGCGACCTTGGACGTGGTGCCGGTCAGCCGGGCAAAGACCTGCGGCACGAAAGGGGCCGCCCGCAGCGCTCGCGCGATCAGCGGGAACAGAACGCCCGCCACCCCGTCGAAGGTGCCGAGCGCGGCATTCAGCCCGGCGACGGCGCGCAGGGGCCGCACTTCGGCCAGCCGCAGGGCGAGGGCCGCGCCGGCCGAATGGCCGATGGCCGCGTCGGGCGTGGCACCGAGCGCGTCGCACAGGTGCCCGAGATCCTCTGCCATGGCGTCGAGGCCGAAGCGGTCGCGCCGGCCGGGGCGGGTATGGCCCTGGCCGGGCAGGTCGGGGACGATCAGCCGGAAGCGCGGCGAAAGCAGCGGCGCAAGGCCCCGGGAAGAAAGCCCCCCCCCCCCCGCACCATGCAGAAGAAGGAGGTCGGGGCCCTCGCCCATCACCTGCACATGCCAACGGTGCGGCCCTGCGACGACGGTCTGCGAGAAGGCACGGTGCGGCCAGTCCGCCGGCAATCCGGGGGGCGGCGGTCCGGGGGTCGGCACCGGCCTATCCCCCCAGGGCCGCGGCCAGCGTCTCGGCCATGGCCCGCGCATCGGCGCGCGGCAGGGGCAGGTAGGTCGCGGCCATGGCTTGGGCCAGCGCATGCAGGTCCGGCTGCGGGCGCATCGCGGTGTCGATCACCAGCGCGGGCGTCCCGCCGGTGGCGATCGCGCGCGCCAGCCGCGCGGCATCCTGCCGCGCCTGCACCCGGTCGCCGCTTCCGTCCAGCGCCACATTCGCCCGCCCGTCGGTCAGCAGCGCCAGCGTCGGCGTCATCCCCCGCGCGCGGGCGGCGCGCGCCAGGTCCAGCGCGGCGGCCAGACCCGCGGCCAGGGGTATGCCGCCACCCCCCGGAAGGCCCGCCAGCCGGCGTTTCGTCTGCACCAGGGATCGCGTGGGGGGCAGCATGACCTCGGCCCCCGTGCCGCGGAAGGACACCAGCGCCACATGGTCGCGCCGCGCATAGGCCTGCGACAACAGCAGTTCCACGGCCCCCTTCGCCTCGGCCAGACGTGCGGCCGCGGCGGACCCGGAGGCGTCGACGGCGAAGATCAGCACCCGGTCCGAGGCTTCGGCAAAGCGGCGCAGGCGGACATCCTCGCGCCGGATCAGAACGCCGGGGCGGTCGGGCGTCAGCCGGCGGCGGATTGTCTGCCAGGGTGCGGCGGCCCGCAATGTGGCGACGGGGTCGATGCGCGCGGAACCGCCTGGCTGGCCGGGGCGGGCGGGCAGGGGGCGGCCGCGGCGGTTGCCGCGGCGAATGGCGCCCGAGCCCGAGGTGCCGCCGCAAGCGGAGCGGGCGGCACGGGCGGCGGCGAGGCGGGCGAGCAGGTCGGCCGGCAGCATCGCCCGCACCGCCGCGACCAGCATCTCGCCCGACAGGTCGGGCAGGGCGTCGTCCTCCGGCGGGCCGTCCCGGTCGGCCTCGGGCGGCGGGGGCGGGGGCGGTTCGGGCGCATCGGCCCGTGACTCGGCCTCGGGCAGGACGGTCGCGCGATGCGCCAGCACCAGCCCCGCCGCCAGCGAC
>DAOLBY010000221.1:3769-4510 GCA_035324325.1 Paracoccaceae bacterium | reverse complement strand
GCCTGTTCCGCACGGAGTTGCAGTTCCTCGTCCGCAGCAAGATGCCCAAGCGCGACGATCTGGCCAAGCTCTATGCCCGGGTGATGGATGCCGCGCGGGGCCGGCGCGTGGCCTTCCGCACACTCGACATCGGGTCGGACAAGGTCCTGCCCTACATGAAGCCGCAGGACGAGCCCAATCCGGCCATGGGCTGGCGCGCGATCCGGGTGGGTCTGGACAAGCCGGGTGTCCTGCGCATGCAGGCGCAGGCGCTGATCCGGGCGGCGGCGGGGCGGCCGCTGGCCATCATGTTCCCCTTCGTCACCGAACAGGCCGAGTTCATGGAGGCCCGCGCCCATGTGACGGAACAGCTGGCGCGCGAGGTCCGCATGGGCGTGCCCGCGCCGTCGCGGATGGAAATCGGCGCGATGCTGGAGACGCCGAGCCTCGCCTATGCGCCGCGCGCCTTCTTCGAGGCGGCGGATTTCGTGTCGGTCGGCGGCAACGACCTCAAGCAGTTCTTCTTTGCCGCCGACCGCGAGAACGAACGGGTGCGGCGGCGCTATGACGTGCTGAACCTGTCGTTCCTGACCTTCCTTCAGACTGTGGTGGCGCGCTGCGCCGAGACGGGCACGCCCCTGTCCTATTGCGGCGAGGATGCGGGCCGGCCGGTCGAGGCCGCGGTCTTTGCCGCGCTCGGCTTCCACATGCTGTCGATGCGGCCGGCCTCGATCGGGCCGGTGAAGGCGCTGATGCGGCGGG
>DAOLBY010000221.1:1440-3753 GCA_035324325.1 Paracoccaceae bacterium | reverse complement strand
CCACTTGAGCGAGCACCAGCCGCAGGCCGGGAGGTCGGAAGGGGGAGCTTCCTCCGCGTCTTCGGCGCGCGTAGCGTTCATCAGGGTCGGGGTGACCGGGCGGACCGAAAATCCCCGCCGGCCTGGGAAGCCGGCGGGGAGGGGTGGGGTGGTTTGGGTCACGCTTTGCAAGCAGCGCGCCGGTCGCCCGGCCTGTGAAGATGTAGGGCGATTCCCTTAACGCAGGGTTACCGCCGCTTAACCTTGCCTGACGGGTCACATGCGGCGCAGGCGGGGCGGTTCGGTGGCGCGGGCGAAGGCGGCGGCGACCGCGGCGGGGTCATGGTCGGCGGCCAGCCGCAAGAGCCCGAAGCGCACCCCCGCCAGGGCCCGGTAGTGGCGCAGATAGGCCGCGTTCAGCGCCGCCCCGGTCACCGCGCCCAGAACCGGCACCGCCTGCGCCGCGAGCTTGCGCGCCAGCGCCGCGGTCAGCGCGGGGGCGACGGCCGACAGCATCTTCTCCACCGCGCGGCCCGTCAGCGCAAGGCGCGCGCCCAGAAAGGCCGTGTTCACCCCGTCGTCGGCGGAAAGCGGCGTGCCGGATCCGAGGACGCGCAGGCATTCGGCCCGGACCGCGCCTTCCGACGGGTCGAAGCCCGCGGCGCGCGCCTCCTCCGCGATGGCATGCAGGATCAGCGTGACCGTCAGCGGCAGTTCGGCCAGGGCCGTGGGCAGGCCCCCGGCCCCGCCGGCCGCCCCGGCCAACGCCGCCAGCGCTGGCGCCCCCGCCGGCCCGGTGCGGGGCGCGTGACGGCCGAGCGCGGCCAGCGCCATCGCGCGGCCCAGCCCCGCGCGCACCGCCTCGGCGATGCGGGGGCGGGTGCCGTCGGGCAGTTCGGCCACCTGCGCCTCCAGCTGCCCGCCCAGCCGGTTCATCAGCGCGATCAGCGGCCCATTGGCGCGGCGCCAGCGGGCGGCCAGCCGCGCAACCTCGGGCCCCGGATCGGGGCGGGCGATGGCGGGAAGGGTGGCGGTCGGGGTGTCCATCCGCCGAACATGGGGGGCGGGGGGCGCCGGCGCAACGGCCGCTCAGTCCGCCGCCCGCTCGACGGCGCCCTGCACGCCCTGCCAGGCGCCGGGGTGCAGTTCCAGCCCCAGTACACGGTCGGGGTTGGTCGGCGGCGGCATCTCGACCCCGGGCAGCTTGCGGAACCCGAAGCGCCCGTAATAGGGCGCATCCCCCACCAGCATGACCCGCGCATGGCCGAGCCGCCGCGCCTCGGCCAGACTTTCGAGCATCAGAAGGCCCCCCAGCCCCTCGCCCTGACGCGTCGGGTGGACCGCCACCGGGCCGAGAAGCAGCGCCGGCCGCCGCCCTGCCAGAACCGGCCAGTAGCGGATCGCTCCGGCCAGGATCCCTTCGCCGTCGCGCAGCACGAGGCACAGGGCCGCCACCGGGTCCACCCCGTCGCGCAGCCGGTAGGAGGACAGCGCCGTGCGCCCCGGCGCGAAGCAGAGGTCGAGCAGCGCCTCGACCTCCCACCAGTCGGCGGCGGTTTCCTCTTCAAGCTGGTACACGGGCGCGCCTTCGGGCCTTCGGGGGGGAATCGGCTGGAAGCCCGGGTAACATGGCCCTAGGTCAGGCGGAACCGGGGCCGGAAGGCCCTCCTGCAAGGAGCGTCCATGTTCTATCGACCCGAGGACGGCCACGGCCTTCCGCACAACCCCTTCAACGCCATCGTCACCCCGCGCCCGATCGGCTGGATCGCGACCACCGGGCCCACTGGCGACAACCTGGCGCCCTATTCCTTCTTCAATGCGGTGGCCTATGTCCCGCCGCAGGTGATGTTTTCCTCGACCGGCCTCAAGGACAGCCTGCGCAACATCCGCGATACGGGGGTGTTCTCGGTCAATGTCGTGGGCGAGGACTGGCTCCGGGCCATGAGCGCGACCTCGGCCGCCTTTCCGCGCGGGGTGGACGAGTTCGACCGGGCGGGGCTGGAGAAAGCCCCCTGCCGCACCATCGATTGCCCGCATGTCGCGGGGGTTCCGGCAGTGCTGGAATGCCGGCTGTCGCAGGAGGTGACGCTGGCGGGCCGGGACAACGTCATGGTGATCGGCGAGGTGACGGGCGTCCACCTGCGCGACGACTGCCTGGTGGGAGGGCGGTTCGACGTGACGCGGTTCCGCCCGGTCGGCCGCATGGGCTACCGCGACTATGCGGTGGTGGGCGAGGTGATCGAGGTTGCGCGCCCGGGCGAGGGCTAGGCTTGCCCGGCCCGGCGGATGCGGCCTAGGCTGGGCCGGCAGGACGGGGGACGGACGCGATGCGGC
>DAOLBY010000221.1:0-1379 GCA_035324325.1 Paracoccaceae bacterium | reverse complement strand
ATGCCATCGAGGGGCTGGAGGGCGCCAGCCGCGTCGCGGTGGAGACGCCCTGGGGTTCACCCTCGGACGAGGTTCTGGTCGGGCGCGTCGGGGGCGTGCCGGTCGCGTTCCTGCCGCGGCACGGGCGGGGGCATGTGCATTCTCCGACCTCGGTGCCCTACCGCGCCAACATCGACGCGCTGAAACGGCTGGGCTGCACCGATGTCCTGTCGGTCTCGGCCGTGGGGTCGCTGCACGAGGACTTCGCGCCCGGCGACCTGGTGCTGGTCGACCAGTACATCGACCGCACCTTCGCGCGCGACAAATCCTTCTTCGGGCCCGGCTGCGTGGCCCATGTGAGCGTCGCCCGGCCGACCTGTCCGCGGCTGTCGGACGCCTGTGCCGCGGCCCTTCCGCCGGGCGCGCGGCTGCACCGGGGCGCCACCTATCTGGCGATGGAGGGTCCGCAGTTCTCGACCCTCGCCGAAAGCCGGCTCTACCGGACCTGGGGCGCCGACGTGATCGGGATGACCGGGATGCCCGAGGCGAAGCTCGCCCGCGAGGCCGAGCTTTGCTATGCCTGTCTCGCCATGGTGACCGATTACGACTGCTGGCACGAGGGGCATGGCGCGGTCGATGTGGCGCAGGTCGTGGCAGTGATGGCGGCGAACGCGGGCAAGGCGCAGGCGCTGGTGGCGGCGCTGCCCGGGGTCCTCGGGACCGACCGCGCGCCCTGCCCGGCAGGCTGCGACCATGCGCTTGACCACGCCGTCATGACCGCCCGCGACGCGCGCGACCCCACGGTGCTGGCCCGGCTCGACGCGGTGGCGGGCCGGGTGCTTTGACGGCCCCGCGCGCAGCCCTGCTGGCGCTGCTGCTGGCCACCGCCCCCGCCGGGGCCGAGGATTTCGTGACCGTGGAACGCCGGTTGTCGGATGCCGACTTTCATCGTCTGGTCTCCTGCGGTGCCGCGCCCGGGGGTGACTGCCGCACCGCGGTCATGCGCTGGCCGCCCGCCCGCGCGCGCGACCTGCGGGTAGCGGTGCTGCCGCCCGAGCCCGGGTTTCCCGAAGGCAAGGCCGCCCTGGTGCGCCTGGCGGTCGCCTCGGCCGTGTCAGAGGTGAACGGCGCCGGCGCGGCAATCCGCTTGCGGCGCGTGAACCCCGGCGCCGGCCCCGACATCCGCATCCGCCTGACCGGCCTGAACGAGGGCGACGGCATTCGCGGCGTCCCCGGCATCGAGCGGGGCACGCCGATCGGGGCCGCGCATTTCCGCTTCAACACCGACTCGCGCAACCGCATCACAGATGCCGTCATCCTGGTCGCCGCCGACATCCGCACCGACCACATCACCCCGGTCCTGCTGGAAGAGATCGTGCAGGTTCTCGGACTGTTGCACG
>DAOLBY010000220.1:0-4527 GCA_035324325.1 Paracoccaceae bacterium | reverse complement strand
CGGGCATCGTTGAAGGTGACGCGGGCACCCCCCTCGATGTGCCGCACGACATGGTCGTGCGGCGCGGCGGGCGGGCCGCCGTGCAGGAACTCACCCAGCATCGCCCCCGACACCAGCATCCGCCCCGACATGCCCAGATGCACCAGAAGCACCTCGCCGGTGGACAGATCGGCCAGCAGGTACTTCGACCGCCGCCGCACGGCCATGACCGTCGCGCCGGTCAGCCGCTCGGCCATCCGCGGCGGAAAGGGCCATCGCAGATCGGGCCGCCGCACCTCGGCCCGGGCGGTCCGGTGCCCCTCCAGCACCGGCACCAGGCCGCGGCGCACCGTCTCGACCTCGGGCAGTTCGGGCATGCGCGGCCTCCTGTCGCCGGGCGGCGCCATTGCGGCCCCGGCCCCGCGGCCTATACAAGGCTCGGGGACACCGGAAGGGCAAGACCCATGGCCGAGAACGATCGCAGCACACATTTCGGCTTCCGCGAGGTGCCCGAAGACCAGAAGGCCGGGCTCGTCCACGGGGTGTTCTCGCGGGTGGCGTCGAAATACGACCTGATGAACGACCTGATGTCGGGGGGTGTTCACCGTTTGTGGAAGGACGCGATGATGGACTGGCTGGCGCCGCGGCCCGGCCAGCGGCTTCTGGACGTGGCGGGCGGCACGGGCGACGTGGCGTTCCGCTTCCTGCGCCGCGCACCCGGCTCCACCGCCATCGTCTGCGACATGACCGAGGGGATGCTGACCGAGGGCCGCAGCCGCGCCGAGACCGAGGCGCTGTCCGGCCGCATCGACTGGGTGGCGGGCGACGCGATGGCGCTGCCTTTTCCCGACGCCAGCTTCGACACCGTCACGATCAGCTTCGGCATCCGCAACGTCCCCCGCCCCGAGGCCGCGCTGGCAGAGTTCTTCCGCGTCCTGAAGCGCGGCGGCCGGCTGATGGTGCTCGAATTCAACCGGATTCCGAACGACCTGTTGCAGGCCGCCTATGATGCCTATTCGTTCAACGTGATCCCCCGGATGGGACAGGTCGTGACCGGGGACCGCGACAGTTATCAGTATCTGGTCGAATCGATCCGTCGCTTCCCCGATCAGGAGACGTTCGCCGCGATGATCCGAGCTGCGGGCTTCGGCAACGTCACCTTCCGCAATCTCACGATGGGCGTCGCCTGCCTGCATTCGGGCTGGAAACTGTGAGCGGCGCGCCCTTCGCTCGCGTTCAGGCGCTCATCGCGGGGCGCAGGGCGAAGAGGCACCGCAGGGGACCTTCGAGCACCCTGCGGATGGCCTGCTGACATGCGGGGCCCGCACAACGTCGTTCGCCTCGTGCGCACGCTCGCCACGCTGGAACGCACCGGCGCCATCGGCGTCGTGCTCGAGGCATTCCGGGCGCCCCCGCGCCTGCGTTTTGCCGCCCGCATCCTCGGCTGGCCCTTCAAGTGGCTGGGCCTGCGCGGCGACCCCGCTCTGCCCCCCGCCACGCGGGCGCTGACCGCGCTCGGCCCCGCCTACATCAAGTTCGGCCAGATCCTCTCTACTCGTCCCGACATCGTGGGCGAGGATCTGGCGCAGCAACTCAAGTATCTCCAGGACAAGTTGCCACCCTTTCCGACGACCACCGCCAAGGCGATGATCGAGGCAGAACTGGAGTTGCCCGTCGACCGCGTCTTTTCCGCCTTTTCCGAACCCGTCGCCGCGGCCTCGATCGCCCAGGTCCACCGCGCCCGGCTGGCCGAGACCGGCGAGGAGGTGGCGGTCAAGGTCCTGCGTCCCGGAATCGAACGCGCCTTCCGCAAGGACATCGACGCTTTCTATCTTGCCGCCCGGCTGATCCAGACGCTGGCGCCCTTTTCGCGCCGGCTCCGCCCGATCGAGGTGATCGCCCATTTCGAGGGCGTGGTGATGGGCGAACTGGATCTGCGGCTTGAAAGCGCCGCGGCGGCCGAGTTCGCCGCCAACACCGAGGGCGACGAGGGATTCCGTGTGCCGAGGCCGGTCTGGTTCCTGTCGGGCCGGCAGGTAATGACGCTGGGTTGGGCCGAGGGGATCAACCTGGCCGACAACGCGGCGCTGGACGCGGCGGGGCACGACCGCCGGGTGCTGGCGGCGCGCGTGCTGTCGCTGTTCCTGTCCCATGCGCTGCGCGACGGCTATTTCCGCGCCGACATGCACCAGGGAAACCTCAAGGTGTCCGCCGACGGCGACCTGATCGCCTATGACTTCGGGATCATGGGCCGGCTCGACGACTACACGCGCCGGGTCTATGCGGAAATCCTGATGGGCTTCATCCGGCGCGACTATCGCCGCGTGGCCGAGGTGCATTTCGAGGCGGGATATGTGCCCGCCGACCGTGACGTGGACGACTTTGCCCGGGCGCTGCGGGCGGTGGGCGAGCCGATCTTCGGCATGGATGCCAGCCGCATCTCGATGGCCCGCCTGCTGGCCTATCTGTTCGAGGTGACCGAACGCTTCGGCATGGAGACGCGCACCGAACTGATCCTCCTCCAGCGCACGATGGTGGTGGTCGAGGGGGTGGCGCGGTCACTCGACCCGCATATCAACATCTGGCAGGTCGCGCGGCCCGTCGTGGAAGGCTACATCGCGCGCAACGTCGGGCCGGCGGCGCTGCTGCGCGATCTCGGGCAGACGCTGCGGGTCCTGATGCGGTTCGGCCCGCGGCTGCCCCGCACAGTCGAGGCGGCGCTTTTGCGTCAGGCCGGTCCCGAAGCGGAGCGACCATCGCGCACCTGGCCATCGGCGCTCTGGGCACTGGCGGGGGCCGCGGCGGCGCTGGTGGCGGTTGCGGTCGCGCGGCTTATCTGAGCGCCGCGATTTCCAGCGCCGCCGCCGCCGCATAGCCCTGGTCGCCACGTCGCGCGCGCGCAGCGCAATGCGCGGCAAGCCGCCAGTGCAGCAGGGGCGCGAGAAGGCGGTATCGCGCCACTTCGTCCTGCCGCGGCCAGGCGGCCAGGAACGCCGCCGCCTCGCCCGGCGACAGCGGGCGCCCGCGATACAGGACCTGCATGGCCGGTGACAGGAAGGCCGCGATGTCGTCCACCGGATCGCCGAGCGCGGGGCACTGCCAGTCGATCAGGCGGTCATCCGCACCGTCCCGGGCGGGACCGAGGATCAGGTTGCCCGGAACCGCATCTCCATGCACCAACCGCGGCGCGACGGGAGGCACCCCCGGGTCAGGCGGCGGGGGCGGCAGGTCGTCCGCAGGCGGAGCCAGTGCCGCTGCGGCCCGCAGCGCGGCCGAACCGTTGGGTGCCGCGCGGAAGGCCCCCGCCGGCACCGGCAGTGCCCCCACACGCCCGATCAGGGCCGCCGCCCGCGCCGCGCCGGCCCGCCAGGGCCGCCCCGGGACATGCGCCCAGGCGATCCAGCCCTGACCTTCGGCCAGAAGGCCCGGGGCCAGCCCCGCCGCCGCCGCCAGCCGCAGCGCCGCCGCCTCGGCCGCGGGATCGTTCGGGAACAACGCTGTCGCGCCTGCCGGATCATGCGCCTTCACCACGACCGCCCCCACCCGCCAGCAGCGGTTGACGCGCCCGCCGGCCAGACGCCGCCAGACCTGCCCCGCCGTGCCGGGCAGGGTGGCGGCAAGGGCGGCGCGCAGGGCGGCAGGCGGAGATGCGGGCGGCGTCATGCCTCCGCATACCCTGCCGCGCCGCCAAGGTGTAGGCCACCGACCCGCGGCCGCGATGCGCCCGCCCGTAGGGTGCGCCTTCAGGCGCACCGGCCCCAACGAGGGACAGTCCCGCCCGGGCCGGTGTCGCCCGTCACTCGGCCGGCACCGTGTCGATCTCGAACTGCAGGATCATCGGCGCGCGCGCGGCCTCCTCGGGCCCCGCGTCCAGGGCGACCGCCGCCCGCGTCGTCTCGCCGAACCCCGCCTCGCGCATTGCCGCTGCAAAGGGCGAGCCGCCGCGCAGCAGGTCCACATCGTCCTGCGCCAGGAAGGCCAGGTTCTCGACCGCCGACTGCGGGTCGGCCGGCGTCATCACCACGATTACCCGGTCGCGGCCGAAGGCCTCGTCGGTGATCTGCACCAGACCCCGCCGCAGCGTCGCCCCGGGCACCAGCCGCTCGGGCCGCAAGACCGTGATCCCCCATTGCGACGAGACATAGAGGATGTTCACATCGACCGGCCCCTTCGTGGAATTGGTCGCCGTCAGGTGGATCTGGTCGTCCGGCACCAGCCGGGCCGCGCCCGCCGCGGGCAGGCCGCGCATCGTCGGGTCGTCGGGCCGGCGGGTCAGCAATTCCACTTCCACCTCCAGCGTGCCGCCCACGGCGGCGCCCAACCGCATCACGTTCAGCGCCTTGCCCATCCGCGTCAGCGTATCGCCCAGAACCTCGGCCAGTTCGTCTGCATCCTTGTCGGCGGTGGTGACCGAGGGCACGCGGCCCAGGTCATCGGCCAGCCCCGTGCCCGGCAGCACCCAGATCGCATCGGGGCGCGGGCTTTCGGGAATGACGGCCAGCCGCAGGTCGGCCTCGGGCGTGTCGGGCGCCACCAGCACGATCCGCC
>DAOLBY010000014.1:0-36526 GCA_035324325.1 Paracoccaceae bacterium | reverse complement strand
AAAGCACGATTGTGTTGCGCAGCGCGGCGTTTCGGGGCATGGGGTTCGCGCAGCCCCGCAGGACAGCGGGCAGCGCGGCGCCCGCCCTTGCGGCGCCCCTGTCACTGGCATATGCGGCAGCGCATGCGCTTGGAACGCCGGACGGTCCTGCGGACCGAGCCGGAGATTGGCCCCGTAGCTCAGCTGGATAGAGCGACGGTTTCCTAAACCGTAGGCCGCGTGTTCGAATCACGCCGGGGTCACCATCCGATGCCCGAATGCGGCGGAAGGCTTCGTCCGACGCGGCCGGGGCGGGGCGGTCAGTTGCCGCCGGCGCGGTCAGGTGGCGACTCGAACAGCATGTCGCAGCGAAGGCCGGCGGGCAGGGCGAGATCGGGGTTCGGCAGCGCCGCGCGCAGCCCGAAGGTGCCGCTGGCCGCATCGAACACGCGGTCGATGACGGTGATGGTGCCGGCATGGCTGCCGCCCACCGGCGCCTCGGGATTCACCGTCACCGCCTGCCCCAGCGCGATCTGGGGGTAGAGCGAAAGCGGCGCGAAGGCTTCGACCCGCAGCATGTCGAGCCGGGCGAGCGTCAGGATATGCGCCTGACCATCGCGGTATTCCCCGACCGACAGCAACCGCTCGGTCACGACCCCGTCGAAGGGTGCACGCACCTCCTTCTGGGCCAGCGCAGCCTCGGCCTGCGCGACCTCCAGCGCCGCAAGGTCGAAGGCCAGCCGCGCCTCGGCGAGGTCCTGGCGCGCCATCTCGGCCTCCATCTCGGCCTCCAGAACCGCGGTGCCGGCCACCGCGGACCGGGTGGCGAGCTCAGCCGCCCGCGCCGCCTGCCCCTCGAGGAAGCCGACCCGTGCCTCGAGCGCGCGCATCCGCGTCTCGTTGCCCGAACGCGCCCGGGCCAGGGCAAGCGCGATCTCTTCCAGCTGCGAATCGAGCCGGGCCAGGACATCGCCGGCCCGCACCGTGTCGCCCCGGTCGGCGCGCACCTCGGCCACGATGCCCGCCGTCGCGGTGGACAGCTGCACCACCGCCTCGGGCTCGATCAGGCAGGGCACCGGGTCGGGCGCGGCCTGCGCGGCGCCGGCTGAAAGGAGGATGAGGGAAATCGTCAAAGTCTTGGCGCGCAAGGTCAAAATCCCGGGCGAATGGGGCGTTTCGATGCGGCAGTCTCGCGCGTTGCGGACCGCTTGGCCATCCCCATTCAAGCCCCCGAAAATACACGTTAAACGAGTGTAGATTCCTGTCGAATTGATACACGACTTCGTTATCATCGTGTTCGTTTCCGGCTGCGTCATCTGCCTGCCTGCCCGTCCATTCTGCGCCACTGCTCTTTGCGTTCCCTCACCGCGTTCAACTTCGGTAAACCCGTGGGTAATTTCGACCGCAAGTTGCGAAGAAGGGGCCTGCGCCGCTCGAAAGGTGCGGGCGAAGCTTCGCCTCGGTCCTTCGGGAATGCCACCTTCACCTTGCCCAGTGCCGCACCCGCCCTGCGCACCTCGACCGCGCTGGGGCGCGGCCTGCACATCGAGACGCTGGAGCCGCGCCTCCTGCTGTCGGCCGACCTGATCCCGATCAGCGGCAGCATCGAGGTTCCGGGGCAGACGACGCTCTATACCTTCCAGCTGACCGAACCGCGGCGCGTGCTGTTCGACGCACTGACGCCGAACTCCGGCCTGACCTGGGCGCTCGACGGCGTGGCCGGTCCGCTGGTCGCCCCCACCGCCTTCACGCAGTCCGATGCGCAGAGCGGCGGGTCGGTGCTGGCGCTCGACAGCGGCGACTACACGCTGCGGGTGGACGGCAACGGCGACACGACCGGGGCCTACTCGTTCCGGCTGCTGAACCTCGACAACGCTCCCGTCATCGACACGGGGCTCGCGGTGACGGGACGGCTGGAATCGCTCGGGCGCGAAACCGACCTCTTCCAGTTCGCGGCGGCGGCGGGGACGGAACTCTATCTCGATGCGCAGGCGCTGTCGTCGGGCTCTGCCAACTGGTCATTGCTCGGTCCCGATGGCGTCGCCGTGTTCTCCAAGCGGGCTTTCCTGACGTACGACGACCCCGCGCGCCTGATCGTTCCGAGGACGGGCACCTATACGCTTCTGCTGGAAGGGTCGGTGTCGAACGGCGCCGCGTCGGACTACCGCTTCACGGTCTATCCGGTCGCCGACCGTACGCAGGCGCTGGCCGTCGACACGCCGGTGCTGGACCGCCTGGTGTCGCCGGGGTCGAACGACCGCTACACCTTCACCCTCGCCGAGTCCGGGCGGCTCTGGTTCGATGCATTGTCCAACTCCGGGGTGCTGTGGTCGCTGATCGGCCCGCGCGGCGCCGAGGTGACGAACCGCGAAATCCGCCTGTCCGACAGCACGAGTCAGAACCCCGCGCTCGACCTTCTGGCGGGCGACTATGTCCTGACCATCGGCAACAGCTCCGACCGGATCGGCCACTATGCCTTCCGTCTCCTGACCGATGCATCGGCGGTGGCCGCCGCCCCCGGGGCAATGGTGGGGGGGAGGGCGTCCCACCCCCACCCGACGGGAACGCTGTCCGACCTGAACGCGCGGGCGGTGGCGCAGCATGTGCCCAGCCTTGCGCCGACCGGCGGGTCGGCCGTGCAGTTCTACGACGGCGCAGGGCCCGTGACGGTCGCGAACGTGCCCGAGTTCGAAGGCCAGGCCTTCACCGTAGAGGGCTGGCTGACGCTCGACGCCATCCGCCAGTGGGACGCGGTGGTGATGAAGACCGACACCTGGTCGGACGGCTGGGGGCTGTATCTGGACGCGTCGGGCGGGCTCAACTTCTTCGTCAACCTCTATTGGGACAGCAGCACCAGCCTGCGCACCGGCGTCACCGCAGGCACCCCGTTCCATTTCGCGGCGGTGCGCGACGCCGGCGGAATGCGGCTCTACATCAACGGCGAACTGCGCGCCGAGAACACCTTCAGCGGCGCGGTGAACCACACCGCCGCGCCGATCCGGGCCGGGATGAGCACCTCCGCCAACCACATGCGCGGGCAACTGGACGAGTTGCGCATCTGGTCTGTGGCGCGCACCGGGGCCGAGATCCTGGCGGCGCGGGATCAGGAGCTCGACGGGCCGCTCGACGGAATGGAGTTCCGGGCGGGCTTCGACAACGCGCCGCAAGAAACGGTGATCGACGGTTCGGGCAAGGACCGGGTGGCGGCCATCGCCCCAGGGCCGGCGACGGAAACACGCGTCTACCGCATCGACGCCGCGGCGGGCGACCGCGTGGTGATCGATGCGGTTGCCAGCCAGACGGTGTCGATGCGGATCTACGGGCCGAGCGGCAATACCCTTTTCGGACCGCAGACGCTGTCCGGGGCCGGTCCCTTCACCCTGCCCGAGACCGGCAGCTACCGTCTGCTGATCGAGGGCAATTCCGGCAACAGCGCGGCCAGCAGCTTCTCGTTCCGGGTCGTTCCCGCGACGACGCAGAACCTGTCGCTGACGGTCGGCGAGGTCATCGACAGCACCATTGCCGTGCCGGGCGAAGCCGACGCCTATGCCTTCACGCTGGCCGGGCCGACCACGCTCTACTTCGACTCGCTCTCCTCGAACGTCTCGAACCTCGTCTGGTCGCTGATCGGCCCCCGCGGGACCGAGGTCGAAAGCCGCCGCTTCGACCTGTCGGACAGCTACAACATCGGCGGGCCGAACCTGCTGACGCTTCCCGCGGGCAGCTACACGCTGATCGTGCGCGGGCAGACATCGGCGACCGGACGCTATGCGTTCAGACTGATCGACACCGCCACCGCGACCGGCATCGCGCTGGGGGACGAGTTCACGGCCCTGCTCGATCCCGGCACGGCAACGCGGGCCTTCGCCTTCGATGCGGTCGCCGGGCAGCGGATCAGCTTCACCAATCTCCAGGACTGGCCCTACGGCCGCCTGATCGATCCGATCGGCCGCAGCGTGATCGAGAACAACTACTTCCAGAGCCCGGGGATCCTGACGCTCGAGTCGACCGGTCGGTACCTGATACTGGTCGAAGGTTTTCCCGGCGCGGTCACGACGGGGCCGGTGACCTATCGCGCGCGGCTCGACAACCAGGGTTTCGTGGCGCCGCCGACCCTGACCGGGACGGCGATGGCGCTGGGAACGCGGGTTGACGGCAACATCGCGACCCCCGGCCAGCGCGACACCTACCTGTTCACCCTGACCGAAGCGACACAGGTGCATTTCGATACGCTGCGCTTCGATCCCTACTATGCCTACTGGTCGCTGCGCGGTCCCGACGGGCTGATCGTGAACGAGCGCTGGCTGGGCGACAGCGACGCGACCAGCAACCCGGGCATGAGCTTTCTGGACCTTGGCGCCGGCACCTATCAGGTCGAGGTCTACACGCTTTACGGCTATACCGGGGCCTATTCCTTCCGCCTGCTTGATCTGGCCGATGCCACGCCGGTCGCCTACGAGACCAGTTTCGCCGTGGCGCTGGAACCGCGGACGGCGAACGCGCCCTTCACCTTCGCGGCCACGGCCGGCGACCGGGTTGTCGTCACGACCTCGGGCGGCGTCAATGCGGGCAACGTCAGCTACCGGATCCTGGACCCCTGGGGCCGGACCATCCGCTATGGCCAGTGGCTGTCATCGGACCCGCCGGTCGAGACCCTGACCCATACCGGCACCTACACGCTGATCTTCGAGGGCTATGCCTTCGACAGCGCGACGGCGAACGCCAGCTTCACCGCAAACCTGCGCCGTGTGATCGACCGCGACTTCGCGCTGGTTCTGGGCGAGACGCTGTCGGGCACCATCGCCAGCCCGCGGGGCGAGGACCGCTACAGCTTCACCCTTGGCGCAGCGGCGCAGGTGGTATTCGACACGCTGCTGCCGACATCCAATGCCACGCTGGTCATCAGCGGGACGGGCGGGTTCTCGCGCAGCTTCAGCATGTCCACGGGCGATGCCCAGTCCTTCAACCCGGCGCTCATGGCGCTCGGGCCGGGCACCTACACGGCACGGGTCGTCGCCAGCGGGATCCAGCAGCCCGCCTATTCGTTCCGCCTGCTCGATGCGGCCACGGCGACGCTGATCGACCTCGACGCGCCCGTGACCTTCGGGCAGGATCCGCCGTCTCGGACATCGCTGTTCGCCTTCGACGCCGTTGCGGGCGACCGGCTGACGCTGGCGGGGCTGACGATCACCGGCGGCGGTTCGACCGGCAACCTGGTCTGGCGACTGCTCGACCCCTTCGGCCGGCAACTGACGAACGGGCCGCAGGGCTGGCAGACCGGGCCGCTTCCGGCGCTGGCCTTCACCGGGCGCTACCTGCTGATGGTCGAGGGGCGCAGCGATTCCCCCGCCGCGCAGCCGCGCAGCGCGGGCTTCACGCTCTTGTCGGCGCAGGACCCGGCGGTGCGCAGCTTCGCGCGCGGCGAGGTGA
Source organism: Paracoccaceae bacterium (assembly GCA_035324325.1). Classification (GTDB taxonomy): domain Bacteria; phylum Pseudomonadota; class Alphaproteobacteria; order Rhodobacterales; family Rhodobacteraceae; genus DAOLBY01. The sequence goes on along the minus strand of DAOLBY010000014.1, from coordinate 31,117 downwards.
TGACGGGCACCGTCGGCCGCCCGGGCCAGATCCATGCCTTCACCCTGGACCTGGCCGAGGACGCGCTCTTGGTCCTCGACATGCTGACGCAGAACGCCAACGGGCGCATCCGCATCACCGGGCCCGGCGGCTACGACCGCACCACGAACTTCGACAGCTCGGACGGCGTGGACATCGGCGGCAACCCGGTGATCCGCGCCCGCGCCGGCATCTGGCGGGTCGAGGTGTCCTTTGCCAGCGGGGCCACAGGCGACTACGGCTTTGCCATCCTCGACCTGGCGCAGGGCCGCACCGTCGCGCTGGACGAACGCATCTCGGGCATCCTGTCGCCGCGCACGGCAACCGAGGCGCTGCGCTTCGACGGCGTTGCCGGCGAGGCGATCTTCCTCGATCTGCTGCGCCGCACCGGCGGCAGCCCCTACTGGCGGCTGATCGACCCGATCGGCAACCTCGCCATCGGATCGACCTTCCTGCAGGACCGGGATGTCTACCGGCTGCAGCGCAGCGGCACCTACACGCTGCTGATCGACGGGCGCATCTACGACGGCAATTCCGGCACGACGGAATACGATCTGGTGCTGCACCGCGCCGTGCAGCGCGACCTCGACGCCGACCTAGACGCCATCGGCGGGCGGCCCGGGTTCGACACGGCGGCGGGCCGGGCGGGCGAGGCGGTTGCGGGTTTCAGCGGCGCCGAACGGATCGAGATCGCCGATCCTGCCACCAACATCCGCGGCGACGTAACCGTGGAATTGTGGTTCCGCCCCGACCAGCCGCAGAACACCTGGACGCCGCTCGTCTACAGTGGCACCGGACTCGGCACCGGCAACGGGCGGCAATATGCGCTCTGGCTCAACGCGAACGGGTCGATCCTGCTGACCGCCGCCGATGCCTCGGGACAACAATTCACGCAAAGCGCCGGCAGCCTCGTCCGGTTCGATGACTGGAACCATGCGGTCGGCGTGGTTGACCGCACGACCGGCGCCCTGTCGATCTACCTGAACGGTGTCCTCGTGTCCTCCGGCGCGCTGCGCACGGGCCAGTCGATCGACACCGGCGGCACGCCGCTCGTGATCGGCACGGGGCTCGAGCGCAACGCCGCCTACACCACCTTCCGCGGCGCGATGGAGGGGTTCCGCCTCTGGAACCAGGCGCTGAGCGCGGGACAGGCCGCGGCGGCCTTTGCCGGCGGGACGGTGCCGGTAGCGCTGATCGACCTGCCGATGGCAGGGGCGGCGGGACAGCCGGTGCTGGCCGACGCCTCGGGCAACGGGCTGGACGGCCAGGTGATCTCGGCCACCGAGCCGTTGCAGGGGTTGTTCGAGGGCCGCATCGACCGGGCCGGCCAGGTCGACCGCTACACCTTCACGCTCGATGCCGAACGGGTGCTGTTCTGGGACACGCTATCCGATGCTTCGGACATCCGCGCCACCTTGCGGGGGCCGGGCGTGAACATAAGCCGGCTCCTGAACGCGACCGGCCTTCAGGGCAACGCGGCCAACCAGGCCTTCGTCGCCCCGCCCGGAACCTACACGCTGACCTTCGCGGGCACTTCCACCGGCAAGGGCGGCTACGGCCTGCGGCTGCTCGACCTCGGTACGGCGCAGGCCATCGCAATCGATCAGGCCCCTCTCGCCGTCACCGTGCCGGCTGGCCGGTCGGCGGTGGCGCTGGCCTTCGACGCGACGGCGGGAGACCGGCTGTTCTTCGACATCGGTGCCTTCAGCCTTGCGTCCTCCGAAGCCGCGTTCCGGCTGATCGACCAGTATGGCCGGCAGGTCCACGGTCCGGTCGCAGCGGGCGACTTCGGCCCGGTCGAGATCGGCGCAAGCGCCCGCTACACGCTGGTTCTGGAAACCAACCGCAACCTCTATCCGCAGGACGCGGCCGCCTTCACGCTGCGGATTGCCAAGGTCAACGCCGATCCGATTGCCTACAGCCTGGGCGGCGCCAATCCCGGGTCCGGCCCGGTCACGAGCGCCGGTCCGAACGCAGACCTCGGCGGGGCGATCGTGCTGCGCGGGACCGAGTTCCTCGAGATCGACCACGAGACCGACCTCAACCAGCGCGGCAACGTGACGATCGAAGCCTGGGTGAACCCCGACACCTTCGAGAACACCTGGATGCCGATCGTCAACAAGTACGACGGCACCTCGACCGGCCGCGTCTATGCGATGTGGCTGGGATCGTCGGGGCAGATCCAGATCGCCACGAATGTCGAGGGCGAGGCCGGCACGCGCACCGCGACGACGGCGAACAGCCTCGTGCCGCGGGGGCAATGGACGCATGTGGCCGGCGTGTTCGACCGCATCGCCGGGCAGATGCGCATCTACGTCAACGGCGTGCTCGTCCAGACCCAGGCGGGGCTGCCCACGACGCTGGCCCGCGGCAACGACGCCCCCGTCCGGATCGGCCGCGCGGTCGAGGACGGATCGACCACCGTGATGTTCCAGGGCGCCATCGACGAAGTGCGCATCTGGTCGGTGATCCGCAGCGAGGCCGAGATCGCGGCCGGCATGAACGGCCCCCTGCTTGGCGACGAAGCCGGACTGCGCCTGTATCTGCCGCTCGATGCCATCCCGGACGGGGTGACGGCCGACGTTTCGCCGACCGGGGCCGAGGCGCGGCTGATCGACCTGAACGCGGGCGGCATCACAGGCACCATCGCCAGCGTCGGACAGGAAATCACCTATGCCTTCACGCTGGATCAGGCCACGCGGATCTACCTCGACAGCCTGAGCAACCGGAACAACATCAACTGGACGCTCGCGGGACCGCAAGGCACCGTCATCAACGCGCGAAACCTGTCCGCCAGCGATTCCGCAGGGATCGGCGGCACCAACCCTGTGCTGTCGTTGCCCGCCGGCGACTACACGCTACGAGTGACAGGGGCGGGCGACGCGCTGGGCAACTTCAACCTGCGGATCGTCGATCTGGCGGCGGCCGTGGAACTCACGCCCGGCGTGCAGGTTGCCGGAGAGCTCGAGCCCGCGAACGAGACCGACTTCTACCGCTTCGTCGCGCCGGCGGGCGGAAGGGTGTTCATCGACCACATATCGGGCTCCACCGGCGTGCGCTGGCGGCTGATCGACCCCTTCGGCCGCGTTTCGCTGGGGCCCGTCAGTCCCTCGGACCAGGGCGAGGTGACGCTGGCCTATTCCGGCACCTATGTCCTGATGATCGAGGGCGAGGTCGGGCGCGGCGGGCGGGCCGGCTATGCGCTGCGGGTGGTGGACACGCCCGACCCGATGCCGGTGGCGCTGGTGCTCGACGCGCTGACCACGGCGGCGCTCCCGCTTCCCGGGCAGCGCGCAATCTATTCCTTCACGCTGGACGATCCGGCCTTCCTGATGTTCGACGCGCTCCAGCACCAGTCAGCGCTGGTCTGGACGCTGCGCGGTCCGCAGGGCGAGGTGGTGTCGGCCCGCCGCTTCGACCAGACGAAAGGCGTGAACCGCACGGCCGATCCGGTGATGCGGCTGGGGCCAGGCCAATACGAACTTCTGATCCGGGCGACCAATGACCTGACGGGCGACTTCCCCTTCCGCCTGCGCGACGTGACCGCCCCGGCCGGCAGCCTAGCCTTCAACGACGAGATCCCGGCGACCAACCTGCCCGACGACGGCCGCGGCATCCGGGCCTATACGCTCGACGCCGAGGCGGGCGAGGCATTCAGCCTTCTGGTGGCGCAGAAGCCCGCGGCCAACACCTGGTGGCGCATCCTGTCGCCCGACGGCTACCAGATCCATGCCGGCCAACTGAACAGCGGCGGCCCCTTCATCCTGCCGGTGACCGGCCGCTACATCGTGGTGATCGAAGGCTCGACCCAGGACGCGCCGACGTCGAATGCCTACCGCTTCACCCTCACCCGGGCCGTGCTGCCCGATGCCATCGGCGACACGGAAGAGACCTTCGAACTCGGTTCGGGCATCGGGCAGGTGCGCAGCGCCTTCACGGGGACGGTGCCGACGCTGGAAACCATCGAAGGCAACACCATGCTGCGGATGCTCGACGTGCTGTCGGGCAACCAGGCGACGATGGTGGCCTTCTCGCAGACCGCGACGGGGCGGTTCGACAGCATCGGCCTCGGCTTCGACTTCCACCTCGACCCGCCGGCGGTGAACGCGCCCGGCCACGGCTTTGCCGCCATGTGGGTGCCGGACGAAGCGCGCGGACGCAACGGAAGCATCCCCTCGATCCTGGGGGCGGGACCCGAGCCGAACCTTGCCGGCGTGTTCGGCGTGGCGATCGACCTGCTGGCGACCAGCGGCGACGGCGCGGTGCCGCATCTGTCGGTGCACTGGAACAACGCCAAGCGGCTGGAGGTGCCGCTGTCGGGATTCGGGATCACGACCGCCGACCTGATGGCGCGGGCAGGCCGGCTGGACCTGTCGCTGGTCCGGGTGCCGGGGGGGGCCGAGGTTTCGGTCGACCTGACGCTCGACGGCGTGACGGTCCGCCTGCTCGCCGGCCATTTCGTCGGCGGCTTCGACCTGGCCGCGGGGCGGTTCGCCATCCAGGCCGGGAACGGTGCAACGAACACGATGAACATGTGGATCGACGACGTGTCGATCCTGCCGGTCGCGGCCGCACCCCTGCCGCAGGCGGTCTTCGGACAGGAGCTTTCGGGTACCATCGCGCTGGCAGGGGCTGTGGACCGCTGGGCCTTTACCCTGACCGAACCCGGGCGCCTTATGGTGGACCCGCGTACAAACAACAGCGCGATGCAGTGGTTCGTGACCGGGCCGGTAGGCACCTCGGCATTGTCCTTCGCATCGTCGGACTCGGTGGACCGCGCCGGCGCCAACATCCTCGACCTGCCGGCGGGCAGCTACCTGCTGAACGTGCAGGCATCGGGCGTATCGACGGGTGGCTATTCCATCGCGCTTCTGGATACCGCCGACGCGGTGGACCTGACGCCCGGAACGGCGGTCACGGCCCCCCCCGACCCCGCCAATGCGACGCGGATCTACGCCTTCGACTGGCCCGGCGATGCCAACTTCTACCTGACCGTCACGCAGGCGTCCGGCAGCAACACCTGGTGGCGGCTGATCGGGCCGAACGGCGCGCTGGTGGCGAACCCCACCAATGTCGGCACCGATCTGGAGCGCCTGCCGCTGACCGTTGCGGGCCGTTACATCCTGGCCGTGGAAGGGCGGTACACCGCCACCGGCACCTCGACCCATACGGTGACGGTCCACGCCCCGCAGACGACCACCAGCGCGATGACCCTCGGCGCGACGGTTTCCGGCGCCATTGCCGGGATCGGCGACCGGGCGCAGCACACCTTCTCGCTGCCCGGTGCGGCGCTGCTGCATTTCGACAGCCTGACCAACCGGAGCGACCTGACCTGGACGCTGACCGGTCCGCGTGGCACGCTCGCGTCATCGACGCTGCAATCGGCCGATGCCGGGTCGGTGTCGAACCCCGCCATCGCGGCCGAACCGGGCGACTATGTGCTGACCGTCACCGGCACCGGCCGCGCGACGGGCGACTACGGCTTCACCCTGTTCGACCTTGCCACGGCCGAGACGCTGCCCATCGGCACGACCGTCAGCGCCACCCACGACCCGGCCAATTCCACGCGGATCTACCGTTTCGAGGGGACACAGGGCGCGCAATACTACCTGGATTACCTGGGCGGGACGCTGACCTCGGGCCGCTGGTGGATCGTCAACCGCTTCGGCACCCTGACCACGGCATCGACCGTCGGCCCTTCGACCGACATCGCCACGGTCACGCTGAACGCGGACGGCGCTCAATACCTGATCGTCGAGGGCAACGTCAGCCTTGCCGGCACCCGCACGCACGAGTTCCGGCTGGTGCCGCTGACCGGCACCGAGAATGCGCTGGAACTCGATGTGCCGATCAATGCCGCGATCCCGCTGCCCGGGGGCGTCGACACCTGGACCTTCGAGGTGGACGACCGCGGCCTCTACTACGTCGACGTCCGCGCGCCGAATTCCGGGTCGTGGTCCTGGCAGCTTGTCGGGCCGCGCGGGGTGGAAGGTGCCCGCACGTTCAACGCCTCGGACAGTTCCAACGCCACAACCGCGCCGGTCTTTGCGCTGATCCCCGGCACCTACCGGCTGCGCGTGATCCCGGCGGGCGGCAATACCGGGGCCTATTCCATCGCGGTGCTCGACCTCGGCAATGCGCAGCCGCTGACCGTCGGCACCCAGAACGCGGGAACCCTGACGCCGGGCCAGAACACCTCTGCCTGGACCTTCGACGCCGAAGCGGGCGAACGGTTCTTCTTCGACCGCACCGTAGGCGACGGCTGGCTGCAATGGCGGCTGATCGATCCCTACGGGTCCGAGGTCTTCTCGACGTCGTTCGGCAACGATGTGGACACGCTCGCCCTGCCGGAAACCGGGCGCTACACGCTCTTGCTGGAAGGCCGGATCGACGCGCCGGCCAACCGGCCCTTCGCCTTCAACATCTACGCCAACACGCCGGCCGCGCCGATCCGCCTGGCGCTCGAGGCGACGCCGGCACCCGACCTGGTGATCGACGACTTCGTGCTCGATACCGCCGGTCCGGTCTATTCGGGCGGTCCGGTCCCGTTCGAATACACCATCCGGAATGCCGGCGACCGTCCGGTGACAGCCGATTTCGCGAACCGTGTGACGATCCGCCGAGCCTCGGACGGGGCCATCATCGCCGACCTTCTGGTGCCCTACCTGATCGTACAGGGCGGACCCATCGAGGCGGGCGAGACGCGGACGCAGCGGGTGATGCTGACGCTGCCCGAGGGCATGGCGGGCGTTGGCCTTCTGAACGTGGCGCTGCGGCTCGACGTGGGCAACACCATCGAGGAGATCAACACCGACAACAACGCCGAAGCGAACAACGCCGCCGACATCCAGATCACCTCGGAACTCGCACCCTATGTTGACCTTGTGGTGCGCGGCGTGGCGGTGGACCAGCCGGCACCCTTCACGCCCGGCCAGAGCGTGACGGTGCGCTGGACAAGCGCCAACGACGGCACGCTTGCAACCGATGGCGCCTGGACCGAGCGCCTGGTGGTCACCAACCGCAACACCGGTACCGTGATCCTCGCCCAGGACCTGCGCGACGCCGGCACGACCGCGCTGGGGCCGGGGGACGAACGTGCGCGCAGCCTGACCTTCGGCTGGCCCGCGGGGCTGGCCGGCGTGGGCCTGTTCGATTTCCAGGTGACGGCGGACACCTTCGGCGAGCAGTTCGAGACGAACCCCGCCGGCAACGGCGAGACGAACAACAGCGCCCTGAGGCAGGTCGCCTCCGGTCCCGATCTGGTGGTCGAGAGCGTCCGGCTTCTCGATACCGACCCGCGGTCTGGCGATCTGGTGACGGTGGAATGGGTCAGCCGCAACCTCGGTGCGGGCGCAACCCCGGGCGACTGGTTTGACCGCGTGCGGGTGATCGACAGCATCACCGGCGCGGTCCTGGTCAACACCGCCGTCCTGGTGCAGGGCCAGCCGCTGTCGGGGGGCGAGGCGGCCATCCGCACGCTCGCCTTCCGCCTGCCGGACGGGCTGGCGGGGGCGCGAAGCTGGCGGGTGGATGTCTGGGCCGATGCGAATGCCAGCGGGATCGGCACGCTGCCCGAGGCACGGCAGGGACTGACCGTCGCGCAGGCAGAGGGCAACAACAGCGCCACCTTCACCTTCGCGGCCGGCATCCGGCCTTATCCCGACCTCGCCATCACCATCGAGGCGCTGCCGGTCTCGCCGCGCGGCGGCGAGACGGCGCAGGTCAGCTGGCGGGTTGTGAACACCGGCAGCGAGCCGACAGCGGCCGGAACATGGGTCGACCGCGTCTTTCTCAGCACCGATGCCACCCTGTCGGCGGGCGACGTCCTCGTTGGCGAACGCATCCGCACCGGCGATCTCGGCGCCGGCGCCGACTACAGCGTGACCGCGGACATCGTCTTGCCCGTCGGCTACGAAGGGCAGGTCTGGCTGATCGTGGTGGCCGACGCCGCCGAGGCCGTGACCGAACCCGACACCCGCGCCAACAACCGTGCCGCCGGCGCGGTGACGATGGACAGCCCGGCGTCCGACCTTGTCGTGCAAAGCGTCGTAGCGGCGGGCGGCGGCTATTTCGGCGGCGAAAGCCTGACGGTCGCCTGGCGTGTGGCCAACACCGGTCCCGACCCGCTGTCCGCACCCCCGGGCGGCTGGGTGGACCGCGTGTGGCTGTCGCCGACACCAACCCTCGGCACCGGGGCCGTGCAGGTCGGCAGCTTCACCCGGTCGGTGGGCCTGGCCGTCGGGGAAAGCTACAGCCGCAGCGAGGCGGTGACCCTGCCGCAGGGGCTGGCGGGCGCCTTCCACGTGATCGTCGAGACGAACGCCACCCGCACCGTGTTCGAGCGCGGCGCCTTCGCCAACAACACGGCCGCCGCGCCGGCGACGATCCAGCTGGCCGAGGCGCCGTCGCCCGACCTCGTGGTCTCCGCGGTCCTGGGGCCGGCGGTGCCGGTGTCGGGCGATACCGCGACGCTGCGCTACACCGTGTCGAACGCGGGCGAGGCGGTGGCGCGCAATCCATGGGTCGAGCAACTGTTCCTCGTCAACGTCACGACCGGAGCCCGCACGTTCCTCGCGCAGGAGACACGCCGCTTCGATCTCGCGGCCGGGGACAGCCGTGACGAGGAGTTCACGGTCACGATCCCCTCGCTCGCCGAGGGCGACTACCGCTTCGAGGTCAGGCTCGATTCCGCCTCGATCATCTACGAGGGCGGTCGCGAGGCAAACAACACGGCCCTGTCCGACCCCGTGTCGCTGCGCCACGCCAACCTTGTGGTGCAGTCGCTGGCACTGCCGGACGGGCCGTTCCAGTCGAACGACAGCCTGTCCGTTACCTGGGTCGTGGCAAATGCCGGCAGCGGGGCGGTCAGCCGCGGCTGGACAGACCGCATCTGGCTGTCGCGCACCCAGACGGTCACGGCGCAGTCGATCCTGCTTCTGGAACGCGCCAGCGCGGCCACCATTCCCTTCCTGCCGGGCACCGAAATCGAGGCTTCGGCCGAGATCACGCTGCCGGTCGAGGTCTCGGGCGCCTGGTTCGTGATCGTCCAGACCGACGCCCTGGGCCAGGTGACCGAACCCGCCCCGGGCGAGACGGACAACCTGCGTGCCGCCGCGGTCGAAGTGGCGCTGGCGCCCTATGCCAACCTTGCCGTCACAGCCGTCACCGCCCCGGCGCTGACCGTGGCCGACCCCGCCTATGTCACCATCGGCTGGACGGTGGAGAACTCCGGCACGGGCCGCGGGTTCGAGGATGGGTGGGTCGACCGCATTTTCGTGCAGGGCACCACCGGCCCCGAGATCGAGATTGCCCGCTTCGCCCATACCGGCGGGCTGGACGTGGGCGACAGCTACAGCCGCAGCGAACAGGTGCTTCTGCCGCCGGCCTTCAACGGCCGATACCGGCTCTTCGTGCTCACCGATGCGACGGGTCTGGTGTTCGAGAACGGGCTCGAGGCCGACAATCTGGGCGAGCTGCCCGGCTTCTTCGATGTCGCGCCGATCCCCTACGCCGATCTGGTGGTCAGCGGGTTCGAGGCGCCGGCGACGGCCATGTCGGGCGAGCGGATCACGCTGTCCTGGGAAGTGCGCAACGACGGCATCGGCCTGACGGACACCTCGCGCTGGGAAGACCTGATCTGGATCGCCAACAACCCGGCCGGCACCGGCCGCACGCTGGTCGGGCGCTTTGACCACATCGGATTCCTCGCGCCGGGCGCCAGCTACACGCGCGAGGTCGTGGTGCGCGTTCCCGAGACCTGGGTCGGGCCTGCCTACTACTTCCTCGAGATCCCGGGCAATTCGCGGCCCAACACCGGCCTGAGCGGCGGGCCGTTCGAGTTCGTCTATACCGACGCCGGCAACCGCAGCCAGGTGCAGGTGAACGTCGATCCGGCGCCGACCGCGAACCTGGTGGTCGAGACCGTGACCGCCCCGGCGCAGGCGCCCGAAGCCTCGGCCATCGACGTGACCTGGCGGGTGCGCAACATCGGCGCCGCGGCGGCCGAAGGGTCGTGGACCGACCGGGTGGTGCTGCGCCAGATCGTGGCGCCGGGCAACCCGCAGCCGCGCGACATCGTGCTGGGCAACTTCGTCTTTTCCGGGCCGCTGGGCGCGGGTCTCAGCTACATCCGCAGCGAGCAGATCCGGATCCCGGCCGAGGTCACGGGCCGCTACGACATCCTCGTGATCACCGACGCGGCGAACACGGTGTTCGAGCGCGGCGCCGAGGACGACAACGAAAGCGATGCCGAAGCCGAGATCCTCGTGACCGTGCTGCCGCGGCCCGACCTCCAGGTCTCGTCGATCATCGCGCCCGACGAACTGACGGCGGGGGCCACGGGTTCGCTGCGCTGGACGGTGATCAACCAGGGGCCGGTGGCGACGAACGTGCCGAACTGGACCGACAGCGTGTTCCTGTCGCTGGACGAGCGCATCACCTACGACGATATCCGGCTCGGCACCTTCGGCAACGAATCCGCACTCGGGTCCGGCGAGCAATACCTCAGCCGCGAAGTGTTCTACCGCATCCCGGAACGGTTCCGCGGCACGGTCTACCTGATCGTGCAGACCGACAGCGGCAATGCCGTCGGCGAATGGCCGAACGAGAACAACAACGTCCGCGTCCATGAGCTTTTCATCGACCCGATCCCCTTTGCCGATCTGGTCGTGCATGACGTGGTAACGCCCTTCCAGGCCTTCGAGGGCACGCAGGTTTCGGTGACCTATTCGGTCACGAACCGCGGCGCTGGGGCCACCAACCTCGGCACCTGGACCGAACAGATCTGGCTGACGCGCGACCGCAACCGCCCGCACCCTGGCCAGGGCGACATCCTGCTCCAGACGATCCGCTACAACGACGGCATCCTTGCCGTCGGCGCCGGCTACGACCGTACCGTCACGCTGGACCTGCCGGCCTCGCTGGTCTCGGGCAATTACTACATCACGCCCTGGGTCGATCCCTTCGCCACGCTGCTCGAGGACCCGCTGGCGATCAACAACAACCCCGACGACCCGTTCGAATACAACTCGAACAACTACAAGGCCGGCGGGTCGGGCCTCGTGGGCTTCCAGGTCATCGGCAACCCGCCCCCGGTGGTGAACCCCGACCTCGCGGTGACGATCGACGCGGTGACGCCCGTTGCCCGCGCGGGGGTCGATGGCGAGGACCTGTTCGAAGTCACCTACACCGTGACGAACAGCGGCACGGGGTCGGGCGACTATCGCACCGTCATCACCCTGGCCAACGCGCCCCTGCTTTCCGGCGCAAGCGAGCGCTGGGAGCTGCTGCGCACCGGAGAAGATGCGCTCGACCCCGGCCAAAGCCGCACCATCACGCGCAGCTTCCGGTTGCCGGGGGGCATTGACGGGTCGAGCCTGATCGTCGACGTGTTCAACCTCCGCGATCCGCGGCCGCTCGACAACGTGGCGGTGGCCGCAACGAATGTCACCGCGCCCGTCCCCGACCTGCGCGTGACGCAGGTGCTGGTGCCGCCCGAGGCCTATTCCGGCGAAAGGGTCACGATCAGCTACACCGTGACCAACGACAGCGCCTTCGCCATCGGCAGCACGACCCAGTTCTGGACCGACGAAGTGTTTGTGTCGCGCGATCCGGTGTTCATCCTGGGACGGGCCACGCGGGTCTCGACGCTGAACATCTCGAACGCGGCGCCGCTCGGCGGGGGGCAAAGCTATACCCGCAGCGCCGAGTTCACCCTGCCCAAGGGGATCGACGGCGACTACTACGTCTATGTCTTCACCAATACCGGGCACCGCCTGCTGCCCGAACAGCGCACTTGGCCGGAAACCGTCGGGGCTTTGCCCTCGCAACAGGCGTTCCACCAGCGCTACGCCTTCGAGGATCCGTCCGGTTCGGTCGGCCAGGCGCTGATGCCGGTGATCTATGCCGAACCCGACCTGCGGGTCACGGCGATGGATCTGCCCGACACGCTGACGGCCGGCCAGACCATCGACATCCGCTTCACCGTCACCAACACCGGCAACCGCGACACGCGTGAGGATCGCTGGACCGACCGCGTCTACATCTCGCTCGATCCGTCGCTGGACGAAGGCGACCACCTGATGCGGCGCGAGGAAGGCGGGCGCGAGATCAAGGCGGCGTTCGAGCGGGTGGGCGTGCTGGCTGCCGGCGAAAGCTACGAGGCGGTGGTGCGCGTCACCCTGCCGTTCGAGATTACGGGCAACTTCTACATCATTGCCGCGACCGACACCGACCTCGACGACAGCTGGATCGCGGGTTCGACCATCTCGCAGCGGCTGACCGGGGTGCGCGGGTCGTCGGTGGGCCGCGTGGCCGAGTTCCAGGGCGAGGGCAACAACACGACCGTCCGCGCGATCAGCGTCGATCCCGCCACGCCGCCAAACCTCGTGGTCAGCGCCGTCACGGCGACCGCTCGCGCAGTGCGCGGCCAGGGCTTCGACGTGACCTGGACCGTGACCAACCAGGGCGGCGCCACGCCGTTCCAGCAGTCGGGCTGGGACGATCTCGTGTATCTGTCGCGCGACCCGTTCCTCGACCTCAACGCCGATCGCTTCATCGGGACGGTGTCGCATGTCGGCGGTCTCGGGTCGGGCGAGAGCTATACGGTCACGCGGCGCTACACGGTGCCCTCCGACCTGCCGGGCGAGGCCTACTACGTCTTCGTGGTCACCGACCCGGTGCGCGGCGGCCAGCCGCGCGGCAAGGTTTTCGAAGGCGAGGCCGAGACCGACAATTCGCGCACCACGGCGGTGCCGATGATCGTCGAGCAGCCGCCGCCCACCGACCTGCAGGTCACCGATATCGTGGTGCCGACATCGGCCCGCGCGGGCGAGCCCATCACCATCACCTGGACCGTCACCAACATGTCGGACGAGGTGGCGGCGGCCGGCACCTGGACCGACAGCCTGTTCCTGTCCGAGGACGGCACCTGGGACCTGCGCGACCGGCCCATCGGCCGCGTCCAGACCGCGCAGAACCTGTCACCGGGCCAAAGCTATACCCTTTCGCTGACCACCACGATGCCGGCCGCCACCCCGGGCGGCTACCGCGTCATCGTGCGCACCGACATCTTCAACCAGGTGTTCGAGGGTCCGTTCGAGGTCAACAACACCGCCGCCTCGCCCGACACCATCGAAACCACGGTCGACCAGCTCCTGATCGGCACGCCGACGACCGCGCGCCTGCAGCCGGGGCAGGAAAAGCTGTTCCGCGTGACCGTTCCGCCGGGCGAGACACTGCGCTTCACCGTCCTGTCGTCGGACCCGACGGCGCTGAACGAGATCTACATCCGGCATGATGCGCTGCCCACGGCCAACGTGTTCGATGCGACCTACGAGGGCCGGATCAGCGCCAACCTCCTCGCCTATGTCCCCTCGACCGAGCCGGGCACCTACTACGTCAGCCTGCGCAACTTCTCGGGGCCCGGGGGCGGCACCGACCTGACGGTGCTTGCCGAACTGATGCCGCTCGTGATCACCGATGTCACGACCGACCGCGGCGGTGCCTCGTCCTTTGTGACGACCACGATCTCGGGCGCGCAGTTCCACCCCTCGGCCACCGTCAAGCTGGTGCGCCCCGGCTTTGCCGAGTTCGCGCCGGTCAACTGGCGGGTCATCGATTCGACCAGGATCATCGCGGCCTTCGACCTGACGGGCGCCGACCTCGGGCTTTACGACCTTCTGGTGACGAACCCCTCGGGCGAGGCCGCCATCGCACCCTACCGCTTCCTGGTCGAGCGGGCGATCGAAGGCGACGTGACGATCGGCATCGGCGGCGACCGGGTGATCCTGGCGGGCGACCAGTCCACCTATTCGGTGGCGCTGAAGAACATCGGCAACCTGGATGCGCCTTATACCTTCTTCCAGGTGGGGATGCCGGAACTGCATCTGAACCCCTGGGTCTATGGCCTGCCGTTCCTCGACTTCTTCACCAATGTCCGCGGCCGGCCCGATGGCGCGGCCTCGGGTGCCAATGCCGACGTGTTCTGGGCGGGGCTGGAGAGCATCGTCAACACCAACGGCCAGCGCATCGCCTCGGGCTTCATCTACGATCTGGCGGCGGCGGGTTTTGCGGGCTTTACCTTCAACATCGCCACCTATCCCGGCCTGCGCGAACTGCATGACGAGGCGTTTGCCGCCTTCCGCGCCCGCATGGCCTCGGTCCTGCCCGATCTCGACGGCATCCTGGAAGGCGGCGAGGGCAACGTAGGGGAGTGGTTCGAGGCGCTGACCGCCAAGGCGGCCGAGATCAATCCGGCCCTCGGGGCAGCATTGGCCGAGTTCCCCTTCGAGGAACTCTACAACAAGAACGTCGCCAAGCCCGGCGAATGCGAGATCCCCTTCATCCCGTTCCGCTTCCATGTCTTTGCCGCAGCCACCTCAATGAACCGCGAGGAGTTCGTGGCCTTCCAGACGCGCGAGGCGCTGCGCCTGCGCGATGCGATCCTGGCCTCGCCCTCGGCGCCCGGGCCGCTGATCGCGCTGGCCGGCGACCCGGATGTGTGGGTCGAGCTGTTCCTGGCGGCGCTGGAACAGGCCGGCATCCTGCGCCCCGAGGGCGAGGTGCCGCCGATCCGCGAACGCCAGCACATCGTGTCGCTGATGGCCACGCTGGCCTCGGGCATCCTGTTCGGGCCGGCCGGCAACGACATCCGCTCGACGGGCGACACGCTGCTGTTCTTCGAGCAGCTGCGCGAGATGTACGGCCACGACCCGAAGCTGATGGCCGAGATCGAGTTCTACGACCCGCGCGAGTCGGACTGCTACCAGGGTGAAATCCCGATTGCCGCGCTGCCGCGGTTCGAGGACTACAACCTCGGCCTGACGCAGCAGACCCATTTCACGGCCACCCGCATCTATGTGCCCTGGGTGCCCTTCGAGAGCCGCGGCGCGGCGCTGCCGGCCGACTTCCTCATCAATGGACCAGAAGCCGTGGGCGGCGCGGCTTTCGAGCAGCTCGATTTCTCGACCTATTTCGCCGATCCGGCGAATGCGGGGCGCAGCGCCTCGCTGATCGGACCGCAGACCTTCGACACGAACGGCTGGCTGCCGGCGTCGCAGCCGCTGCCCTATACGGTGCGGTTCGAGAACAACCGCCTGAACACCGTCTCGGCCAACCAGGTCGAGGTCGTCACCAGGCTCGACCCCGACCTTGACGCGCGCAGCTTCACGCTGGGCGACATGAAGATCGGCAACATCGAGATCCAGGTGCCCGCAGGCCGCTGGTTCTGGCAGGAAGACATCGACTTCTCCACCACGCTGGGCTTCGTGCTGCGGGTCAGTGCGGGGATCGACCTTTATCAGGACCCGGCCGCCGCGCGCTGGGTGTTCCAGGCCATCGATCCGCTGACGGGCGAGGCGATGGAGGGCGGCTTGCGCGGCCTCCTGCCGCCCAATACGGCGGGCGAGATCGGGGCGGGCTTCGTCACCTACACCGTCAAGCCCAAGGCCGACCTGCTGCCGGGCGCGCGCATCACGGCCTCGGCCCGCGTCAGCTTTGACACGCTGGCGCCCGAGGATACGCCGGAACTGGTGCAGGTGGTCGATGCCGCCTCGCCCGAGACGCGTATCGCCGTGGCGCGCATCACCGGCACCGAGAACATCGATGTTCGCTGGGAAGCAGCCGACCTGCCGGGCGGATCGGGCGTCCGGCATGTGACCGTCTATGTGGCCGAGGATGGCGGCGACTTCCGCATCTGGCAGCGGCGGGTGCCCGGGGCCACCGGAATGGCGGTGTTCGAGGGACAGGCAGGCAAGAGCTACGAGTTCCTGGCGCTGGCGACCGACATTGCCGGCAATGTCGAGCAGCCGCGTGACGGGTCTGCGGTGACCGGCGACGGCCAGCCGGTCAGCCTGGGGGCCCCCGCGACGGTCGAGAACCCGACCGCTCCGAACTTCGGCGAACCACCGCCGCCGACCATCGAACCCTCGACCAACCTCCTGTTCGGGCTGGCCGAACTGGGGGTGCCTGCGGCCTCTCCCCTGTCCGCGCCCTCCGAATTCGCATCGGTGCTGTCGCCCTTCGTCGCGCAGGCCTTTGTCACCGGCGTACCCGGCAGCGGCGCGGGCATCGGTCCCATGGCGATCCTGGAACGGGCCGACGGGTCGATCCTGGTATCGGGCGGCACCAACCGCGCGCAGGTCTGGACCTTCGACCGCGAAGGCGGGGCGGCGAACAACGCCACGCTTCTGGCCGAGTTCGACAGCCCGATCTTCAACCTTGCCGAGGACGCGGACGGCGCGATCTGGGCCACCACGGGCGGCGGCGCGCTGCTGAAGATCGACGGGGCCACGGGCGGGGTACTCGCGCGCTATGGCCAGGGCGTGACCATGGGCCTCGCGATCGAGGCCGCGACCGGGCTGATCTATGTCGGCACCGGCGCGGGTGTGTCGGTCTTCGACCCGCAGGCCGAGACCTTCCGCCAGTGGAGCCGCGACGAGAACCTGCGCGTGGGCTCGCTCGCCTTCGACCGCGCGGGCGTCCTCTGGGCCGTCACATGGCCCGACCGCACGCAGATCGTGTCGTTCAGCGACCGCCGCCGTGCCGAACCGCGACTGACCTTCGATGCGCCGGTTGACAGCATCGCCTTCGGGCAGGCAGGCGGACTGCTTCAGGACCTGATGTTCGTCACCGCGAATGCCGGGCGCATCGGATCCACCGGCGCGGCGGCAGTCGGCAGCACCCTGACCATGGTGGACATGGAGACGCTGCGCCGGGTCGCACTGGCCACCGGCGGGTCACGCGGCGATGTGGTGATCACGACGCAAGACGGGCGCATCCTGGTCAGCCAGTCGGGCCAGGTGGATGTGCTGAACCCCGCATTCTCGCCCATGGTGGTGGCCACGAACCCCGCTGACGAGGCGCTGGTGCCGCTGCCGCTGCCGGTGCTTACGGTGCGCTTCGACCAGGACATGTTCGCAGGCGATGTCACCTCGTCGGCCTCGGTCCTGAACCCGGCGAACTATGTGCTGACCGGGACGAACCTGGGCGCGGTACAGCCCACGGCGATCATCTACGACGCGGCCAGCCGCACCGCGCTTCTGCGCCTGTCGAGCGTATTGCCCGACGACTACACGCTGGTCGTGCGTGGGTCGGTCACGTCGATCTACGGCCTCCGGATGGGCGAGGACCACGTCACCACCTTCCGCGGCATCGACGACCTTTCGGCCTATCTCGACATCCGGTTCGAGGGCACACGCTACAACCGACAGACCGGGATCGTGACCTGGGAAGTGACGATCACCAACCGGGGCGACACCGACATCGTGCTGCCGGCGATCCTGACGCTTGACCCCGGGCGCGGCTATCCCGGGATTCCGGTCGATGCCGCGGGCCAAACCACGGACGGGCTGTGGATCATCGACCTGTCGACCTCGCTGCCTGCCGATGGCCGATTGGCGCCGGGCGCCACGTCGCAGGGGCTGACGGTGGCGGTCGCCACACCCGACCGACAGCGCGTGACCTTCCAGACCGGCGTTGCCGCCGGGTCGGCCCCGAACCGCGCGCCGGTCTTCGCCTCGGAACCGCCCGAAACCGCGGAACTGCTGCAACCGCTGGCCTTCACCGCAGCGGCTCCCGACCCCGACGGCCATCCGGTGGTCTACCACCTGATTTCTGCGCCGGCGGGCATGACCATCGGCGCCTTCACGGGCGCTGTGGAATGGACGCCCGCCCTCGGCACCGCCGACCAGGTGCAGGTGACGCTCCTTGCGCTCGACATCCGGGGCGCGGCTGCGGTGCAGTCCTTCCTGATCGCGGTGACCGACGGCAACCGCGCTCCGGTGCTGGCGGGCCTGCCCTCTGTGGTCGAAACGCGCGAGGGCGACGTGGTCGAGATCGCCGTGCTGGCCTCGGACCTGGACGGCGACGCGCTGGCGGTCTGGGTGGACGGGCTTCCGGGCGGGGCTGCCTTCGACCCGGTCACGCGGCGGCTGACATGGGCACCGGGCTACGACCAGGCCGGCACCTACGACGTGACGGTGCGCGCCTCGGACGGCCGGCGCATCACCTCGCATGCGATGCGGCTGCGCGTGGCCGAAAGCATCCGGCCCATCACCATCCAGGCGCCTGCGGCCATCACCGTCGCCGAAGGCGATCGCGTGCGGTTCGACATGGGCGTGACGGCCGAGCCGGGTTCGACGCTGGTGTTCGCCACGCTGAACGGCACCCTGCCATTCGGCGCCACGCTGAACTCCTCGACCGGACGGTTCGATTGGACACCGGGCTATACCCAGCAGGGCGTCTACGACATCGACCTTGCCGTCAGCGACGGGCAGGCCATCGCACTGCACCGCGTGACCGTGACCGTGCTCAATGCGAACGGAACGCCGGTCTTCGACAATTATGACGGGTTGCAGGTGTTCGAGGGTCAGTCCTTCAACCTGCGCATATATGCCGACGACCCCGACAATCCGTTCTACGAGCCCGGCATCCGTCTGGCCGACGGAAGCCTGTGGGAACCCGGACTGCGCAGCGTGACGATCGAGGCCCTGGGCGACCTGCCCGACGGCGCGACGTTCGACCCCGCGACATGGGAACTGCGCTGGCGTCCCGGTCCCGGCAGCGCCGGCTCCTACACGATGCGCTTCCGCGCGACCGACGACGGGAACGGCACCGGCATTCCCGCCGTGGTCGAGACGGACATCACGCTTTCCGTGCTGCCCCTGAACCTCGGGCCGGAACTGGCCGGGTTCGACGACATCGTGGTGAGCCGGGGCGAGGTGGTGGAGATCCCCGTCGCCACCGTCGACCCCGAGGGCGATCCGGTCACGCTGATGCTGGTCAACGAGCGCACGGGGCTGCCGGTGCCGGGCTTCGCGACGCTGACGGACAACGGCGACGGCACGGGTGTGATGCGCTTTGCGCCGGGGGCGGGGGATCGCGGCGTCTACACGCTGACGGTGGTGGCGCATGACGACGGCGGGGCGCAGGGCGTGGTGCGCGGCACGGGCTTCACCTTCAACGTGACCGTCGAGGCACTGAACGAACCGCCCGTCTTTGCCCATCAGGGCGACGTGGTGGCGCTGGTCGGCCAGCAGATCGCGCTTCCGATCCTGGTGACGGACCTCGACGAGGAACCGCTGACCTGGTTCCTGTCGGGTCTGCCGGCCGGTGCCGAACTGGTCCCGGACCCCGCGGTCTATGGCCGGGCCGTGCTGCGCTTCACGCCGACCCTGATGCAGCAGGGCAGCTACGACGTGACGATCCGGGTGCGTGACGGCGGCAACCGCGGTCTGACTACCCCGGCCGAGACCGAACTGGCGTTCCGACTGACGGTACGGATGACGAATGCCGCGCCGGTGCTGGCGCCATTCGGCGATCTGGCAGCGACCGAGAACCTGGCCTTTGTCCATGTCTTTGCCGCGACCGACGCGAACGGCGACGCACTGACCTATTCGGCGCAGAACCTGCCCCGCGGAGCGACGTTCGACCGTGCCACGGGCACGATGACCTGGACGCCCTCGGGCGCACAGGGCGGCAGCTACAGCTTCACCGTCTCGGCCAGCGACGGCATCGCCACCTCGTCCGAGACGGTCACGATCAACGTGGCCGAGGTGAACCGCGCGCCCGCCTTCGCGCCGATGACGCCGCAGCTGGCCCGCGAACGCGCCGAGGTCCTGTTCACCGTGGTCGCCAACGACCCCGACGGCGACCCGGTCCCGCGTGGGGTCGTGGCGGGTCTGCCCGCCGGTGCCGCCTTCTCGCCCGTGCGGGGCGAATTCCGCTGGATCCCCGGGTTCGACCAGCAGGGCACCTATGTGGTGCGCTTCGCCGCGCAGGACACCGCGGGTGCCTCGGCCTTCCTCGACGTCACGGTCATCGTGGCCGACGTGAACCGCCCGCCGCTCATGGTGGCCTCGGACCGCGCCTTCGTGATCGGCGAGGAGTCCCCCTTCCTGCTCGAAGCCAGTGACCCCGACGGCCAGGCGCTGACCTTCACCGCCCTCGATCTGCCCGAGGGCGCGGTGCTGGACGCCGCGACCGGGCGCGTGACCTGGCGTCCGGGTCCGGGGCAGTCGGGCGACTACTACGTCACCTTCCGTGCCTCGGACGGCCGCGACACCGCACGCCAGACGATCCTGATGCGCGCGACGCTGGAACCCGTGGCCCCGGTCGTGCGGATCGAGCTGACGCCGTCCTTCCCCGCCGTACCGGGCCAGTCGGTGCTGGTGCAGGTGGTGGCCGCCAGCCTGGCCGACATCGCCGGCATCCGGCTCTTTGCGGACGGGCAGGAGGTGACGCTCGATGCCCGGGGCCGCGCCACCATCATCCCGGCGCTGCCCGGCAAGATCGCGCTGCGCGCCACCGCAACCGATGTGGACGGGATCGGGGGCGAGACATCGCTGGCGCTCAAGGTGCGCGACCCGGCCGACCGCACGGCGCCCGTCGTCACGCTCGACCCCGCACTGGCGGCGGCGGCGCTGACCGGCACGGTGTCCCTGGGCGGATCCCTGGTCGAGGGCAATCTTGACACCTGGTCGCTTGAACTCCTCAGCCAGGACGGCCGCAAGCTGGCAGATCTGGCGGGGGGCGAGGCGGGACCGGCCGCGGGCGATCCGCTTGCTACGCTCGACACGCGCGACTGGCAGGGCGGATTCTACATGCTGCGCCTTTCGGCCATCGACATCGGCGGTCGGCGATCCACGACCACGCTGGCGATCGAGATCGCCGGCGGCGACAAGCGAGTGCGCCAGGTGGAACGGGCTGTCGATGCGACCGTGTCGCTGGGCGGCATCACGTTCGAGATCGCGCGCCTGCTCGACCCGATGCTGGGCGGCGACCGCGACTTCGGGATGTGGCGCTCGGGCTTCCATACCGGGCTTGCCATCGACGCGCCGCTGACCGGGCGCGAGGCCGCAGGCCTCTACGCGCCGATGCCCGAGGGTACGCGCGCCTGGCTGACGGCGCCCGACGGCACGCGGCTGGGCTTTACCTTCGCGCCGGTGGCGCAACTGGTAGGCGGGCTGACATTCTTCACGCCGGCCTGGGTGTCCGACGTGCCCGGCTGGACGCTGGCGATGACCGACACCGTGCTGCTGCGCAAGTCGGGCGGGCGCTACTTCCCCGCCGACACCGGCCAGCCCTGGAACGTGACCGACCCGGGCGCCATGGGTCCGATGCCCTTCATGCTGACCGGCCCCGACGGGCGCGGCCATGGCCTGTCACCGACCGGCCGCGTGATGGAAATCCGCGAGGGCGCGAACCGCGTCTATCTGGGCGACAGCGGCTTCACCACGCCCGGCGGCGACACCATTGCGGCGCTGCGCGATACGGCGGGCCGGATCGTGCGACTGACGACGCCTGCGGGCGAGGCCACCGTCTACACCTACGACAGCGCCGGGCGGCTGGTGTCGGTGCGCCGTCTCACCGACGGCAGCGGGGTGCGCCACGCCTATGACGCCGAGGGCCGGCTGACGCTGGAAAGCGCCATCGGCGGCGCCGGTCGGGCCTTCGACCACGAAGCGACGGGAACCGTGACGCGGCCGGTGGTGGCCGACCTCGGCGGGATCGCCGGTTTCACCGGCGCGGTCACGACCGTGGCGGCAGGCGACAGCGCGACCTATGCCTTCTCGATCCGCGACAGCGAGGTTGCGGGCGCCGCCGGCGGCCGGCTGATCCTGCGGGTACAGGTCGATGCGGCCGGCGCCACACCTTCGGTCACAGGCGCACGGCTGGTGTCGCTGCAGTCGCAAGGCGGCCAGACGACCGCCCTGTTCGCGATCGAGACGGGCGGGCTTTACCGGCTCGACGTGGCAGGCGGGGCGGGGGCGGCGCTGCAGCTCGCGCTGGCGGGCGACCTGAACGGCGACGGTTCAGTGGACGGCACCGACAGCACGCTGATCCTTGGCGGCGCGCCGGGATCCGACATTACCGGTGACGGCGAGGTGAACGCAACCGACCGCCAGGTGCTGACCGCCAACTACGGCGTGACGCGCAACCGCCCGCCGCAGGCTCTCGCCGTGCTGCCCGAGGCCTTCACCCATGTCGACCGGGCGATCAGCCTGCGGCTCGACGCCATCGCGCGCGACCCCGACGGCGATGCCACCATCTTCCGCATCATCGACACCGAGCACGTCACCGCCACCATCTCGGGCGACGGGAAGAGCATCCTCCTTCGCCCCGCGGCCGGCTTCTCCGGCGAAGGCCGCATCGTGCTGACGGCGGACGACGGTTTCCTGACCTCCGAGGAGATCGTGCTGGACGTGCGGGTTTCGGATGCCCCGCTGCTGGAAATCGACTTCCTGTTCCGCGACTTTGCCTTCGACACGCCGGGCGCCGTGCAGGAACTGGTGGTGATCGGCCGCTATGCGGATCTCGAGGACGCGATCCTGCCCTTCGACTATGTGAGCGTCACGACGCTCAACCCCGGCGTGGCCAGCGTGTCGCCCACGGGCATCCTCAACACGAACGGCAGGGGCGACACGGCCATCGTCGCGCGGCGCGGCGGCATCGCGGCGGCGACATCGGTGCGCGTGGGGATCCCCGACGACCCGGTGGGACTGACCACGTTCTTCTATGGCATCAATGCCTATCCGGACATCGTGGCGCTGCTGCCCGGCGACAACAGCCGCCAGATCGTCGTGGGTGTCGGCATCGACAACGAACAGTTCGTGTCGCGTGCCGACGAGGGGGTGATCTACGTCTCCTCCGACGACAGCATCCTGCGTGTATCGGCCGACGGCCTGATCGAAGCCGTCGCCGAGGGCACGGCCGACATCACGGTGATCCTGCGCGGGGCAGAGGACCGCATCCGCATCACCGTCACGGCGCCCACCGTCACCGGGGAGAGCGGGACGCTTGGCGCCGAAGGCGGCATCCTCGTGAACCCAGAGGGGGCCACCGTGGCCTTCGGCGAGGGCCAGTTGACCGGCGAGGCGGTGGTGACGCTGCGCACGCTCGACCAGGCCGACCTGCCGCTGGAGGTGCCGGAGGACTTCGATTTCGTCGGCGGGCTGTTCTTCGACATCGAGGGCGCGCAGATCAACGCGCCGGTGCAGATGGCGATCCAGGCGCCGGCGGGCATGACCGAGGGCCAGGAGGTCTTTTTCTTCGTCGAGTACGATCTGTCCGAGATCACGAACGGCGAATTCGGCCGGATGTGGACGATCCTCGACAGCGGCCGGGTCGGGGCCGACGGCATGGTGCGCACCGCCTCGCCGCCCTTCCCGGGGATGACGCAGCGCGGCAACATCCTGGTCGCCGCGGCCAACAAGCCGATGAACTACATGTCGGTCTACAACGCCGGCCTGTTCGGGGTGGCGGCGGCCGTGTTGCCCATCGTGGGCATCGCCGCGCTGGGCGGGTTGCCGGGGCTGATGTTCGGGCTGGGGCTGATCACCTCGACCCTTGGCGGCATCGCCATGATCATCAACGACCGGGCGCAGGACCTGAAGGCCTGGAACTACTACGAGGGGCTCTACTCGGAGAGCACGATCCGCGTCGATCCGACCGGCATCAACGGCCGCATCCGCGTCGATGTCGACCTCGACCCGCCCAACCCGAATGCGATCTGGGGCGACGACCCCAGCATCGACTACATCCTCGAACCCGAGATCGACGGCAGCGGCGTCGCGACGCTGACCATGCGCGTGACCAACGCGCTGAAGCTCGACGCCCCGGACCAGCCGACCGCCGGCTTCGGCGGCCGGATCGAACATACGCGCATCGCCTTCTCGATGGGTGGCGGACAGACGGCCTATGTTTCGGGGGCAGACTACAGATCTGCGATCATGCTCAGCCCGACCATGGCGCTGATCAGCTTCGAGGTACCGACCTCGGTTCTGGCGACAAAGGCGCAGATCTACTTCGAACGTCCGGGGCTGTCGGCGGCCGCGGGCGATGTGGGGGGATGGAGCAGCGAGACGACGGCGGTGCGGTCGCAGGCGGCCTCGATCGCCAATACCCAGGGCTACGGAATGACTGGCGCCTGGGGCTTCGGCGAGACCTTCGTCGAGATCTTCGACACGGTCGGGGTCGGGCTGGGCGGCGTTCCGCCCGGGCATGACGGGCCGTTGCCCGCGGCACCCGTTGTCAAGCGCCTGTCCTTGCAGGATGCGGGCGCCGTCATGTCGGGACCTGTGCGCGACACGGTGATGGCGGGCGACATGTCGGCGGGCTTCGTCGCCACCGACCGGGGCGTGGCAATCATCGACATGCTGACGCTGAACCAGTTCGACGTGAATCCGCTGACGGCCGAGACCGACATCATCCGCATCCCGGGCGGGGTGCAGAAGATCGCGCTGTCGGGCGACGGCAACACGCTGTTCGCCGCCAGCGCCGGCAAGGTCTGGGTGATCAACCTGCGGCCCGGCACGCCCGGCTTCATGCAGGCGCGCTTTGCGATCGACCTTCCGGTGGACAGCTTTGCCGCCGACCACCGCGGAAGGATCACCGGCCTTGCCGTCAATGCCGCGGGCACGCGGCTGTTCGTCGCGGTGCCCAACTCGGGGATGTTCGGGTCGAACAGCTGGCTGCGGGCCAGCGGCGCGCAGGGCAAGATCTTTGTCATCAACGTCGATCCCTCCGACGCCACGCCCAGCGGGATGCCGGGCGGCGAGCGCAAGTACATGCAGCTGATCGGGCAACCCCTGAACGGCTTCAACGAACCCTACGAGATCACCGCTTCGACCGATCCGAGGCGCCTGGCCTTCGTGTCACGCGGCGACAGCTTCACGGGCTTCCACACCATCACCATCACCAACGACGACCCCAACGCCTTTTCGGCGCGGATCGACACCTTCCAGAACCCGCTTGGGAACGACGGCCGCCGCACGATGCGGCAGTTGCAGATCAACGAGGGCATCGTCGGCGTGATCTATACGCCAATTCCGATCCCGACCTTCTTCGGCGTCTTCTGGGTGGACGGCTGGCGCAAGGCCAGCGGGCAGAAATACGACCTCGACATCCGCAACGCCGCATCCGTCGCCATCGCGCCCGACCTGTCCTATGCATGGGTCGCCGACTACGGCGTGTCCTACTATCTCTACCATTCGGCCGAATACGCCTATCAGGTCGAACTGCGCCACGATCTCGGGTCCAAGGTCGGGATGATCCGCAATCCCTTCGGCATGACTTCGACGGAATGGAACGAGAAGAAGATCGACTTCCCGCATGGCGACACGATGCTCGTCTCGGCGACGAGCCCCATTCCCATGCAGGCGCTGGAGGAACTGCAGATCTCGCCCGACGGGACGCAGCTCTATGCGCTCTATCGTGCGTCGGGCAGCGTTCTGGTGTTCGACACCAAGCGCTGGATGCAGCAGACCATCGACCGCTCGCTCGGGCCGAACAACCCGGGCGCGAACCGCAAGACGCCGATCGACCTTCTGCCCGGCACCCAGGACCAGTTCGGCCAGCCCCTGAACAACAACACGCTGTTCGGCGTACCGGTCGACGTGTTCCGCTATTCGCGCGGCCTGTCGGTGCAGCAGGAAGCCGGGATCGCCCTGTTCAAGCCGCTCGGCCTGCGCAACCTGCACGGCGCCGATCCCGACAAGCTGGCCTTCGAGATCCGCATGGACCCGCGGGCGGTCGGCACCTCTTCCTTCTATGTCGATCTCTACATGTCGACGCAGGCCGAGGGGGCGGGGCTGTTCCCGGGCGACCCGCCGCGGACGCGGTCGTCGTTCTTCGGTGGCTCGACCCCCACGCTGACAGACGGGCACCCCTGGCGTCTGATCGACAGCCGGCGCGCCAACGCGAACCGGGCGCATGTCTTCGAAAGCGGCTACGAATACACGCTGGATGCGAACGGCACGATCGTCAGCCGCAGAGCCATCGCCGCCAATGATGAATCCATCCCGCCGGGCGGCAGGCCGGAATGGCTGGTGCGCATCGTCGCCTCGGACGACCTGCGCAGGATCCTGACCGGCGGCCAGACCTTCCACTGGGGGGTGGACGTGCGGGTAAACGGGGGGATGCTGCGCCGGTCGGCCCAGTTCACCGCCGACATCGCGCCGACGCCGGGGCCCTTCTCGGTGGTGCAGGTCTGGACGCACGGATTCCAGCCCGATCCCTTCCCCGACTATGCCAACAGCGCGCTGAACGAGGTCACGCTGGCGGCGCAGTTGTCGACCGCACAGGTGCTGAACACGGCGGCGAGCCCGCTGGGCTCGCCCGGGCTGATCCTCGTCTACAACCGCCAGACCGGAAAATGGCACACCTACGATCCGACCAGGCGCGAGGGGCAGCGCATGGGTGGCGCCATCACCAGCCGCAGCCAGCTGCCGGACGGCCGGGCGATCACTCTGGTGCTGGACTGGTACCGCGAGAGCGACATCTCCGACAGCGGCTTCTCGGAGGCGGCGGCCGAGACGTTCCTGGCCTCCATCGTGGCCCTGAACGAGTTGTCGAACGGCGACCTCTTCGCCTCGCCCATGCACTTCCTCGGCCACAGCCGCGGCACGGTCGTCAATTCCGAGATCATCCAGCGCCTGGGCGTGATGAACCTGGCCGCCCGCCCGTCGCTGATCCAGATGACGACCCTTGATCCGCACGACTTCGGGCAGGCGACGCTGAACCTCGACCTTGTTGGGCTGATCCAGAACTACCTGACCGTCGGCAAGCTGCTGGCGGGCGCGACAACCCTCGTCTATCCGCCGGCGGCCAGCGTGTACCGCGCGCTGTCCAAGGCGTCAGAGGCGCTGGACACCATCGTGCGCTGGCTGGGCTATGCAGGCATCCAGATCAAGCCGCTCAGCTACGCCGACTTCAAGGACCCGAACGTCCACGTCTGGCAGAACATCACATTTGCCGACAACTACTGGCAGGCTGCCGTGGTGGCCCCCAGCCCGACCCCGATCGAACAGGTGGTCCTGCAGGGCCTGACCTTCAGCGTCTCGGCCACGCCGAACGGCACCGGGCTGCCGAACGACACGGGCACCGTGCCGAAACACCCGGATCCCGGCAAACCCGACATCGAACTCGCCTTCACCGCGGCCGGGGTGCCGGGCTTCACCGCCGACGACATCCTGGCGCGCGTCCACGGTCGGCCGATCACCTGGTATCTGGGAACGGTCGACGCCAATGCGCTGAACCTGAACGGCGAGGTGGTGCCGCGCACGCTGTCCGACCAGGGGCTGACCGTGGGCTCGCTGCCCGGCGGCGGGGCGGGCGGCAACTGGTACAACCTCTTCTCGCAGAACTACACCGACCAACCTTGGTACGGGGTCAGCCCGATGGTGTTCTCGCAGGGCACCAACAGGGTCAGGGCCTTCTACGAGTCCTACTTCACCCGCATCAAGAACGCGCCCACCGCCACCGCCAATGCCATCCTGAACGAAGCCACGGGCACCGGGTTCTACTTCTCCTGGACCGGCGGCGGCATCGAACTGCGGCCCGCCAGCGGCAAGCGCACGCCGCTCACGTTCAACAACACCGAAGTCGGGTTCGTCCAGGGCCAGCCGTCCCCGTCGCCGGTCGTCCCCACCGTGTTCAACGGCGATTTCGAGAGCGGCACGCGCTTCGTCATCAACGAGTTCCTGAAATGGGGAACCGCCGTCGCACAGGCCCGCGCGGCAGGCCGGAGCGAGCCGCCGCTGCCCGCCACGCTCGGTCGCTTCCCCATGCACTACGACCTGCCCGGCTGGTCGATGCATGGCGGCATCGACGACGGCGACAACGTGGACGAAGGCCTGTCCATGGCCTTCAACCTGCTGAACCTGCTGGCCCCCGCCGTGTTCCAGGGCCCGCAGGACATCACCGGGCTGTTCGTCGTCAACAAGAACATCGTGGCCGAGATCGCCGAGATCATCGGCAAGAAGATCGACAAGCAACTGGCCAAGATGATCGAGGCCAGCATCGACGCGACGCGGTTCGCGTCGCGCGTGCAGACGTGGTCGCGCGGCACGGCAGAGCAAAAGGCAGAAGCCGAACGCGAGATGCGCGACGACTGGGTGCGCCAGAACGACTACTATTACGAGTACGACACTCCGGACGCGAACGGAAACGTCGCGATCCTAGCCGTGCGGGACCAGAGCGATCAGCTCGTGGTGACGAACGGCCAGCTCAACAGCATGGTCGGCGACCTGTTCAAGTATTCGCTGCTCGCCGACCCGATCAACGGATTGTGGCAGATCATCAAGACCGCGATCGACGCGGCCATCGCGGCCGGACTGCCCCTGACCGGGGCTCCGCCGAACCTGCTCGAGATCGCGGCGATGCCGAGCGGGACACCGGCCCAGAAGGCCGCGCGGGTCGAGAAGATCGAAGGCGTGTCCAAGTGGTTCCGCGACAACATGGTCGCGCTTCTGACCAAGGCTTTCGGCCTTGAGGGCGACCTCGCCGCGCTTCTGCGGCCGAACCACGGGCTTCTGTTCGGCGCGGGCGAAGTCTTCCGCGCGATGTTCGAGGCGATCCTGCCCGACACGCCGCTGTTCGGCATGGACGAGTCCTTCGAGTCCCTGTTCAACAAGGCCTTCGATGCCGCCGCCTCGCTGAACACGATCCGCCACAACCGCCTGCTGTTCGAACCCGGCCAGACGCACCTGCAGTTCGACGTGTTCGGGCTGTTCATCCTGAACGACTATGTCCGGTTCGAGGTCGAGTTCCAGGGCATCGACGGCACCCTCTATCCGGCCTCGTCCAATCCCGGACAGATCGTCACGCTGGAACAGGGCGTGTTCAACACCGGCACCTATGCGGTCGAAATCCCGTCGGGGCTGCGCGGCAAGGTCGGCACCTTCTCGATCAAGCACCTCGGCACCACGACCACCATCCTCGACGACGCTCTGAGCATCGAGGACAACCTGCTGTTCGGCGCGCTCGGCCTGATCGGCGACGCGGTGCAGTCGATCTCGCTCATGACCGTGATCGACAACATCAAGCTCGTCGCGCAGGGGCCGCAGACCGGCACCCAGACGGGCGCAGGGGCTGCGGCGGTACCGCTCGAGGCGGCGCAGGCGCTGGCCGAGGTTGCATTGGGCATCTGGGCCCAGAGCGGGCTGCTGCCCGGCCTCGCGGCGGCGACCGAAGGGCTGGAGATCCGCATCGGCGACCTCGAGCCCGGCCGGCTGGCCGACAACTTCGGCCGCGTGATCACCATCGACGCCGATGCGGCGGGGCTGGGCTGGTTCGTCGATGCCACGCCGCTCGACCAGGCCGAGTTCGCGGCGACCGGCGTTCCACATGTCTTCGTCGCGACGGCCGGCGATGCGGCGGGGCGCTACGACCTGCTGACCGTGCTGATGCACGAGATCGGAAACGTCTGCGGCCTGACCGACTTCCCCGGTGTCGGCCAACCCCAGGCCCTGATGAACGCGCTGATCGACCCGGGCACGCGGCGCCTGCCTTCGGGCACCGATGTGGGCCTGCAACCGCCGGCGCCCGAGGATCCGGGCGTGGTGGGAAGCGACGGGATGCTGGGGCCGAACAACGGCGGCGGGGTCGTCGTGTTCTCGGACACCTCCGACGGTTTCGGCGGCGGCGTCCCGGTGCTGACGGGCCCGGCAGAACCCCTTGGCAATGGCGGCTTCGACAGTGCCTTCGGCAGCGCCGCGGGCCGCTGGACGACGGTGGGCGATGCGCTGGTCGTCGCGGGCGAGGCGGTGCTGCGCGAGGCCGCGGGCGCCATGGCGGGCATCAGCCAGACCTTCGCCCTGCCGCCCGAGGCCACGGGCCTGCGCTTCACCGTTGCCGGGCTGATCCTCGGGGCAGCTGCCGGAACCGCACCCGATGCCTTCGAGGCCGCGCTCTACGACGCGCGCACGGGCCTGCCGCTTCTGCCGGAAATCGCGGGCTTCGCGGGATCGGACGCCTTCCTGAACATCCAGGCCGACGGCACCCGGCGCGTGTCTGCCGGCGTCACGGTGGCCGAGGTGGGCGACGTCTTGGTCGTCAACATCTCCTTTGACGGACTGGCCGCGCCGCGCACCGACGCGCTCCATATCAGCTTCGACCTGATCGGCCTTGGTGCCATCAACGCCGAGGTGCGGATCGACGACGTGATGCTGCGCGGACTGTCCGAGAACACGCCGCCGGTCCTGACGGACGCCGAACTGCGGCTGGACGAGGATATGTCGGCCACCATCGACCTGCGCGCGACGGCGACGGATGCCGAGGACGATCCGCTGTTCGTCATCATTCGGTCCGGCCCCGCGCATGGCACGTTCGAGGCGCTGCCCGGCGGGGCCTACCGCTACACGCCGGCGGCCGACTACTTCGGACCGGACAGCGTGACCTTCGCGGTATCGGACGGCGAGTTCACCAGCGCGGACCGCGTGCTGTCGATCACCGTCGATCCGGTGAACGACGCGCCGGAACTGGCCCCGCTGCCCGACCTGCGGGTGGCTGCCGCCGGCGTCCTGCGGGTCGAGCCGCAGGCGACGGACCGCGACGATGCGCCCGAGGCGCTGACCTTCACTCTGGACGAGGCCCCTCCGGGCGCGCTGATCGACGCCGAAACCGGCGTCGTGACCTGGACGGCGGTCGAGGGCGCAGACCCGGTGCGTTTCACCATCCGTGTGACCGATGCGGGCGGGCTGTTTGCCTCGCAGAGCTTCGATGTCGAGGTTGTCGCCGGGCCGGTGATCGGCGCCATCCCGCCGCAGCTTCTCAACCCTGGCGACCTGCTGGACGTGCTGCCGGTGGTGGATGCCCCCGGGTCCGAGCCGGGCGACCTGACCTTTGCGCTGCAAGACGCGCCCGACTGGATGTCGGTCGATCCCGCGACGGGGCGGATCACCGGCGATCCGGCGGGCGCCTTCGGGCAGCTGACAGCGACGCTGGTCGTGACCGACCAGCTTGGTCGGACCGACCGCGCGACCTTCGGCGTCACCCTGCGCGCCGCGCCCGTTCTGACGGCGCTGGACG
Source organism: Paracoccaceae bacterium (assembly GCA_035324325.1). Classification (GTDB taxonomy): domain Bacteria; phylum Pseudomonadota; class Alphaproteobacteria; order Rhodobacterales; family Rhodobacteraceae; genus DAOLBY01. The sequence goes on along the minus strand of DAOLBY010000014.1, from coordinate 292 downwards.
ACCTGACGGTGACCGAGGGGGCAGCGGTGGACGTGACCGCCGCGGCAACCGACCCGGATGCAACCGAGGGCGCCGCGATGGTGTTCGCCCTGGCCGGGGCGCCGGGCTGGCTTGCCATCGACGGCGCGACCGGACGCATCACCGGCACCGCGGGCGCGCACGGCACCACGGTCGTCACCGTTCGGGCGACCGATGCCGACGGGCTTTATGCCGAACGCAGCTTCACCCTGCGCGTGACGGCCGTGCCGGTGATCGAACTGGCATCGCCGGTGCGGGTGATCGCGGGCGATGC
>DAOLBY010000013.1:21309-36912 GCA_035324325.1 Paracoccaceae bacterium | reverse complement strand
CCGGACGCCGACCAGAACCGACATCAGGTTCAGCGCCACCTTCTGCGCCGTCGCCGCCCCCATTCGCGTGGAGCCGGCGATCACCTCGGCGCCCGTTTCCAGCGCCACCGGATGATGGGCGGCCGCCAGCAGCGCCGAACCGGGAACCGCGGCGATGCCGATCACCGTGGCGCCCGCCGCACCCGCAGCCTGCGCCGCAGCGACGGTATAGGGCGTGCCGCCCGAGGCCGAGACGCAGATCACCGCATCCCCGGATCCAAGTGCCAGCGCCGCGACCTCGGCCCGCGCCGCGCCGGCATCGTCCTCCACCCCCCCCCCCAGGTGCAGCGGTACCGCCGCCCCGCCCGCGAACAGGACCGGTGTGCGACCGGGGGCCGGGCCGAAGGTGCCGGCCAGTTCCAGCGCATCGGCCAGCGCCATCAGGCCGGAGGACCCCGCCCCCGCATAGGCCATGCGACCGCCCGCAACCACCGCCGTGGCACAGGCATCCGCCGCGCGCTCCAGCGCCGGCAGCGCCGGACCGACCGCCGCCACCGCCGCGGACTGGGCGGCCAGCAGGTCTGCCAGAACCGCGACCGCGGGCCGGGCGTGAATCCCCTCCGACGCCGGATGCCGTGCCTCTGTCGGTCGCTCGGACATGCGAATCCCCCTCGAACACAGACAATACCAACATAATACCAATTGTAAAGCATTGCCTGTTTCTGCGCATGCAAACGACCGGAAACCCGCAGTGTCTTCCCAAATGGTATTTCTTTGGTATCATGCCACCGAGGGGGATTCGCATGGATCTGCATCTGGGGCTGGATGGCGGCGGCAGCGGTTGCCGCGCGGTGGTCGCCGATGCTGCCGGCCGCATACTGGGCCGGGCCTCGGGCGGGCCGGCGAACATCCTGTCCGACCCCGAGGGCGCGCGCGCCAACATCCTGGCCGCCTGCGCCGCGGCCATGGCAGCGGCCGGAGTGGCCTCGGTCGCCGCAGCCGGGATGGGGCTGGCGGGCGCCAATGCCGCGGGCACCGTGGACCGCCTGCGCGCCGCCCTGCCCTTTGCGCGCCTGCGGATCGAGACGGATGCGGTGACCGCGGCCCTCGGCGCGCTGGGCCCCCGCGACGGGATCGTCGCGGCCATCGGCACGGGGTCGGTCTTTGCCCGCCGGCAGGGCGCTGCGATCCGCCAGATCGGCGGGCGCGGGCTGGTGCTGGGCGACGAAGGCTCGGGCGCCTGGCTGGGCCGTGCCGCGCTTGCCGCCGCCCTGCGCGCCGAAGACGGGCACGCGCCCCTGACGCCCTTCCTTGCCGGGCTGATCGCCGACCACGGCGGCAGTCTGGGTGTCATCGCCTTCGCCCGCGGCGCCGCGCCGGCCGATTTCGCCGCCATCGCGCCCCGCATCCTCGTCTCCGACGACCCCGCCGCCCGGGCGCTGGTCGCATCCGCCGCAGCCGAGATCGCGGCGGCCATCGAGGTGCTGCAAGGCGGCGACCGCATGCCTGTCGTGTTCCTCGGCGGCCTTGGCCCCGCCTTCCGGGACCGGCGGGCGGGGCGCTGGCCCCTGGCCGAGCCGGGGGGACCCGCGCTCGACGGCGCGCTGATGCTGGCGGGGGGGGGGGCATGACGCCCGACATCTTCGCCCCCGCCAGTTTCGAGGAGACGGGCGCCGGCCCCCTCTACCTGCAGCTCCACCGCCGCATCGCGGCCGGCATCGCGGCGGGCGCGCTGAAGCCCGGCGACAGCCTGCCGGCCGAACGCGACATGGCGGCGATGACCGGCCTTTCGCGCGTGACGGTGCGCAAGGCGGTGCAGGCGCTGGTGGCCGAGGGCGCGCTGACGCAGCGACGCGGATCGGGCACCTTCGTCGCACCGCGGGTCGAGCGGCTGGAACAGGCGCTGTCGCTGCTGACCTCGTTCACCGAGGACATGGCCCGCCGCGGGCGCGCGGTGGAAAGCCGCTGGATCGCCCGCCAGATCGCCGCCCCGGCACCGGAAGAGGTGATGGCGCTCGGCCTTGGCGCAGGGGACCGTGTGGCGCGGCTCGACCGCGTGCGGTCGTCCGACGGGGTGCCGCTGGCGATCGAGCGCGCCTCGATCCCCACCTGGGCGCTGCCCGATCCCGCGCTGGTCGGACCCTCGCTCTATGCCGCGCTTGAGGCCCGGGGGATGCGGCCCGTGCGCGCCGTGCAGCGCATCTCGGCCGCGAACCTCGGCCCCCGCGATGCCGACCTTCTCGGCGTGCCGCCCGGATCGGCCGGGCTGCGGATCGAGCGGATCGGGCATCTGACCTCGGGCCGCGTGGTCGAGCTGACGCGCTCGCTCTATCGCGGCGATGCCTATGATTTCGCCGTTGAACTGACGCTCGCCCCGCAGGGCGACATACCGGAAGGGACCCCCGCATGACCGACACCCACATGGCGCGCGAGGTGGCCGAGATCCCGCAGGCGGTGGCGCGCCTTCTGTCGCGGGGCCGTGCGCCCGTCACCGCCGCCGCCGCCGCCCTGCGCGCCGCCAACCCCGGGCTGATCGTGACCGTGGCGCGCGGGTCATCGGACCATGCCGCGACCTACCTGAAATATGCGGTCGAGCTGACTGCGGGGCTGCCGGTCGCCTCGGTCGGACCCTCGGTCGCCTCGATCTACCGTCGGTCCCTGCAGCTGACAGGGGCCGCCTGCATCGGCATCTCGCAATCCGGGCAAAGCCCCGACATCGTCGAGATGATGCGCGCTGCGGGCGCGGGCGGGGCGCTGACACTGGCCCTGACGAACGAGGGGCGGAGCCCGATGGCCCGCGCCGTCGCCCATGCGATCCCGCTGATGGCCGGCCCCGAACGGTCGGTTGCGGCCACCAAGACCTTCATCGCCTCGGTCGTGGCGGGGTCGATGGCGACGAGGCTCCCCGCGGCGCCCGCCAGGGCGACGAGGCCCTGCGCGCGGGCATTGCAGGCCTGCCCGAGGCGCTGTCGGCGGCCCTGACGCTCGACTGGTCGGCGCTGGCGGCGCGGCTGGAAAAGGCACAGTCGCTCTATGTCCTAGGCCGCGGGCCGTCCTTCGCCATCGCCGCCGAGGCTGCGCTGAAGGGCAAGGAAACCTGCGGCCTGCATGCCGAGGCCTATTCGGCGGCCGAGGTTTTGCACGGCCCCGCGGCGATCGTGCGCGCGCATTTCCCGGTGCTGGCGCTGGCAGTCGAGGACGCGGCGCTGCCGCAGGTCCGGGCCACCGCCGAACGGCTGGCTTCGCAGGGGGCGGACGTGTTCGTGACGGCACCCGACGTGCCGGGGGCGGTGTCGCTGCCCATGGTCGCCGGGCTGCGCCGGATGGTGGCGCCGCTTGTGCTGGCCACCGCGTGGTATCGCACGGTCGAGGCGCTGGCGCGCGCCCGCGGCTACGACCCCGACACGCCGCCGCACCTGCGCAAGGTGACGGAGACGCTGTGATGCCGCCAGGTGGGTCCGGCGCCTTCACCCTCACCGGTGCCAGGGTATTCGACGGCACGGCGATGCGGCCCCCGGGCAGCGCGGTCGCGGTCGTGGACGGACAGATTGCCGCCGTATTGCCGCCGGGGGAGGCACCGCGGGGAACAGCGATTGCGCTCGACGGCGGCACGCTGGCCCCCGGCTTCATCGACCTGCAGGTGAACGGCGGGGGGGGCTGGCAGGTGGGGGGAGATGCCACCGCGGAACGGTTTGCGGCGATGTGCGCGGTTCATGCCCGGCTGGGGGCGACAGGCATCCTTCCGACGCTGATCACCGACACCCCCGAAGCCACGTCCGCGGTGATCGCTGCCGGGGTGGCCGTGGCGCGTGCGGGTGTGCCCGGCTTCCTCGGCCTGCATCTGGAAGGCCCGCATCTCGATCCAAGGCGGCAGGGCGCGCATGACCCTGCGCTCATCCGCCCGATGACGGATGCCGACGAGACCGCGCTGGTCGCCGCCCGGGCGCAGTTGCCTGCGCTGATGGTGACGCTGGCCCCCGCTGCAGCCGCACCGGACCGCATTGCGCGCCTGACGGCCGCCGGGGTGACGGTCAGTCTGGGCCATGCCGACTGCACGATGGCCGAGGCGCAGGAGGCCGTGGCAGCGGGCGCGGCCTGCGCCACGCATCTGTTCAACGCGATGTCGCCGCTCGGCCACCGCGAGCCGGGGCTGGTCGGTTCGGTCCTGTCCTCGGACCTGCCGGCCGGTCTGATCGCCGACGGGCTGCATGTTGCGCCTGCGGTGTTGCGCATTGCACTGGCCGCCCGGCCGCGGGGGCTGTTCCTCGTGTCCGACGCCATGGCCTTCACCGGATCGGCGATGAGCGAAATGCACCTGGGCGGCCGGCTGATCCGGCGCGTGGGGGGGAGGCTGGTTCTGGCGGACGGCACGCTGGCCGGCGCCGACCTGACGTTGCCCCAGGCGGTGGCGATGCTGGCAGGACTGGGCGTGCCCCTGGCGCAGGCGCTGGCCATGGCAACATCGGTGCCGGCCGGCGTGATCGGCGCAGAGGCAGGGCGGATCGCTCCCGGCGCGCGGGCCGATCTCGTGCATCTTGCGCCAGACCTGTCGCTGTCGGCGGTCTGGCGGGCGGGGGCGACCGTGGCATGACCGGCCGCACGTCTGGACCTTGCGGGCTTGCCCCACGGGCACCAGGCGGGCGAGGCAGGACCGGAGGGGGGCAATGAGGGAACGCGTCAGCCCGCGACCAGGACTCGCGTTCCCCAGCCTTCGCAGGCCCGCGCAAGCCGGTCCGGCAGGGGGGCATCGGTGACCAGCACGTCCACCTCGGCCAGCCCTGCAATCCGTCCCGGCGCGGACCGTCCGATCTTGGAATGGTCCGCCACCACCACCTTCTGACGCGCCCGGCCGAGGATCGCGCGGCTGACGCGCACTTCGGCAAGGTCGAAGTCCAGCAGGTCGCCGTCGGGGTCGATTCCGCTGGCGCCGATCACCGCCCAGTCCACCTTGAACTGCTCGAAGAAGGCGGTCGTCAGGTCGCCCACCAGCCCGCCGTCGGAGCGGCGCAGCGCGCCGCCCGCCACCATGATCTCGCAGTCCGGGTTGGCCAGAAGGATCGTCGCCACGTTCATGTTGTTGGTGATCACCGTAAGATTGCGGTGGTTGACGAGGTCGCGCGCGACCGCTTCGGTCGTGGTGCCGAGGTTGAGGATCAGGCTCGCGTTGTCGGGGATCAGCGCAGCGCAGGCCCGGCCGATGGCGGCCTTGCCGACCTCGTTCAGCCGGCGGCGCGATTCGTAGGCGATGTTGGCCACCCCCGCCCGTGCGACCGCGCCCCCATGCACACGGTCGAGGTATCCGGCCTCGGCCAGATCGCCAAGGTCGCGGCGGATGGTCTGAAGCGTCACGTCGAAGCGGCGCGCCAGGTCCTCGACCGCCACGCGCCCCTCGGCCCGCAAGATGGCGAGAATCTCGCCCTGCCTGAACCCCAGCGCCATGATGTCCCCTGCTGGACCCTTCCGCCCGAACCTGACCGGGCGATACCGGCGGTGTCAAGCGAAACCGTGCGATTGCCTACAAGATCGCGCCAATCGAGGTCCTGAATCGCGCATAAAGGAACATTCATCCTTGACGATTCAGGCCAGTTCGCGCATAGGCAGGGATGCAGGACGCACGCGGGACACGCCCCATGACCGACACTTCCACCCCCACCGACCTCTTCGTCATCGGCGGCGGCATCAACGGCTGCGGGATCGCCCGCGATGCGGCCGGGCGCGGCCTGACGGTGCGTCTGGCCGAACAGGGCGACCTGGCGCAGGGCACGGCCTCGACCAAGCTGTTCCACGGCGGGTTGCGCTACCTTGAATACTTCGAGTTCCGCCTGGTGCGCGAGGCGCTGGAGGAACGCGAGACGCTTCTTGTCGCCATGCCCCACATCAGCTGGCCCATGCGCTTCGTGCTGCCCTACGACCCCGACATGCGCTTTGATGGCGACACGCCGACATCGCGCCTCCTGACCCGGTTCATGCCGTGGATGAAGGGCCGCCGCCCGGCCTGGCTGATCCGGCTGGGGCTGTTTCTCTACGACACGCTGGGGGGGCGGAAGATCCTGCCGGCGACCCGAACACTGGATCTGACCACGGACGCGGCGGGCCGGCCGCTGAACCCCGCCTTCCGCCGCAAGGCCTGGGAATATTCCGACTGCTGGGTCGAGGATGCGCGGCTGGTGACGCTGAACGCCCGTGATGCCGCCGCCCGCGGCGCCGAAATCCGCACCCGCACCCGCGTCACCGCGGCCCGGCGCGAGGGCGGTCTCTGGGTGGTCGAGACCGAGGGGCCGGAGGGCCCTGCCACCTTCCGCGCCCGGGCGCTGGTCAATGCCGGCGGCCCCTGGGTCGAGGACGTGATCCGCAACGTCGCGAGGATCAACTCGACCGAAGGCGTGCGGCTGGTGCGCGGGTCGCATATCGTGACCCGGCGCCTGTTCGATCACGATCGCTGCTATTTCTTCCAGGGCACGGACGGGCGGATCATCTTCGCCATACCCTACGAGCAGGACTTCACCCTGATCGGCACCACCGACAAGGACCACCAGGGCGCCCCGAAGGATGCCCGCTGCACCGACGAGGAACGCGACTACCTGATCGCCTTCGCCGGGCGCTATTTCCAGAAGCCGCTTTCGGCAGAGGATGTGGTCTGGACCTATTCCGGCGTCCGGCCGCTCTACAACGACGGAGCCAAGTCGGCCACGGCAGCCACGCGCGACTATGTTCTGTCGGTGGACACCGCCGGCGGCGGCGCGCCGCTTCTAAACGTGTTCGGCGGCAAGATCACCACCTACCGGCGCCTCGCCGAAAGCGCGCTGGCCAAGCTCGCGCCGCACTTCCCGGGCGCCCGCGGTGCCTGGACGGCGCGCGTCCCGCTGCCGGGGGGCGAGTTCCCGCATGACGGCGTGGCGACACTGCGCGGCAGCCTGATGGGGCGCTATCCGTTCCTGTCCGAACGCTGGGCCGCGCGGCTGGTGCGGGCCTACGGCACTGACGCCGTCGCGATCCTGGGCAATGCCACGGCCGCGGGCGACCTCGGCCGCGATTTCGGCGCCACGCTGACCGAGGCCGAGGTGCGCTGGCTGATGACACGCGAATGGGCGCGCCGGGCCGAGGATGTGGTCTGGCGCCGGTCGAAGCTCGGCCTGCGGCTGACACCGGCCCAGGTGGCCGACCTCGATGCCTGGATGACCGGCGAAGGCGCCGCGGCGCTCGCTGCGGCCGAGTGACCCCGGTGCGACAGGGGCCAGAGTCCTTGCAAGGATCCGGCAGATCCCTTCAGCGGGATCTGGCCTCAGCCGGTGGCTTCACGGGCCTCCTGCGGAATCGCCTCGGCGGCCCCGAGGTCCAGCCAGATGCCGCTGGCGCGCAGCGCACCCCGCACCAGGAACCCCTCGCGGGTCACCTCCGGGTGCTGTTCGGCCCAGTCGCGGTAGCGGTCGTTCGTGACGATCCGCGCCCCCATGTCGCGCGCCACCCGCAAAAGGACCGGATCGGCCGGACTGCCCTTCGGCACGACCAGCACACGCTCTGCCGGCAGGCCCAGCATCCGCGCCATCGGCACGTCGTCCAGATAGCGCCCGGCGATCAGGTATCCCGCATTCGCGTCGAAGACGACTCCGGGCCGGTAGCCGCGTTCGGTCAGATGGGCGATCACGGCACGCAGGGTCTCGATCTCGGGGCCCTCGCCGCGCCAGTAGAGCACGTTCGACCCATCGACCAGGATCGGTTCGGGCCGCACCCGTCCACGGCCGGCACCCCGCCCGCGGACCACGGCGGCGCGCAGGAACAGGATCAGGCTTGCCAGGGCGGCCGGCGCCACAAGGATGGACAGATCCGCCAGCCCGGGCACCAGCAGGGTGGCCGCGAGCCCCGCCATCGACGCAAGGAACAGGATGGCCGGGGCCGTCATGCGGCGGAGCATGTCGGGCGGCGCGGCGCCGTCAAGCCCCCGCTGCACGTTCCCGACTCGGCCTCACCAGTCAGCACGCCAACGCAACGAGCCCGCCCATGACCCATATCCTCGCCATCGACCAGGGCACGACATCCTCCCGCGCCATCGTCTTCGACGCAGGGCTTCGCGTCGTCGCCTCGGCGCAGGAGGAGTTCGCGCAGCACTACCCCGCCCCGGGTTGGGTCGAGCATGACCCCGCCGACCTCTGGGCAACGGTCGCGGGCACCGCGCGCGGCGCCATCGAACGCGCTGGCCTCACGCCGGCCGACATCGCCGCCATCGGCATCACCAATCAGCGCGAGACGGTCGTGGTCTGGGACCGCGCCACCGGCGAACCCGTCCACCGCGCCATCGTCTGGCAGGACCGCCGTACCGCCGACACCTGCGCCCGGCTTCGGGACGACGGGCTGGCACCGATGATCGCCGAACGAACTGGCCTGCTGCCCGATCCCTATTTCTCGGGCACCAAGGTCGCCTTCATCCTCGACGCCGTGCCGGGGGCGCGGGCACGGGCCGAGCGGGGGGAACTGGCCTTCGGCACCGTCGACAGCTTCCTGATCTGGAAGCTGACCGGCGGCGCGGTCCATGCCACCGATGCCACCAACGCCAGCCGGACGATGCTTTATGACATCGGCCGGGGCGAATGGGATGCCGAGCTCTGCGCCGCGCTGCGGGTGCCGATGGCGATGCTGCCGGACGTCCGCGACTGCGCCGCCGACTACGGCACCACGCGGCCGGACCTGTTCGGGCGGCCGATCCCCATCCTGGGCGTCGCGGGCGACCAGCAGGCGGCGACCGTGGGGCAGGCCTGTTTCGCGCCCGGCATGATGAAATCGACCTACGGGACGGGGTGTTTCGCGCTTCTGAACACCGGGACCGACCGCGTGCCGTCGCGCAACCGGCTGCTGACCACCATCGCCTACCGTCTGGACGGGCGCACGACCTATGCGCTGGAGGGCTCGATCTTCATCGCCGGCGCCGTGGTCCAGTGGCTGCGCGACGGGCTGCGCCTGATCCGCGCGGCGGGCGAGACGCAGGGACTGGCCGAGGCCGCGGACCCGGCGCAGGACATCGTGCTGGTGCCGGCCTTCACCGGGCTTGGCGCACCCTACTGGCGGCCCGACTGCCGCGGCGCGGTCTTCGGTCTGACGCGCAACTCGGGCCCGGCCGAGATGGCGCGGGCAGCGCTGGAAAGCGTGGGCTACCAGACGCGCGACCTTCTGGAGGCGATGCGCGCCGACTGGGGCGGGGCGGGCGAGGGCGTGCTGCGCGTGGACGGCGGGATGACGGCCAGCGACTGGACGATGCAGTTCCTGGCCGACATCATCGGCGCGCCGGTCGACCGCCCGAACGTGACCGAGACGACGGCACTGGGCGCCGCCTACCTCGCCGGCCTGCGCGCCGGTCTCTGCCCCGATCCCGCCGGTTTCGCCGCGACCTGGGCGCTCGACCGCCGCTTTGCGCCGGCGATGGAGGAAGCGGCGCGCGAGGCCCGCTATGCGCGCTGGAAGCGGGCGGTGGCGGCGACGATGGCCTTCTGAATGCGGGGACCGGACCGGAGCCCCCGGCCCGGCCCGCCGGCATCGCGCCCCGTCATTCCGCCGCCTTCACCGCCATCGGATTGTTCGGATGCGTCGTCCAGTTGGCGTAGGGTTCGACCACCCGGCCGGTGCGGGCGTCGGTCGCGCCTAGGGGCAGCGTTTCCATCGTGATGCAGTTCTCGACCGGGCAGACGTTGACGCAGAGGTTGCAGGCCACGCATTCGGCGTCGTTCACCTCGAACACCCGGCCGGGCTTCATCAGGATCGCCTGATGGCTGGTGTCCTCGCAGGCGGCATAGCAGCGGCCGCATTTGATGCAGGCATCCTGGTCGATGCGGGCCTTGGTGACATGGTTCAGGTTCAACTGGTTCCAGTCGGTCACATTCGGCGTCGCGCGGCCGATGAGATCCGGCAGCGCCATCCCCTTGTCGTCCAGATACTGGGACAGGCCCGAGATCATCTCCTGCACGATCCTGAAGCCGTAGGTCATGACGGCGGTGCAGACCTGCACGTTGCCCGCCCCGAGCGCGATGAACTCGGCAGCGTCACGCCAGGTCGTCACGCCGCCGATCCCGCTGATGGGCAGGCCGCGCGTTCCGGGATTGCGCGCGATCTCTGCCACCATGTTCAGCGCGATCGGCTTCACCGCCGGGCCGCAATAACCGCCATGCGCGCCCTTGCCGTCGATCGTCGGTTCCGGCGCAAAGCTGTCGAGGTTGACCGCGGTGATCGAGTTGATCGTGTTGATCAGCGACACCGCATCGGCGCCCCCGCGCATCGCTGCCTCGGCCGGCTTGCGGATGTCGGCGATGTTGGGCGTCAGCTTGACGATGCAAGGCATTCGGCTGTGCTTCTTGACCCAGCGCGTCACCATCTCGATGTATTCGGGCACCTGGCCCACGGCCGATCCCATGCCGCGCTCGCTCATCCCGTGTGGGCAGCCGAAGTTGAGTTCCACCCCGTCGCAGTCGGTTTCCTCGACCCGCTTCAGGATGGCCTTCCAGCTTTCCTCGTCGCAGGGGACCATCAGGCTCACGACCATCGCGCGTTCGGGCCAGTCGCGCTTGACGCGCTTGATCTCCTGGAGGTTGATTTCCAGCGGGCGGTCCGTGATCAACTCGATGTTGTTCAACCCCAGCAGCCGGCGGTCGGCGCCCCAGATGGCGCCGTAGCGCGGGCCGTTGACGTTGACCACCGGCGGCCCCTCGGCCCCCAGCGTCTTCCAGACCACCCCGCCCCACCCGGCCCTGAAGGCGCGCACGACGTTGTATTCCTTGTCCGTCGGCGGCGCCGAGGCCAGCCAGAACGGGTTGGGGGACCTGATTCCGATGAAGTCGGTTGCAAGATTTGCCATGGGTCGTCCTCCGTAGGACGGGCTTCAGCCCGCCGCCCCCGTCAATGCCCGGTGGATGTCCTCGGCCGCGTCGCGGCCCTCGGCGACGGCGGTCACCGTCAGGTCCTCGCCCCCGCCCGTGCAGTCGCCGCCGGCCCAGACGCGCGGCAGCGCGGTGCGGCCGGGGCCGGTCACGGCGATCTTGCCGCCCTCGATCACCAGCCCTCCGGGCAGGCCCGACAACCGCTGTCCGATGGCGCGGAACACCTGGTCGGCGCGCAGCCGGAATGTCTCGCCCGAGGGCATGAGGCCGTCGGGGCCCTCCACCGAATAGGCGAACTCCACCTCTTCCACCGCGCCGTTGCCATGCACGGCCAGCGGCATGGCATGGGTGACGATCTTCACGCCGGCCTGGGCGGCATGGTCCTGTTCGTAGCCCGAGGCGCTCATCTTCTCGCGACCGCGGCGATAGACGATGGTGACGTTCTCGGCACCGAGCAGTTTCGACTGCACCGCCGCGTCCACCGCCGTCATTCCGCCGCCGATCACCACCACGTCGCGGCCCACGGCAACGCTGCCCTTGTCGGCCGCCTGCCGCAGGCCAGCGATGAATTCGACCGCATCGGTGACATTCGCGCGGTCCTCGCCTGGTGCGCGCAGGGCGTTCACGGCGCCGAGGCCGACGCCCAGGAACACCGCGTCATGGGACGCCAGCAGGCCATCGAGCGTCAGATTGTCGCCCAGCCGCTGGTCGTGGCGGATGGTGATGCCGCCGATCGCCAGCAGCCATTCCACCTCGGCCTGGGCGAAGCCGCCAGTCGTCTTGTAGGCGGCGATGCCGTACTCGTTCAGGCCGCCGGGCCTCGCGCACGCAGGCCTGTTCGCACAGCGTCTCGGTCGGGCAGACACGGGCGCACATGCCGCCAAGGATGTTCTGGTCCCAGATCGTGCGCGCCGCGGCCTCGGGCGTACCGGTGGCGATCTGACGGATGAACAGGGGGATGTCGATGCCGGTCGGGCAGGCCGTGATGCAGGGCGCGTCATGGCAGAAATAGCAGCGGTCGGCGGCGACCATGGCCTCGTGCCGGTCCAAGGGTGGCTCGTGGTCGGCGAAATTCTCGGCAAGTAGGACGGGCGGCAGGCGCCCGGCGACCACGCCCGGCGTCAGCGGGCTGTGCTTGCGCGGCATATCTCCCATGGCTGGGGCTCTCCCTGGCTGGTCGTCTTTTGCCGGGAATCGTCGCACAGACCCCGTTTTTTATCAAACGGTAAATTATGATCCGGAGGCGGGCACAGCACGTCTGCCTGAAGAAGTGGCAGAGAACGCGGCTTTTCACCCCCGAAGGCGTGCCCTATAAGCGCGCAGACGGGCGTGGGGGGCGAAAGACCCCCGGACAGCGATGCGCCCCTGGGAACCCGCCAACGAGGACGGCATGAGCAAACATTCGACCGAAGCCGATGTGGCTTTCATCCAGGCGCTTGCCGAACTCCTGAACCAGAACGAACTGACGGAGCTGTCGGTCAAGCGCGAGTATGGCGAGGATGACCGGCTGGAGGTGCGGGTCGTGAAGCAGTCGACGGTGGTGCAGGCGGCGCCGATGCCGGTCTATGCCCCCGCCATGGCCGCCCCCGCGATGGCGGCCGCTGCCCTCCCCGCAGCCGCCGGCCCCGTATCGAACGACGACCCCGCACAGCACCCCGGCGCCGTGACCTCGCCCATGGTCGGCACGGTCTATCTGGCGGCCGAGCCCGGTGCCACACCCTTTGCCCCGCTCGGGTCGACCGTGGCCGAAGGGCAGACGGTACTGATCATCGAGGCGATGAAGACGATGAACCACATCCCGGCCCCCCGCGCAGGCGTCGTGAAACGCCTTCTGGTCGAGGACGGCAGCGCCGTGGAATACGGCGCGCCCCTGATGATCATCGAATGAGGCCCCGCGCGTGACGACCGCCCCCAAGCTGTTCGACAAGGTGCTGATCGCCAACCGCGGCGAGATCGCGCTGCGGGTGATCCGCGCCTGCCGCGAGATGGGCATCACCACCGTTGCCGTGCATTCGACCGCCGATGCCGATGCCATGCATGTGCGTATGGCCGACGAAAGCGTCTGCATCGGCCCGGCCGCCAGCACCGACAGCTACCTCAACAAGGCCGCCATCATCTCGGCCTGCGAGATCACCGGGGCGCAGGCGGTCCACCCCGGGTACGGCTTCCTGTCCGAAAACGCGGCCTTCGCCCAGGCGCTCGAGGATCACGGGATCACCTTCATCGGCCCGAATGCCGAACACATCCGCATCATGGGCGACAAGATCACCGCCAAGGAGACGGCCAAGGCACTCGGCATCCCGGTTGTGCCCGGGTCAGACGGCGGCGTGCCCGACTTCGAGGCCGCGCGCCGCATTGCCGCCGAGATCGGCTATCCCGTCATCATCAAGGCCACGGCCGGCGGCGGCGGGCGCGGGATGAAGGTGGCCCGGAACGAGGGCGAACTGGAGATCGCCTTCCGCACCGCAAGGTCCGAGGCCAAGGCCGCCTTCGGCAACGACGAAGTCTACATGGAGAAGTATCTCCAGAAGCCGCGCCACATCGAGATCCAGGTCTTCGGAGACGGACGGGGCAAGGCGGTGCATCTGGGCGAGCGTGACTGCAGCCTGCAGCGGCGCCACCAGAAGGTCTTCGAGGAAGCCCCCGGTCCGGTCATCACGCCGTCCATGCGCGCCGAGATCGGCGGCATCTGCGCCCGCGCGGTGGCCGAGATCAGCTATATCGGGGGGGGGACGATCGAGTCCCTCTGCGAGGAGGGGGAGTTCTCCTTCACGGAGAGGAACGCCCGCCTGCAGGTCGAGCACCCGGTGACCGAGGCGATCTTCGGGGTCGATCTGGTGCGCGAGCAGATCCGGGTGGCCGCCGGCTATCCGATGTCCTTCGCGCAGGAGGAACTCGAGATCAACGGCCATGCCATCGAGGTACGCATCAACGCCGAGCGGCTGCCGAACTTCGCCCCCTGCCCGGGCCGGGTGAAGATGTACCACGCGCCGGGCGGCTTCGGGGTGCGGATGGATTCGGCGCTGTATTCGGGCTATGCGATCCCGCCCTACTACGACAGCCTGATCGGCAAGCTGATCGTCCATGGCCGCGACCGACCCGAGGCGCTGGCCCGCCTGCGCCGGGCGCTGGGCGAGTTGATCGTCGACGGGGTCGATACCACGGTGCCGCTGTTCCACGCGCTTCTGGCCGAACCCGACATCCGGAACGGCGACTACACGATCCACTGGCTTGAAAAGTGGTTGGCGGCGCAGTTCGGATAGGGCGCGCCGCCGCCCCGGGCGCCAATCCCGTGCAAGAATCTTGCCGGGTTCCTTGGATGGTTCTTGGCCGCGCGCGGGGCTAGAGATGCACCCGACGACACATCCCGAGATCACCGCCGAGACGCTGCTTCGCGCCTATGCCATGGGCATCTTCCCGATGGCCGAGGGGCGCGACAGCACCACGATCCACTGGGTCGATCCGCGCAAGCGCGGGGTCTTTCCGCTCGACGGCTTCCGCATCTCGCGTTCGCTGTCACGCGCGATCGGACGGGGCGACCACCGGGTGACGGCGAATACCGACTTCCGCGGCGTGGTCGAGGGCTGCGCCGACCGACCCGAGACCTGGATCAACGGCGCGATCCTGGCGCTCTATCTCGATCTGCACCGCGCCGGTCGAGCGCATAGTCTGGAGGTGCGCGACCTTTCGGGTGGGCTTGTCGGCGGGATCTACGGCGTTGCCATCGGCGCGGCCTTCTTCGGCGAGTCGATGTTCTCGCGCCGCACAGATGCGTCAAAGATCGCGCTCGCCTGGCTGGTGCACCGGCTGCGGGCCGGCGGCTTCGCGCTGTTTGACACCCAGTTCGTGACCCCGCACCTCGCAAGCCTCGGCGCGGTGGAGATTCCGCGGGTGGACTACCTCCGGCGGCTGGAGGCGGCGCTGTCCAGAACCGCGAGCTTCAACCCGCCGGGCTATGCGCCAGACGCCTATTCGGTCAGGCAGCGCAGCACCCAGACATCATAGCGGTGATGGTCGAGCGCGTTGAGCGCAGGCGCCTCGGCCAGCATCCAGCCGGAAAACAGCGTTGCGTTGCGCAGGCTGTCATGGATGACCAGATGCGCGAAAGCATCGGTCGGCGTACCCTCGGCGGGATAACGGCAATCATCGAGCAGGATCGTCAGACGCCCCCCCTGCCCGGCCTGAGCCACCTGCCCGCGCGACAATTCCAGATCGCCCGTCGTGCCTGCGATCTTGTCCAGCCAGCGCAGAACGGCGCCCGGCGCCTGCGTGCCCGTCTCGGCCAGTGCCGGGACGGCAGCCAGTGCGGCGCCAAGTGCCGCTGCGGCAAGAGGGCGGATCATGGCGCGGCGTCTGCCGCCGGCGCATCCTCGGGCGGCGCCGCGTCTCCGCCGAACACCCGCATCAGGAGCGTGATCAGGCTGACCGCCCCCTGGGTGTCGTAGATTTCGCCGCCCGGCTGCACGTTGTCCAGGCTGCCTCCCGGCAGGATCTCGACGAAGTTGCCCCCCAGAAGGCCCTCGGCCGAGATCAGCACCGTGGAATCGTCGGGCAGGGCGATGACAGACGAGATCGAAAGGCGCGCATCGGCGAAGAACGTCTCGGGGTTCAGCGCCAGTCCGGTGACGCTGCCCACCTTGACGCCCGCCAGCCGAACGTCGGTGCCCACGCGCCCCCCCTCGACCGATCGGAACGAGGCCAGAACCTCGTAGCTGTCTCCGCCGCGCGTCAGCCCCGTGCCCGACGCGGCGACCAGGAAGAACCC
>DAOLBY010000013.1:20922-21299 GCA_035324325.1 Paracoccaceae bacterium | reverse complement strand
CCGGCGAAACGGGTCGAGGCGGTGTCGATCACATGGTCGGTGGGTTCGATCCTGCCGTCCGCGCCGATTCGCATCACCGTCAGTGACGAGGGTCCTGCCGCGGCCAGAACGGCGCCACCCGCCAGAACCTCCGTCGTGTTCTCGGCCATCACTCGGGCGTCCAGGCCTCGTAGTCGCGCCGCGCCGCGGGCTCGGCCCGGCGGATCGACCCCGTGGGCACCTGCGCGGCCGGCGTGCCGGTCAGGTTCTCGACATGGGGCTTTTCCCAGGCCTTGCGCGGCAAGGGCGCCTCGGTCGGGGGCTTGTCCCAGGTATGATGCAGCCAGCCGTGCCATTCGGGGGAGATGCGGCTGGCCTCGGCCTCGCCCTTGTAGATG
>DAOLBY010000013.1:16048-20864 GCA_035324325.1 Paracoccaceae bacterium | reverse complement strand
CGTTTGCCATCGCGCGACTGGTAGAAGGCATTGCCCTGCCCGTCCTCGCCGACCTTGTGGCCGTGGCGCAGGGTATGCAGACGGGTGTTGAGCGTCGCGCCGTCCCACCAGGTCACGGCGCCGAGAAGGGTGGACAGGATGCCCATGCGGTCCTCCGTTCGTTGCCCCCTCATATGGCCGATGGCGGGGGCGAGGTCCAGTGCCCAAGGGTCGCGGGCGGTTCCTCCGGCCGGGCCGCACCGTCCGGGCGCTAGCCGGTGGCCGGCAACCGCGCCGTCACCTCGATCTCGATCCGCATTGCGGGTTCCTGAAGTGCTGCCACGATCATCGTGGCGGCGGGGCGGGCCGTGGCGAAGGCCTCGGCCACGATGGGCCAGCAGGCAGGCCAGTCGGCCGCGTCGGGCAGGATGTAGCGCACCCGCACCACGTCATCGAGGCCGGCCCCGGCCTGCGCCAGCGCCGCGGCGATGTTGTCCAGTGTCCGGCGGCACTGCTCCTGCACGCCGGGCGCGATGGTCATGGTGGCATAGTCATATCCGGTGGTGCCCGACACGAACACCCAGCCGTCGCAGACCACGGCGCGGGAATAGCCGATGGCGGATTCGAAGGCGGAACCGCTGGAGATGTGGCGGATCGTGGTCATCCCCGGACGTCGCGTCATTGGCGCTCCTCTGGCTGACGCAGGACAGTGCCGAGCGACCCGGCAATCCGGACAGCCTTCAGGCGTGACCCCAAGGCTCGCCGGTCATCGGGAACAACGTCGATCCCATAGCAGTTCACACCGTCGAGTGCCTTCTGCACGCGAGTGCATCTGAAGTTCGAGGCCAGACCAGGGTCCATGATCACGGCAACGATGTAAAGGTCCGCTTGAGGTCGGGGTCGAAACAGAAAAGGGGCCTTGCGGCCCCTTCCATTCACCCGCCCGGTGCCGCCGCCAACCCTGTCACGCGCTGGCAACGGCCTTCTTCTTCGGCCCGGGCTCGGCATGCACAAGAAGCGGCTTGGCGCCACCGTGCACGACCTCCTCGTTGACCACCACTTCCTGCACGCCCTCCATCCCGGGCAGTTCGAACATGGTGTCGAGCAGGATGTCCTCCATGATCGACCGCAGGCCGCGGGCGCCCGTCTTGCGCTTGATGGCGCGCTTGGCGATGGCGGTCAGGGCATCGGGGGCGAAGGTCAGCGCCACGCCCTCGATGTCGAACAAGCGCTGATACTGCTTGACCAGCGCGTTCTTCGGCTCGGTCAGGATCTGCACCAGCGCCGCCTCGTCGAGGTCGGTCAGCGTGGCGATCACCGGCAGGCGGCCGACGAATTCGGGGATCAGGCCGAACTTCAGCAGGTCCTCGGGCTCCAGTTCCCCGAACAACTCGCCCACGCCGCGCGCATCCGGGTCCTTGACCGCCGCGCCGAAGCCGATGGCCGAGCCCTTGTTGCGCTGTGCGATGATCTTTTCCAACCCGGCGAAGGCGCCGCCGCAGATGAACAGGATGTTCGTCGTGTCGACCTGAAGGAATTCCTGCTGCGGATGCTTGCGACCGCCCTGCGGGGGAACCGATGCGACTGTGCCCTCCATGATCTTCAGAAGCGCCTGCTGCACCCCCTCGCCCGACACGTCGCGGGTGATGCTGGGGTTGTCGGACTTGCGCGTGATCTTGTCGACCTCGTCGATGTAGACGATGCCGCGCTGCGCCCGTTCGACGTTGTATTCCGACGCCTGCAGCAGCTTGAGGATGATGTTCTCCACATCCTCGCCCACATAGCCCGCTTCGGTCAGCGTCGTCGCGTCGGCCATGGTGAAGGGCACGTCGAGGATGCGCGCCAGCGTCTGCGCGAGCAGCGTCTTGCCGGTGCCGGTGGGACCGATCAGCAGGATGTTCGACTTGGCCAGTTCCACATCCGACTTGGACGAGTGGTTGAGCCGCTTGTAGTGGTTGTGGACGGCCACGGACAGCACGCGCTTGGCGTGGAACTGGCCGATCACATAGTCGTCCAGCACCTTGCAGATTTCCCGTGGCGTCGGCACCCCATCCGAGGACTTCAGGCCGGTGGACTTCGTCTCCTCGCGGATGATGTCCATGCACAATTCGACGCATTCATCGCAGATGAATACCGTCGGCCCGGCGATCAGCTTGCGCACCTCGTGCTGGCTCTTGCCGCAGAACGAGCAGTAGAGGGTGTTCTTGCTGTCGCTGCCCGAGTTCGTCGCCATGCTCACCTCTGCACCGGTGGAAAAAGCCTAGACCAAGGCCCCGGCCGCCACAATCCGAAAACCGGCCGGCCTGCCGCGGCCCCCCGTCGTGCCGTCGTCACGCCTTGGGCTCCTCGGCCTTGCCGCGCGGCGTCAGGATGTCGTCGATCAGCCCCCAGGTCTTGGCATCCTCGGCCGACATGAAGTTGTCGCGCTCGAGCGCGACAACTTCATGTCGGCCGAGGATGCCAAGACCTGGGGGCTGATCGACGACATCCTGACGCCGCGCGGCAAGGCCGAGGAGCCCAAGGCGTGACGACGGCACGACGGGGGGCCGCGGCAGGCCGGCCGGTTTTCGGATTGTGGCGGCCGGGGCCTTGGTCTAGGCTTTTTCCACCGGTGCAGAGGTGAGCATGGCGACGAACTCGGGCAGCGACAGCAAGAACACCCTCTACTGCTCGTTCTGCGGCAAGAGCCAGCACGAGGTGCGCAAGCTGATCGCCGGGCCGACGGTATTCATCTGCGATGAATGCGTCGAATTGTGCATGGACATCATCCGCGAGGAGACGAAGTCCACCGGCCTGAAGTCCTCGGATGGGGTGCCGACGCCACGGGAAATCTGCAAGGTGCTGGACGACTATGTGATCGGCCAGTTCCACGCCAAGCGCGTGCTGTCCGTGGCCGTCCACAACCACTACAAGCGGCTCAACCACTCGTCCAAGTCGGATGTGGAACTGGCCAAGTCGAACATCCTGCTGATCGGTCCCACCGGCACCGGCAAGACGCTGCTCGCGCAGACGCTGGCGCGCATCCTCGACGTGCCCTTCACCATGGCCGACGCGACGACGCTGACCGAAGCGGGCTATGTGGGCGAGGATGTGGAGAACATCATCCTCAAGCTGCTGCAGGCGTCGGAATACAACGTCGAACGGGCGCAGCGCGGCATCGTCTACATCGACGAGGTCGACAAGATCACGCGCAAGTCCGACAACCCCAGCATCACCCGCGACGTGTCGGGCGAGGGGGTGCAGCAGGCGCTTCTGAAGATCATGGAGGGCACAGTCGCATCGGTTCCCCCGCAGGGCGGTCGCAAGCATCCGCAGCAGGAATTCCTTCAGGTCGACACGACGAACATCCTGTTCATCTGCGGCGGCGCCTTCGCCGGGTTGGAAAAGATCATCGCACAGCGCAACAAGGGCTCGGCCATCGGCTTCGGCGCGGCGGTCAAGGACCCGGATGCGCGCGGCGTGGGCGAGTTGTTCGGGGAACTGGAGCCCGAGGACCTGCTGAAGTTCGGCCTGATCCCCGAATTCGTCGGCCGCCTGCCGGTGATCGCCACGCTGACCGACCTCGACGAGGCGGCGCTGGTGCAGATCCTGACCGAGCCGAAGAACGCGCTGGTCAAGCAGTATCAGCGCTTGTTCGACATCGAGGGCGTGGCGCTGACCTTCGCCCCCGATGCCCTGACCGCCATCGCCAAGCGCGCCATCAAGCGCAAGACGGGCGCCCGCGGCCTGCGGTCGATCATGGAGGACATCCTGCTCGACACCATGTTCGAACTGCCCGGGATGGAGGGCGTGCAGGAAGTGGTGGTCAACGAGGAGGTCGTGCACGGTGGCGCCAAGCCGCTTCTTGTGCATGCCGAGCCCGGGCCGAAGAAGAAGGCCGTTGCCAGCGCGTGACAGGGTTGGCGGCGGCACCGGGCGGGTGAATGGAAGGGGCCGCAAGGCCCCTTTTCTGTTTCGACCCCGACCTCAAGCGGACCTTTACATCGTTGCCGTGATCATGGACCCTGGTCTGGCCTCGAACTTCAGATGCACTCGCGTGCAGAAGGCACTCGACGGTGTGAACTGCTATGGGATCGACGTTGTTCCCGATGACCGGCGAGCCTTGGGGTCACGCCTGAAGGCTGTCCGGATTGCCGGGTCGCTCGGCACTGTCCTGCGTCAGCCAGAGGAGCGCCAATGACGCGACGTCCGGGGATGACCACGATCCGCCACATCTCCAGCGGTTCCGCCTTCGAATCCGCCATCGGCTATTCCCGCGCCGTGGTCTGCGACGGCTGGGTGTTCGTGTCGGGCACCACCGGATATGACTATGCCACCATGACCATCGCGCCCGGCGTGCAGGAGCAGTGCCGCCGGACACTGGACAACATCGCCGCGGCGCTGGCGCAGGCCGGGGCCGGCCTCGATGACGTGGTGCGGGTGCGCTACATCCTGCCCGACGCGGCCGACTGGCCTGCCTGCTGGCCCATCGTGGCCGAGGCCTTCGCCACGGCCCGCCCCGCCGCCACGATGATCGTGGCAGCACTTCAGGAACCCGCAATGCGGATCGAGATCGAGGTGACGGCGCGGTTGCCGGCCACCGGCTAGCGCCCGGACGGTGCGGCCCGGCCGGAGGAACCGCCCGCGACCCTTGGGCACTGGACCTCGCCCCCGCCATCGGCCATATGAGGGGGCAACGAACGGAGGACCGCATGGGCATCCTGTCCACCCTTCTCGGCGCCGTGACCTGGTGGGACGGCGCGACGCTCAACACCCGTCTGCATACCCTGCGCCACGGCCACAAGGTCGGCGAGGACGGGCAGGGCAATGCCTTCTACCAGTCGCGCGATGGCAAACG
>DAOLBY010000013.1:15613-15990 GCA_035324325.1 Paracoccaceae bacterium | reverse complement strand
CATCTACAAGGGCGAGGCCGAGGCCAGCCGCATCTCCCCCGAATGGCACGGCTGGCTGCATCATACCTGGGACAAGCCCCCGACCGAGGCGCCCTTGCCGCGCAAGGCCTGGGAAAAGCCCCATGTCGAGAACCTGACCGGCACGCCGGCCGCGCAGGTGCCCACGGGGTCGATCCGCCGGGCCGAGCCCGCGGCGCGGCGCGACTACGAGGCCTGGACGCCCGAGTGATGGCCGAGAACACGACGGAGGTTCTGGCGGGTGGCGCCGTTCTGGCCGCGGCAGGACCCTCGTCACTGACGGTGATGCGAATCGGCGCGGACGGCAGGATCGAACCCACCGACCATGTGATCGACACCGCCTCGACCCGTTTCGCCGG
>DAOLBY010000013.1:0-15603 GCA_035324325.1 Paracoccaceae bacterium | reverse complement strand
GGGTTCTTCCTGGTCGCCGCGTCGGGCACGGGGCTGACGCGCGGCGGAGACAGCTACGAGGTTCTGGCCTCGTTCCGATCGGTCGAGGGGGGGCGCGTGGGCACCGACGTTCGGCTGGCGGGCGTCAAGGTGGGCAGCGTCACCGGACTGGCGCTGAACCCCGAGACGTTCTTCGCCGATGCGCGCCTTTCGATCTCGTCTGTCATCGCCCTGCCCGACGATTCCACGGTGCTGATCTCGGCCGAGGGCCTTCTGGGGGGCAACTTCGTCGAGATCCTGCCGGGAGGCAGCCTGGACAACGTGCAGCCGGGCGGCGAAATCTACGACACCCAGGGGGCGGTCAGCCTGATCACGCTCCTGATGCGGGTGTTCGGCGGAGACGCGGCGCCGCCCGAGGATGCGCCGGCGGCAGACGCCGCGCCATGATCCGCCCTCTTGCCGCAGCGGCACTTGGCGCCGCACTGGCTGCCGTCCCGGCACTGGCCGAGACGGGCACGCAGGCGCCGGGCGCCGTTCTGCGCTGGCTGGACAAGATCGCAGGCACGACGGGCGATCTGGAATTGTCGCGCGGGCAGGTGGCTCAGGCCGGGCAGGGGGGGCGTCTGACGATCCTGCTCGATGATTGCCGTTATCCCGCCGAGGGTACGCCGACCGATGCTTTCGCGCATCTGGTCATCCATGACAGCCTGCGCAACGCAACGCTGTTTTCCGGCTGGATGCTGGCCGAGGCGCCTGCGCTCAACGCGCTCGACCATCACCGCTATGATGTCTGGGTGCTGCGCTGCCTGACCGAATAGGCGTCTGGCGCATAGCCCGGCGGGTTGAAGCTCGCGGTTCTGGACAGCGCCGCCTCCAGCCGCCGGAGGTAGTCCACCCGCGGAATCTCCACCGCGCCGAGGCTTGCGAGGTGCGGGGTCACGAACTGGGTGTCAAACAGCGCGAAGCCGCCGGCCCGCAGCCGGTGCACCAGCCAGGCGAGCGCGATCTTTGACGCATCTGTGCGGCGCGAGAACATCGACTCGCCGAAGAAGGCCGCGCCGATGGCAACGCCGTAGATCCCGCCGACAAGCCCACCCGAAAGGTCGCGCACCTCCAGACTATGCGCTCGACCGGCGCGGTGCAGATCGAGATAGAGCGCCAGGATCGCGCCGTTGATCCAGGTCTCGGGTCGGTCGGCGCAGCCCTCGACCACGCCGCGGAAGTCGGTATTCGCCGTCACCCGGTGGTCGCCCCGTCCGATCGCGCGTGACAGCGAACGCGAGATGCGGAAGCCGTCGAGCGGAAAGACCCCGCGCTTGCGCGGATCGACCCAGTGGATCGTGGTGCTGTCGCGCCCCTCGGCCATCGGGAAGATGCCCATGGCATAGGCGCGAAGCAGCGTCTCGGCGGTGATCTCGGGATGTGTCGTCGGGTGCATCTCTAGCCCCGCGCGCGGCCAAGAACCATCCAAGGAACCCGGCAAGATTCTTGCACGGGATTGGCGCCCGGGGCGGCGGCGCGCCCTATCCGAACTGCGCCGCCAACCACTTTTCAAGCCAGTGGATCGTGTAGTCGCCGTTCCGGATGTCGGGTTCGGCCAGAAGCGCGTGGAACAGCGGCACCGTGGTATCGACCCCGTCGACGATCAACTCGCCCAGCGCCCGGCGCAGGCGGGCCAGCGCCTCGGGTCGGTCGCGGCCATGGACGATCAGCTTGCCGATCAGGCTGTCGTAGTAGGGCGGGATCGCATAGCCCGAATACAGCGCCGAATCCATCCGCACCCCGAAGCCGCCCGGCGCGTGGTACATCTTCACCCGGCCCGGGCAGGGGGCGAAGTTCGGCAGCCGCTCGGCGTTGATGCGTACCTCGATGGCATGGCCGTTGATCTCGAGTTCCTCCTGCGCGAAGGACATCGGATAGCCGGCGGCCACCCGGATCTGCTCGCGCACCAGATCGACCCCGAAGATCGCCTCGGTCACCGGGTGCTCGACCTGCAGGCGGGTGTTCATCTCGATGAAGTAGAACTCGCCGTCCTCGTAGAGGAACTCGATGGTGCCGGCGCCGATATAGCTGATCTCGGCCACCGCGCGGGCGCAGATGCCGCCGATCTCGGCGCGCATGGACGGCGTGATGACCGGACCGGGGGCTTCCTCGAAGACCTTCTGGTGGCGCCGCTGCAGGCTGCAGTCACGCTCGCCCAGATGCACCGCCTTGCCCCGTCCGTCTCCGAAGACCTGGATCTCGATGTGGCGCGGCTTCTGGAGATACTTCTCCATGTAGACTTCGTCGTTGCCGAAGGCGGCCTTGGCCTCGGACCTTGCGGTGCGGAAGGCGATCTCCAGTTCGCCCTCGTTCCGGGCCACCTTCATCCCGCGCCCGCCGCCGCCGGCCGTGGCCTTGATGATGACGGGATAGCCGATCTCGGCGGCAATGCGGCGCGCGGCCTCGAAGTCGGGCACGCCGCCGTCTGACCCGGGCACAACCGGGATGCCGAGTGCCTTGGCCGTCTCCTTGGCGGTGATCTTGTCGCCCATGATGCGGATGTGTTCGGCATTCGGGCCGATGAAGGTGATCCCGTGATCCTCGAGCGCCTGGGCGAAGGCCGCGTTTTCGGACAGGAAGCCGTACCCGGGGTGGACCGCCTGCGCCCCGGTGATCTCGCAGGCCGAGATGATGGCGGCCTTGTTGAGGTAGCTGTCGGTGCTGGCGGCCGGGCCGATGCAGACGCTTTCGTCGGCCATACGCACATGCATGGCATCGGCATCGGCGGTCGAATGCACGGCAACGGTGGTGATGCCCATCTCGCGGCAGGCGCGGATCACCCGCAGCGCGATCTCGCCGCGGTTGGCGATCAGCACCTTGTCGAACAGCTTGGGGGCGGTCGTCACGCGCGGGGCCTCATTCGATGATCATCAGGGGCGCGCCGTATTCCACGGCGCTGCCGTCCTCGACCAGAAGGCGTTTCACGACGCCTGCGCGGGGGGCCGGGATGTGGTTCATCGTCTTCATCGCCTCGATGATCAGTACCGTCTGCCCTTCGGCCACGGTCGACCCGAGCGGGGCAAAGGGTGTGGCACCGGGCTCGGCCGCCAGATAGACCGTGCCGACCATGGGCGAGGTCACGGCGCCGGGGTGCTGTGCGGGGTCGTCGTTCGATACGGGGCCGGCGGCTGCGGGGAGGGCAGCGGCCGCCATCGCGGGGGCGGCCATGGCGGGGGCATAGACCGGCATCGGCGCCGCCTGCACCACCGTCGACTGCTTCACGACCCGCACCTCCAGCCGGTCATCCTCGCCATACTCGCGCTTGACCGACAGCTCCGTCAGTTCGTTCTGGTTCAGGAGTTCGGCAAGCGCCTGGATGAAAGCCACATCGGCTTCGGTCGAATGTTTGCTCATGCCGTCCTCGTTGGCGGGTTCCCAGGGGCGCATCGCTGTCCGGGGGTCTTTCGCCCCCCACGCCCGTCTGCGCGCTTATAGGGCACGCCTTCGGGGGTGAAAAGCCGCGTTCTCTGCCACTTCTTCAGGCAGACGTGCTGTGCCCGCCTCCGGATCATAATTTACCGTTTGATAAAAAACGGGGTCTGTGCGACGATTCCCGGCAAAAGACGACCAGCCAGGGAGAGCCCCAGCCATGGGAGATATGCCGCGCAAGCACAGCCCGCTGACGCCGGGCGTGGTCGCCGGGCGCCTGCCGCCCGTCCTACTTGCCGAGAATTTCGCCGACCACGAGCCACCCTTGGACCGGCACGAGGCCATGGTCGCCGCCGACCGCTGCTATTTCTGCCATGACGCGCCCTGCATCACGGCCTGCCCGACCGGCATCGACATCCCCCTGTTCATCCGTCAGATCGCCACCGGTACGCCCGAGGCCGCGGCGCGCACGATCTGGGACCAGAACATCCTTGGCGGCATGTGCGCCCGTGTCTGCCCGACCGAGACGCTGTGCGAACAGGCCTGCGTGCGCGAGGCCCGGCGGCCTGAACGAGTACGGCATCGCCGCCTACAAGACGACTGGCGGCTTCGCCCAGGCCGAGGTGGAATGGCTGCTGGCGATCGGCGGCATCACCATCCGCCACGACCAGCGGCTGGGCGACAATCTGACGCTCGATGGCCTGCTGGCGTCCCATGACGCGGTGTTCCTGGGCGTCGGCCTCGGCGCCGTGAACGCCCTGCGCGCACCAGGCGAGGACCGCGCGAATGTCACCGATGCGGTCGAATTCATCGCTGGCCTGCGGCAGGCGGCCGACAAGGGCAGCGTTGCCGTGGGCCGCGACGTGGTGGTGATCGGCGGCGGAATGACGGCGGTGGACGCGGCGGTGCAGTCGAAACTGCTCGGTGCCGAGAACGTCACCATCGTCTATCGCCGCGGTCGCGAGAAGATGAGCGCCTCGGGCTACGAACAGGACCATGCCGCCCAGGCCGGCGTGAAGATCGTCACCCATGCCATGCCGCTGGCCGTGCATGGCAACGGCGCGGTGGAAGAGGTGGAGTTCGCCTATTCGGTGGAGGGCCCCGACGGCCTCATGCCCTCGGGCGAGACATTCCGGCTGCGCGCCGACCAGGTGTTCCGCGCCATCGGACAGCGGTTGTCGGGCCTGCCCGGAGGGCTGGTGATCGAGGGCGGCAAGATCGCCGTGACCGGCCCCGGCCGCACCGCGCTGCCGCGCGTCTGGGCCGGCGGCGACTGCACGGGCGGGGGCGAGGACCTGACGGTGACCGCCGTCGCCGAGGGCCGCGACGCGGCCGAGGACATCCACCGGGCATTGACGGGGGCGGCGGGCTGAAGCCCGTCCTACGGAGGACGACCCATGGCAAATCTTGCAACCGACTTCATCGGAATCAGGTCCCCCAACCCGTTCTGGCTGGCCTCGGCGCCGCCGACGGACAAGGAATACAACGTCGTGCGCGCCTTCAGGGCCGGGTGGGGCGGGGTGGTCTGGAAGACGCTGGGGGCCGAGGGGCCGCCGGTGGTCAACGTCAACGGCCCGCGCTACGGCGCCATCTGGGGCGCCGACCGCCGGCTGCTGGGGTTGAACAACATCGAGTTGATCACGGACCGCCCGCTGGAAATCAACCTCCAGGAGATCAAGCGCGTCAAGCGCGACTGGCCCGAACGCGCGATGGTCGTGAGCCTGATGGTCCCCTGCGACGAGGAAAGCTGGAAGGCCATCCTGAAGCGGGTCGAGGAAACCGACTGCGACGGGGTGGAACTCAACTTCGGCTGCCCACACGGGATGAGCGAGCGCGGCATGGGATCGGCCGTGGGCCAGGTGCCCGAATACATCGAGATGGTGACGCGCTGGGTCAAGAAGCACAGCCGAATGCCTTGCATCGTCAAGCTGACGCCCAACATCGCCGACATCCGCAAGCCGGCCGAGGCAGCGATGCGCGGGGGCGCCGATGCGGTGTCGCTGATCAACACGATCAACTCGATCACCGCGGTCAACCTCGACAGCTTTGCGCCGGAACCGACGATCGACGGCAAGGGCGCGCATGGCGGTTATTGCGGCCCGGCGGTGAAGCCGATCGCGCTGAACATGGTGGCAGAGATCGCGCGCAATCCCGGAACGCGCGGCCTGCCCATCAGCGGGATCGGCGGCGTGACGACCTGGCGTGACGCTGCCGAGTTCATCGCGCTCGGGGCGGGCAACGTGCAGGTCTGCACCGCCGTCATGACCTACGGCTTCAGGATCGTGCAGGAGATGATCTCGGGCCTGTCCCAGTATCTGGACGACAAGGGGATGGCGCTGCCGGATCTCATCGGCCGCGCGACGCCGAATGTGACCGACTGGAACCAGTTGAACCTGAACCATGTCACCAAGGCCCGCATCGACCAGGATGCCTGCATCAAATGCGGCCGCTGCTATGCCGCCTGCGAGGACACCAGCCATCAGGCGATCCTGATGAAGCCCGGCCGGGTGTTCGAGGTGAACGACGCCGAATGCGTGGCCTGCAACCTCTGCGTCAACGTCTGCCCGGTCGAGAACTGCATCACGATGGAAACGCTGCCCCTAGGCGCGACCGACGCCCGCACCGGCCGGGTGGTCGAACCCTACGCCAACTGGACGACGCATCCGAACAATCCGATGGCGGTGAAGGCGGCGGAATGACGGGGCGCGATGCCGGCGGGCCGGGCCGGGGGCTCCGGTCCGGTCCCCGCATTCAGAAGGCCATCGTCGCCGCCACCGCCCGCTTCCAGCGCGCATAGCGGGCCTCGCGCGCCGCTTCCTCCATCGCCGGCGCAAAGCGGCGGTCGAGCGCCCAGGTCGCGGCGAAACCGGCGGGATCGGGGCAGAGACCGGCGCGCAGGCCGGCGAGGTAGGCGGCGCCCAGTGCCGTCGTCTCGGTCACGTTCGGGCGGTCGACCGGCGCGCCGATGATGTCGGCCAGGAACTGCATCGTCCAGTCGCTGGCCGTCATCCCGCCGTCCACGCGCAGCACGCCCTCGCCCGCCCCGCCCCAGTCGGCGCGCATCGCCTCCAGAAGGTCGCGCGTCTGGTAGCCCACGCTTTCCAGCGCTGCCCGCGCCATCTCGGCCGGGCCCGAGTTGCGCGTCAGACCGAAGACCGCGCCGCGGCAGTCGGGCCGCCAGTAGGGTGCGCCAAGCCCGGTGAAGGCCGGCACCAGCACGATGTCCTGCGCCGGGTCCGCGGCCTCGGCCAGTCCCTGCGTCTCGCCCGCCGCGCGGATCAGGCGCAGCCCGTCGCGCAGCCACTGGACCACGGCGCCGGCGATGAAGATCGAGCCCTCCAGCGCATAGGTCGTGCGCCCGTCCAGACGGTAGGCGATGGTGGTCAGCAGCCGGTTGCGCGACGGCACGCGGTCGGTCCCGGTGTTCAGAAGCGCGAAACACCCCGTCCCGTAGGTCGATTTCATCATGCCGGGCGCGAAACAGGCCTGCCCCACGGTCGCCGCCTGCTGGTCGCCCGCGACGCCCAGGATGGGGATCGGCCGCCCGAACAGGTCCGGCCGCGTGGTGCCGTAGTCGGCGGCGCAGTCGCGGACGTCCGGCAGCATCGCCATCGGCACCCGCAGCGCGGCGCAGAGCTCGGCATCCCATTCGCCCCGGCCGATGTCATAAAGCATCGTCCGGCTGGCGTTGGTGGCATCGGTGGCATGGACCGCGCCGCCGGTCAGCTTCCAGATCAGGAAGCTGTCGACGGTGCCGAAGGCCAGTTCCCCCCGCTCGGCCCGTGCCCGCGCCCCCGGCACGGCGTCGAGGATGAAGGCGACCTTGGTGCCCGAGAAATAGGGATCGGGCAGCAGGCCAGTTCGTTCGGCGATCATCGGTGCCAGCCCGTCGTCCCGAAGCCGGGCGCAGGTGTCGGCGGTACGGCGGTCCTGCCAGACGATGGCGCGGTGGACGGGTTCGCCGGTGGCGCGGTCCCAGACCACGACCGTCTCGCGCTGATTGGTGATGCCGATGGCGGCGATGTCGGCCGGCGTGAGGCCAGCGCGTTCGATGGCGCCGCGCGCGGTGCCCGCGACCGTTGCCCAGAGGTCGGGGGGGTCATGCTCGACCCAACCCGGGGCGGGGTAGTGCTGCGCGAACTCCTCCTGCGCCGAGGCGACGACGCGAAGCCCTGCGTCGAAGACGATGGCGCGGGAGGATGTCGTGCCCTGGTCGATGGCGAGGATATGGGTCATGGGCGGGCTCGTTGCGTTGGCGTGCTGACTGGTGAGGCCGAGTCGGGAACGTGCAGCGGGGGCTTGACGGCGCCGCGCCGCCCGACATGCTCCGCCGCATGACGGCCCCGGCCATCCTGTTCCTTGCGTCGATGGCGGGGCTCGCGGCCACCCTGCTGGTGCCCGGGCTGGCGGATCTGTCCATCCTTGTGGCGCCGGCCGCCCTGGCAAGCCTGATCCTGTTCCTGCGCGCCGCCGTGGTCCGCGGGCGGGGTGCCGGCCGTGGACGGGTGCGGCCCGAACCGATCCTGGTCGATGGGTCGAACGTGCTCTACTGGCGCGGCGAGGGCCCCGAGATCGAGACCCTGCGTGCCGTGATCGCCCATCTGACCGAACGCGGCTACCGGCCCGGAGTCGTCTTCGACGCGAATGCGGGATACCTGATCGCCGGGCGCTATCTGGACGACGTGCCGATGGCGCGGATGCTGGGCCTGCCGGCAGAGCGTGTGCTGGTCGTGCCGAAGGGCAGTCCGGCCGATCCGGTCCTTTTGCGGGTGGCGCGCGACATGGGGGCGCGGATCGTCACGAACGACCGCTACCGCGACTGGGCCGAACAGCACCCGGAGGTGACCCGCGAGGGGTTCCTGGTGCGGGGTGCGCTGCGCGCCAGCGGCATCTGGCTGGACCTCGGGGCCGCCGAGGCGATTCCGCAGGAGGCCCGTGAAGCCACCGGCTGAGGCCAGATCCCGCTGAAGGGATCTGCCGGATCCTTGCAAGGACTCTGGCCCCTGTCGCACCGGGGTCACTCGGCCGCAGCGAGCGCCGCGGCGCCTTCGCCGGTCATCCAGGCATCGAGGTCGGCCACCTGGGCCGGTGTCAGCCGCAGGCCGAGCTTCGACCGGCGCCAGACCACATCCTCGGCCCGGCGCGCCCATTCGCGTGTCATCAGCCAGCGCACCTCGGCCTCGGTCAGCGTGGCGCCGAAATCGCGGCCGAGGTCGCCCGCGGCCGTGGCATTGCCCAGGATCGCGACGGCGTCAGTGCCGTAGGCCCGCACCAGCCGCGCGGCCCAGCGTTCGGACAGGAACGGATAGCGCCCCATCAGGCTGCCGCGCAGTGTCGCCACGCCGTCATGCGGGAACTCGCCCCCCGGCAGCGGGACGCGCGCCGTCCAGGCACCGCGGGCGCCCGGGAAGTGCGGCGCGAGCTTGGCCAGCGCGCTTTCGGCGAGGCGCCGGTAGGTGGTGATCTTGCCGCCGAACACGTTTAGAAGCGGCGCGCCGCCGCCGGCGGTGTCCACCGACAGAACATAGTCGCGCGTGGCTGCCGTGGCCGACTTGGCTCCGTCGTTGTAGAGCGGCCGGACGCCGGAATAGGTCCAGACCACATCCTCTGCCGAAAGCGGCTTCTGGAAATAGCGCCCGGCGAAGGCGATCAGGTAGTCGCGTTCCTCGTCGGTGCAGCGGGCATCCTTCGGGGCGCCCTGGTGGTCCTTGTCGGTGGTGCCGATCAGGGTGAAGTCCTGCTCGTAGGGTATGGCGAAGATGATCCGCCCGTCCGTGCCCTGGAAGAAATAGCAGCGATCGTGATCGAACAGGCGCCGGGTCACGATATGCGACCCGCGCACCAGCCGCACGCCTTCGGTCGAGTTGATCCTCGCGACGTTGCGGATCACGTCCTCGACCCAGGGGCCGCCGGCATTGACCAGCGCCCGGGCGCGGAAGGTGGCAGGGCCCTCCGGCCCCTCGGTCTCGACCACCCAGAGACCGCCCTCGCGCCGGGCCGCGGTGACGCGGGTGCGGGTGCGGATTTCGGCGCCGCGGGCGGCGGCATCACGGGCGTTCAGCGTCACCAGCCGCGCATCCTCGACCCAGCAGTCGGAATATTCCCAGGCCTTGCGGCGGAAGGCGGGGTTCAGCGGCCGGCCCGCCGCGTCCGTGGTCAGATCCAGTGTTCGGGTCGCCGGCAGGATCTTCCGCCCCCCCAGCGTGTCGTAGAGAAACAGCCCCAGCCGGATCAGCCAGGCCGGGCGGCGGCCCTTCATCCACGGCATGAACCGGGTCAGGAGGCGCGATGTCGGCGTGTCGCCATCAAAGCGCATGTCGGGGTCGTAGGGCAGCACGAAGCGCATGGGCCAGCTGATGTGGGGCATGGCGACAAGAAGCGTCTCGCGTTCCTCCAGCGCCTCGCGCACCAGGCGGAACTCGAAGTATTCAAGGTAGCGCAACCCGCCGTGGAACAGCTTGGCCGAGGACGTGCCCTGCGCCAGGTCGCCCTGTTCGGCCAGACGCACCGTCAGGCCGCGCCCGGCCGCATCGCGGGCGATCCCGCAGCCGTTGATGCCGCCGCCGATGACGAAGAGGTCGGTGGGGGTGGAAGTGTCGGTCATGGGGCGTGTCCCGCGTGCGTCCTGCATCCCTGCCTATGCGCGAACTGGCCTGAATCGTCAAGGATGAATGTTCCTTTATGCGCGATTCAGGACCTCGATTGGCGCGATCTTGTAGGCAATCGCACGGTTTCGCTTGACACCGCCGGTATCGCCCGGTCAGGTTCGGGCGGAAGGGTCCAGCAGGGGACATCATGGCGCTGGGGTTCAGGCAGGGCGAGATTCTCGCCATCTTGCGGGCCGAGGGGCGCGTGGCGGTCGAGGACCTGGCGCGCCGCTTCGACGTGACGCTTCAGACCATCCGCCGCGACCTTGGCGATCTGGCCGAGGCCGGATACCTCGACCGTGTGCATGGGGGCGCGGTCGCACGGGCGGGGGTGGCCAACATCGCCTACGAATCGCGCCGCCGGCTGAACGAGGTCGGCAAGGCCGCCATCGGCCGGGCCTGCGCTGCGCTGATCCCCGACAACGCGAGCCTGATCCTCAACCTCGGCACCACGACCGAAGCGGTCGCGCGCGACCTCGTCAACCACCGCAATCTTACGGTGATCACCAACAACATGAACGTGGCGACGATCCTTCTGGCCAACCCGGACTGCGAGATCATGGTGGCGGGCGGCGCGCTGCGCCGCTCCGACGGCGGGCTGGTGGGCGACCTGACGACCGCCTTCTTCGAGCAGTTCAAGGTGGACTGGGCGGTGATCGGCGCCAGCGGAATCGACCCCGACGGCGACCTGCTGGACTTCGACCTTGCCGAAGTGCGCGTCAGCCGCGCGATCCTCGGCCGGGCGCGTCAGAAGGTGGTGGTGGCGGACCATTCCAAGATCGGACGGTCCGCGCCGGGACGGATTGCAGGGCTGGCCGAGGTGGACGTGCTGGTCACCGATGCCCCCCTGCCGGACCGGCTTGCGCGGGCCTGCGAAGGCTGGGGAACGCGAGTCCTGGTCGCGGGCTGACGCGTTCCCTCATTGCCCCCCTCCGGTCCTGCCTCGCCCGCCTGGTGCCCGTGGGGCAAGCCCGCAAGGTCCAGACGTGCGGCCGGTCATGCCACGGTCGCCCCCGCCCGCCAGACCGCCGACAGCGACAGGTCTGGCGCAAGATGCACGAGATCGGCCCGCGCGCCGGGAGCGATCCGCCCTGCCTCTGCGCCGATCACGCCGGCCGGCACCGATGTTGCCATGGCCAGCGCCTGCGCCAGGGGCACGCCCAGTCCTGCCAGCATCGCCACCGCCTGGGGCAACGTCAGGTCGGCGCCGGCCAGCGTGCCGTCCGCCAGAACCAGCCTCCCCCCCACGCGCCGGATCAGCCGGCCGCCCAGGTGCATTTCGCTCATCGCCGATCCGGTGAAGGCCATGGCGTCGGACACGAGGAACAGCCCCCGCGGCCGGGCGGCCAGTGCAATGCGCAACACCGCAGGCGCAACATGCAGCCCGTCGGCGATCAGACCGGCCGGCAGGTCCGAGGACAGGACCGAACCGACCAGCCCCGGCTCGCGGTGGCCGAGCGGCGACATCGCGTTGAACAGATGCGTGGCGCAGGCCGCGCCCGCTGCCACGGCCTCCTGCGCCTCGGCCATCGTGCAGTCGGCATGGCCCAGACTGACCGTCACCCCGGCGGCCGTCAGGCGCGCAATGCGGTCCGGTGCGGCTGCAGCGGGGGCCAGCGTCACCATCAGCGCAGGCAACTGCGCCCGGGCGGCGACCAGCGCGGTCTCGTCGGCATCCGTCATCGGGCGGATGAGCGCAGGGTCATGCGCGCCCTGCCGCCTTGGATCGAGATGCGGGCCTTCCAGATGCAGGCCGAGGAAGCCGGGCACACCCGCACGCGCCACGGCCACCCCGGCAGCGATCACCGCGGACGTGGCTTCGGGGGTGTCGGTGATCAGCGTCGGAAGGATGCCTGTCGCCCCCAGCCGGGCATGAACCGCGCACATCGCCGCAAACCGTTCCGCGGTGGCATCTCCCCCCACCTGCCAGCCCCCCCCGCCGTTCACCTGCAGGTCGATGAAGCCGGGGGCCAGCGTGCCGCCGTCGAGCGCAATCGCTGTTCCCCGCGGTGCCTCCCCCGGCGGCAATACGGCGGCAATCTGTCCGTCCACGACCGCGACCGCGCTGCCCGGGGGCCGCATCGCCGTGCCGTCGAATACCCTGGCACCGGTGAGGGTGAAGGCGCCGGACCCACCTGGCGGCATCACAGCGTCTCCGTCACCTTGCGCAGGTGCGGCGGCGTGTCGGGGTCGTAGCCGCGGGCGCGCGCCAGCGCCTCGACCGTGCGATACCACGCGGTGGCCAGCACAAGCGGCGCCACCATCCGGCGCAGCCCGGCGACCATGGGCAGCGACACCGCCCCCGGCACGTCGGGTGCCGTCACGAACACGTCCGCCCCCTGCGAAGCCAGCCGTTCGGCGGTGGCCCGGACCTGCGGCAGCGCCGCGTCCTCGACTGCCAGCGCCAGCACCGGGAAATGCGCGCGCACGATCGCCGCGGGGCCGTGCAAAACCTCGGCCGCCGAATAGGCCTCGGCATGCAGGCCGCAGGTTTCCTTGCCCTTCAGCGCAGCCTCGGCGGCGATGGCGAAGGACGGCCCGCGGCCTAGGACATAGAGCGACTGTGCCTTTTCCAGCCGCGCCGCCAGCGCCGACCAGTCGAGCGTCAGGGCCGCCGACAGCGCCTCGGGCAGGCCTGCAATGCCCGCGCGCAGGGCCTCGTCGCCCTGGCGGGCGCCGCGGGGAGCCTCGTCGCCATCGACCCCGCCACGACCGAGGCGATGAAGGTCTTGGTGGCCGCAACCGACCGTTCGGGGCCGGCCATCAGCGGGATCGCATGGGCGACGGCGCGGGCCATCGGGCTCCGCCCCTCGTTCGTCAGGGCCAGTGTCAGCGCCCCGCCCGCGCCCGCAGCGCGCATCATCTCGACGATGTCGGGGCTTTGCCCGGATTGCGAGATGCCGATGCAGGCGGCCCCTGTCAGCTGCAGGGACCGACGGTAGATCGAGGCGACCGAGGGTCCGACCGAGGCGACCGGCAGCCCCGCAGTCAGCTCGACCGCATATTTCAGGTAGGTCGCGGCATGGTCCGATGACCCGCGCGCCACGGTCACGATCAGCCCGGGGTTGGCGGCGCGCAGGGCGGCGGCGGCGGCGGTGACGGGCGCACGGCCCCGCGACAGAAGGCGCGCCACCGCCTGCGGGATCTCGGCCACCTCGCGCGCCATGTGGGTGTCGGTCATGCGGGGGTCCCTTCCGGTATGTCGCCCTGCGGGGCGAGCGTCAGTTCAACGGCGAAATCATAGGCATCGCCGCGATAGAGCGAGCGCGTCAGCTCGACCACGCGGCCCGAGGTCAGATGCCCGATCCGCTCGATCCGCAGCCCGGCCGATCCGGGCGGCACGCCGAGAAGGTCGGCATCGCGGGGGCCGAGGTTCGCGGCCGAGATGCGCTGCACGGCGCGCACGGGCCGCATCCCCCGGGCCTCAAGCGCGGCATAGAGCGAGGGTCCGACCAGCGCGGGATCGGGCAGCGCCCAGGTGGGGATCGAGGCGCGCTCGATCGCCAGCGGCACCCCGTCGGACGACCGCACGCGGTCGAGCCGCGCCACACGGTCCCCTGCGCCAAGGCCGAGCGCCATCACCTCTTCCGGTGCCGGGGCGGCGATCTGGCGGGCGATCCAGCGGCTTTCCACCGCGCGCCCGCGGCGGGCCATGTCCTCGGTGAACGAGGTCAGCAGCGACAGCGCCTGTTCCAGCCGCTCGACCCGCGGTGCGACGAAGGTGCCCGATCCGCGTCGCTGCGTCAGCGCGCCCTCGGCCACCAGCGCCTGCACCGCCTTGCGCACCGTCACGCGCGAAAGGCCGGTCATCGCCGCCATGTCGCGTTCGGCCGGCAGGCTGTCGCCGGGCTTCAGCGCGCCCGCCGCGATGCCGGCCGCGATGCGGCGGTGGAGCTGCAGGTAGAGGGGGCCGGCGCCCGTCTCCTCGAAACTGGCGGGGGCGAAGATGTCGGGCGTCATGCCCCCCCCCCCGCCAGCATCAGCGCGCCGTCGAGCGCGGGTCCCCCCGGCTCGGCCAGGGGCCAGCGCCCCGCCCGCCGGTCCCGGAAGGCGGGGCCAAGGCCGCCGAGGAACACGACAGGCATGCGGTCGCCGCCTTGCAGCACCTCGATGGCCGCCGCGATCTCGGCTGCGGCGGATGCGACCAGCGCCCGGGCGGCGGGGTCGTCGGAGACGAGGATGCGGGGCGCGATGGCGGCGAAATCGGCCGGCGCGGCGCCGCGGGCGAAGGCGATGACACCCAGACTGCCGCCGTGGTCGGCGATCAGCCCGGCAAGGAAGGGCGTCAGGGGCGCGTGCCCGTCTTCGGCGCGCAGGGCGGCGGCAAGCGCGGCACGGCCCAGCCAGGCGCCCGAGCCTTCGTCGCCCAGCACCAGCCCGCGCCCGCCGATCTGGCGGATCGCAGCGCCCTGCCGGCGGGCAAAGACCGACCCCGTGCCGATGGCCGCGACGATCCCGTCGCGGGGGCCCAGCGCGCCGAGGGCCGCGGTCACCGCATCCGTCTCGATCCGCAGGCGCGCAAAGGGCAGGGCGGCGCGCAGGCGGTCCACGGTGCCCGCGGCATTGGCGCCCGCCAGCCCCATCCCGGCTGCGGCGACCGAGGCCACTCCGGCCGCTGCCATGGCCGCGGCGCAGGCGGCCAGGATGTTGGCGCGCGCGCCCTCGGGGTCGGACAGGATGTTCGCCGGCCCGCCCGAGGCCCGGCCCAGTATGCGGCCGGCAGCATCGGCGACCACCGCGCGGCAACCGCTGCCGCCGCCATCCAGCCCCAGATGCAGATCCATGCGAATCCCCCTCGGTGGCATGATACCAAAGAAATACCATTTGGGAAGACACTGCGGGTTTCCGGTCGTTTGCATGCGCAGAAACAGGCAATGCTTTACAATTGGTATTATGTTGGTATTGTCTGTGTTCGAGGGGGATTCGCATGTCCGAGCGACCGACAGAGGCACGGCATCCGGCGTCGGAGGGGATTCACGCCCGGCCCGCGGTCGCGGTTCTGGCAGACCTGCTGGCCGCCCAGTCCGCGGCGGTGGCGGCGGTCGGTCCGGCGCTGCCGGCGCTGGAGCGCGCGGCGGATGCCTGTGCCACGGCGGTGGTTGCGGGCGGTCGCATGGCCTATGCGGGGGCGGGGTCCTCCGGCCTGATGGCGCTGGCCGATGCGCTGGAACTGGCCGGCACCTTCGGCCCGGCCCCCGGTCGCACACCGGTCCTGTTCGCGGGCGGGGCGGCGGTACCGCTGCACCTGGGGGGGGGGGTGGAGGACGATGCCGGCGCGGCGCGGGCCGAGGTCGCGGCGCTGGCACTTGGATCCGGGGATGCGGTGATCTGCGTCTCGGCCTCGGGCGGCACGCCCTATACCGTCGCTGCGGCGCAGGCTGCGGGTGCGGCGGGCGCCACGGTGATCGGCATCGCCGCGGTTCCCGGTTCGGCGCTGCTGGCGGCCGCCCATCATCCGGTGGCGCTGGAAACGGGCGCCGAGGTGATCGCCGGCTCCACGCGAATGGGGGCGGCGACGGCGCAGAAGGTGGCGCTGAACCTGATGTCGGTTCTGGTCGGCGTCCGG
>DAOLBY010000219.1:0-4607 GCA_035324325.1 Paracoccaceae bacterium | reverse complement strand
CCGCCGAAGTGACCGTCATCACCGACCGCCGCGGCCCCGGTGCGCGGATCACGGTGGCGGTGCAGGGGGTGGCGGCACCCGACCTTGCCGCGCTGTCGGGGGGGCTTGCCTTTCTCGGCGTGCTGGACGCCCCGATCTCGGGCCGGATCGAGACGGCGCTCGACGCCGCCACGGGGACGCCGGCGGCGCTGGCCGCGCGGCTCGACCTGGCCGCCGGCGCGGTGACGCCGGCAGAGGGGGCCGAGCCGCTGGCCTTCGACCATGCGGTCATCGACCTCGCCTATGACCCTGTCCGCGAACGGCTGGACCTGGCCGAGGTGCGCGTCGAAAGCCCGTCGCTGCGGCTGTCGGCGCAGGGCCACGCCTATACGCCGGGCGCTGCCGCCGGCCTGCCGTCCGAGATGCTGGCACAGATCGCGCTGAACGAGGTGCGGATCGACCCCGAGGGCCTGTTCGTGGCGCCGGCCGCCTTCACCGGCGGGGCGCTCGACCTGCGGCTGCGGCTGCGCCCCTTTGCGGTCGACATCGGCCAGCTTGTCCTGCTGGACGGCGACCGCCGGCTGTCGCTGCGCGGCCGCGCGGCGGCCGAGGGCGAGGGCTGGCGTGTGGCGCTGGACGCCGGGATCGACGCCATCGCGCATGACCGGCTGCTGGCGCTCTGGCCGCTGCGGCTGGTGCCGCGCACCCGCGACTGGCTGGCCGCCAACGTGCAGGAGGGCACGCTGTCGGACATCAGCGCGGCGGTGCGGATCGACCCCGGGGCCGAGGCGCGGCTGTCGCTGACCTATGATTTCGAAGGGGCGGGGGTGCGCTTCGTGCCAACGCTGCCGCCGATCCGGGGCGGGGCGGGCTATGCGACGGTGGAAGGCACGCGCTACACGCTCGTCCTCGACCGGGGCGAGGTGGTGCCGCCGCAGGGCGGGCCGATCGCCGTGGCGGGATCGGTCTTTGCGGTGCCCGACATCACCGCGCGCCCCGCCCGGGCCGAGATCGACCTTGCGACCGAGGGCAGCCTGACCGCCACGCTGTCGCTCCTGGACCAGCCGCCCTTCGGTTTCCTGACCCGGGCGGGGCGCGAGGTGGATCTGGGCGAAGGCCGGGCCCGGGTGGCGGCGCGGCTGGAACTGCCGCTGGTCGCGCGGGTTCTGCCGCAGGACGTGGACTGGCGGGTCCAGGGCGTGGTGGAGGATCTGCGGTCGGAGGTGCTCGTGCCCGACCGGCTGCTCGCGGCTGAACGCCTGTCCGTCAGCGCCGATCCGTCGGAACTGCGCATATCCGGGCCCGGCACGCTGGCCGGTGTGGCCTTCGACGCGACCTATGCGCTGCCGCTCGGACCCGGGTCGGACGGTGGCGCGCGGGTCGAGGGGACGCTTGCGCTGTCGGCCGATGCCGCGCAGCGGTTGGGGCTGGGGCTGCCGCAGGGGATGCTGTCGGGCCAGGGGCAGGGGCGGATCGCGGTCGACCTGCCGAAGGGTGGGGTGGCCGGGCTGCGGCTGTCGTCGGACCTGCGGGGCCTCGGCCTGTCGCTGCCCGAAATCGGCTGGTCCAAGGGGCGCGGCGCATCGGGGCGGCTGGAGGTGGTGGCGCGGCTTTCCACCCCTGCGGTGGTGGAGCGGCTGGCGCTCGAGGCGCCGGGGCTTGCGGCGCAGGGTCGCATGACCCTGCGGCCCGGCGGCGGCCTTGACCGCGCAAGCTTCGACCGGGTGCGCGCCGGCGGCTGGTTCGAGGGGCCGGTCACGCTGGTCGGACGCGGCGGGCGTGCCAGCCCGGATATCGCGGTCGGGGGCGGCCGGCCCGGCCTCAGGGCGATGCCCGCCGGGCTGGGGCGCAGTGGCGGCGGGGCAGGTGGCGGCGCCAGCACGATCACCGCGCGGCTCGACCGGCTCCAGATCACCGAGACCATCGGGCTTACCGCGCTGCGCGGCACCTTCTCCACGCGCGGGGGGCTGGGGGGCGAGTTCCTGGCCCGCGTCAACGGCGGCGCGCCCGTGCAGGGCCGCATGGAGCCCGGTGCGCAGGGCGCAATCCGCGTGACGGCGCAGGATGCCGGCGGCGTGCTGTCCTCGGCCGGCATCTTCCCGAATGCCCGCGGCGGCAGCATGGTGATGCAGCTGCGCCCACGGCCACAGGGCGGCTATGACGGGCGGGCCGATTTCGCGCAGGTCCGGGTGCGCAATACGCCGGTGCTGGCCGAACTCTTGAACGCCGCCTCGATCGTCGGGCTGCTGGAACAGCTGAACGGCAGCGGCATCCTGTTCCAGGAGGCCGACGCGACCTTCCGGCTGTCGGGCGCGGGGGTGGAGATCGCGCAGGCCGCGGCGGTCGGGGCCTCGATCGGGGTGTCGATGCAGGGCATCTACGACGCGGCCCGCGGCCGGCTCGACCTGCAGGGCACGATCTCGCCCTTCTACCTGGTGAACGGGATCGGCGCGATCCTGACGCGGCGGGGCGAGGGGCTGTTCGGCATCAACTACCGCATCACCGGATCGACCGCCGCGCCGGTCGTCAGCGTCAACCCCCTGTCGATGCTGACGCCCGGCATGTTCCGCGAGATCTTCCGCCGCCCGCCGCCCCGGATCGCCGCGGGGGGGTAGGGCCGCGCCCGGCCTTCCGCTGCCCGGCGCTTCGCGCTAAGGGGCGCGCCATGCGCCTGTCCGACTTCGATTTCGACCTGCCCGATCACCTGATCGCCACGCGGCCCGCGCGGCCGCGGTCCTCGGCCCGGCTGCTGGCGGTGGCGCCCGACCGGCTGGCCGACCTGCGGGTGACGGACCTGACGCGCCTTCTGCGCCCCGGCGGCCGGCTGGTGGTCAACGATCCCCGCGTGATCCCGGCGCGGCTGGACGGGGTGCGGATGCGTCCGGGCGGGCCGAGGGCGCGGGTCGAGGTCACGCTGATGGAACCTGCCGCAGCCGGCGGCTGGCGGGTGATGGCGCGGCCCCTGCGCAAGCTGGCCCCGGGCGACAGGATGGACTTCGGCGCCGGCCTCTCGGCCGAGGTCGCCGAGCGGGGGCCCGAGGATGCGCGGCTGGTGTTCGACGCCACGGGCGAGGCGTTCCATGCTGCTCTGGCCGCCGCCGGGCGGATGCCGCTGCCGCCCTACATCGCCGCACGGCGCAGCGCGGATGCGCAGGATGCCGCGGATTACCAGACGATCTTTGCCCGCCACGCCGGGGCGGTCGCTGCCCCGACCGCCTCGCTGCACTTCGATGCGCCGCTGCTTGAGGCCCTGCGCGCCCGGGGCGTGGACTTCACCGAGGTCACGCTGCATGTCGGCGCCGGCACCTTCCTGCCGGTCAAGACCGACGACATCAGCCAGCACCGCATGCATGCCGAATGGGGCGAGGTCACGCCCGCCGCCGCCGCCGCCATCGCCGCCACGCGCGCCGCGGGCGGGCGGGTCATTCCGGTCGGAACGACTGCGCTGCGGCTGATCGAGACGGCGGCGCAGGGCGGCGCGATCGCCCCGTTCCGGGGCGAGACCGACATCTTCATCACCCCCGGTTTCCGGTTCCGGGCGACGGACGGGCTGATGACCAACTTCCACCTGCCGAGATCGACGCTGATGATGCTCGTCTCGGCCCTGATGGGGCGCGAGCGGATGATGCAGGCCTATGCCCATGCGGTGGCGCAGGGGTATCGGTTCTTCAGCTACGGCGATGCCTCGATCCTGCTGCCCGGCGGCCTCGGGGCGACGCAATGATCCGCCGCCATGTCGCCCGTGGCAACGCGGCCGGCCGGGAGGACGCTAGGCTGCCCGCGGCCTGCGTGAAGGGAGACGAACGATGCTGAGCGTCCTGCGCACCACCTGGCCGCTCCTGCTCGGCATCATGCTCCTGATGGTCGGCAACGGGGTGCAGGGGTCGCTTCTGGGGATTCGCGGCGCCATAGAGGGCTTTTCGACCTTCGAGATGTCGGTCGTCATGTCGGCCTATTTCGTGGGCTTCCTGGGCGGCAGCCAGCTGGCACCGCGGATGATCAAGTCGGTCGGGCATGTGCGGGTCTTTGCCGCGCTCGGCTCGGCGATCTCGGCCATCCTGATCCTCTACCCAGCCATCCCCGACTGGACAGCCTGGGCGGTGATGCGGATGCTGATCGGGTTTGCCTTCTCGGGCGTCTATGTCACCGCCGAAAGCTGGCTGAACAACGCCGCCACGAACGAGAACCGCGGCCAGGCACTGTCGGCCTACATGATCGTGCAGATGCTGGGGATCATCTCCTCGCAGGCGCTGCTCGCGGCGGGCGATCCGTCGGGGTTCCTGCTGTTCGTCATCCCGTCGGTCCTGGTGTCGCTCGCCTTCACGCCGATCCTGCTGACCGTCACCCAGGCCCCGGTGTTCGAGGCGACGCGGTCGCTGCCCATCGGGCGGCTCCTGCGCATCTCGCCGCTCGGCTGTGCGGGGATGCTGCTGACGGGGGGCATCTTCTCGGCCATGTTCGGCATGGCCTCGGTCTGGGGGACGCTGGCAGGGCTGTCGGTGCGCCAGATCGCGCTGTTCATCGGCGTGATGTATCTTGGCGGCCTTGTCCTGCAATACCCGATCGGCTGGGCGTCGGACCGGATGGACCGGCGGCGCGTGATCGTGGCGCTGAGCCTTGGCGCGACG
>DAOLBY010000012.1:33018-37001 GCA_035324325.1 Paracoccaceae bacterium | reverse complement strand
GGTGCCGCCGCGGGGGTTCCGGGTCTGGAACTGGTGCTGCGGTCGGCGGGCGAGGTCCCGCAGGAGCTGGCGGCGGGGCGGATCCACCTGGGCGTCACCGGGTCCGACCTCGTGCGCGAAAGGCTGGCCGACTGGGAAACCCAGGTGGCCGAGGTGGCGCCGATGGGTTTCGGCCAGGCCGATCTGGTGGTCGCCGTGCCCGCGGGGTGGATCGACTGCGACACGCTCGACGATCTCGACGCGGTGGCGGCCGCCTTCCGCGCGGCCGAGGGGCGGCGCCTGCGCATCGCCACCAAGTATCACCGCCTGGTGCGCGAGTTTCTCGGGGCGGCAGGGGTGGCCGATTATGCGCTGGTGGACAGCCAGGGCGCGACCGAAGGCACGGTCCGCAACGGAACGGCCGAGGCCATCGCCGACATTACCTCGACAGGCGAGACGTTGCGAGCCAACCATCTAAGATCCTGGCCGATGGCCTGATCCACGCCAGCCAGGCGACGCTTTATCTGTCGCGGGTGGCCGAGTGGACCGAGGCTGATCGTGCTGCGCTGTCGGCACTGGCAGGGCGGCTGGGGGTATCGGCGCCGGCCCTCTGACCTATCCCCCGTCCAGAACCTGCAACCCACGGGCCGCGAAGCGCCCTGCCAGGGGGGCGAGGCGCGCGGCTTCGGGGTCGGCGGCGCTGCCCGCGGCGGCGCGGTCGGCGATGCCGACAAAGATCACGGCAAAGCGGAACAGCGAAAAGGCGGTGTGGAAGGGCAAGAGCGGCCCGCAGGGCGGCGCGGCGGCGCGATAGGTGGCCTCGATTTCGGCCGCCTGCGGCAGGCCAAGCGCGACGAGGTCGAGGCCGAGCAGGCCGCCGTATTCCGCAGGCGCGGTGACCCAGGGAATCAGGGCGAAGGCAAGATCGGCCAGCGGGTGGCCCAGAGTCGCCAGTTCCCAGTCCAGCACCGCCGCCACCCGCGGGGTATCCGGCGCGAAGATCAGGTTGCCCATGCGGAAATCGCCATGCGCCACGACCACCGCCCCGTCGTCTGGGGGAAGCAGGGGCGGCAGCCGCGCGGCCAGCGCGCGCAGCGCGGGGTCTGCGGATCCGGGGCTGGCGGCCAGCGCGCGGGTCCAGCGCGACAATTGCCGAGCGAAGTAGTCGCCCGACCGTCCGAAATCGGCCAGCCCCACCTCCGCCGGCCGCACGGAATGCACCGCCGCCAGCGCCTGCGCAAGTCCCCGCCACAAGGCCGCACGTTCGCCCTGCGCGGCCCCGGGCAAGGCCGTGTCCGCGAAGATGCGGCCCGCCACCCGCTCCATCAGGTAGAAGGGCCGGCCGAGCGGCACGTCTCCGTCATGCCAGAGGATCGGGCGCGGCACCGGCACGCCCGCCGGGTGCAGCGCCGTCAGCACCCGGTATTCGCGGTCGATGGCATGGGCCCCGGGCAGCGTGGGGCCGAGCGGCCGCGTGCGCAGCACCATTTCCCGGTCTCCGTGGCTGACGAGGAAGGTCGGGTTCGACTGTCCGCCCGTCGCCCGTACGACCGCCAGCGGCCCCGGCCCGAACCGGGCATCGAGAAAGGCAGCCAGCGCCGGCTCCGGCAGGTCGCTGGTCACGGCGCGACCGGCCAATGCCAGAACCCGTCACCCTTCTCGGCCAGGTGGCGGTCCAGGACCATGCGGTGAACCTCGTCCGCACCATCGACCAGACGCGCCTGCCGGGCGTAGCGGTAGATCCATTCCAGCACCGTGTCGCGGCTGTAGCCACGCGCGCCGTTGATCTGGATCGCGGTATCGGCGGCCCGGTGCAGAAGGTTCGCCACATGCACCTTGGCCATCGAGATCTCGGCCCGTGCGCGTTCGCCTCGGTCGAGCGCCCAGGCCGCCTTCATCACCAGAAGCCGCCCGACCTCGATCTCCATCGCCAGCCCGCCCAGCATCATCCGCACGCTTTCCCGATCAGCCAGACGCTTGCCGAAACCTTCGCGCCCGGCGGCATAGTCGCGCGCGATCCCGACGCAGCGCTTCGCCAGCCCGAGCCACCTCATGCAGTGGGTCAGCCGTGCCGGGCCGAGCCGGATCTGGGTGAAGCGCAGCCCGTCGCCTTCGTCCATCAGCCGGTCGGCCTCGGGAACGAACAGCCCGTCGAAGGCCAGTTCGCAATGACCGCCATGTTCCTCGGGCCCCATGATCGGGATGCGGCGCACGATTTCCCACCCCGGGGCATCGCGGTGGAACACCAGCGCCGTCAGCCCCCGGCGCGCGTCCTCCGAGGTGCGGGCGATCAGGATGACATGCGCCGCCACCCCGGCCCCGGTGATGAACCACTTGCGCCCGTGGACGGTGTAGCCGCCGGGCACACGCCGCGCCTCGGTGCGGATCATGCCGGGGTCGGACCCGCCGCCGGGAGCGGGTTCCGTCATCGCGAAGGCCGACCGCACCTTCCCCGCCGCGATCGGCGCCAGCCACCGCGTCTGCTGGTCAGGGCTGGCCGCGCGCGCAAGTGCCATCATCGTGCCATCGTCCGGGGCAGCCGCGTTGAACACCACCGGCCCGAAGATCGAGCGGTTCATCGCCTCGTAGGCCGCGGCCATGCCAACGAAGGACAGGCCCATCCCGCCATGGTCGGGGGCCAGCTGCGGGCACCACAGCCCCTCGGACCGCGCCAGCGCGCGCAGGGCCTGCAAGGGCACCTCGGCGATGTTGTCGTGGCCGTCGCGCGCCGCGGGGTCGGCCTCCAGCGGCAGGATCCGGTCCTCGACGAAGGCCGCGATGCGGGCCCGCACATCCTCGTCGCGCGGGGACAGGGTGAAATCCATCACAGGGACCCCACCAGATGTCCGCCGTCGACGACGAGCGCCGTGCCGGTCATGTAGGCGCCGGTGTCAGCGACAAGCAGCATGAGCGGCCCGTCGAGGTCCTCCGGCCGGCCCAGCCGTCGCTGCGGGATGCGGCGGATCAGGGCCTGGCCCGCCGCAGTGCCAAAGAAGGCGCGGTTGAGGTCGGTCGCGATGTATCCCGGGCAGAGCGCGTTCACGCGGATCCCGTGCCGCGCCCATTCCAGCGCCAGCGCGCGCGTCAGTTGAACCACCCCCGCCTTGGCCGCGGCATAGGCCGCGAGGTTGCCCGCCACGCGATGGGCGAGGATCGAGGCGATGTTGACGATGGCGCCCCCCTGCCCCGCCGCGACCATCGCGGCCCCGGCCGCGCGCGCCACCCGGAACACGCCCGACAGGTCGGTGTCGATGATCCTGGTCCAGT
Organism: Paracoccaceae bacterium; assembly: GCA_035324325.1. GTDB lineage: Bacteria > Pseudomonadota > Alphaproteobacteria > Rhodobacterales > Rhodobacteraceae > DAOLBY01. The sequence goes on along the minus strand of DAOLBY010000012.1, from coordinate 33,755 downwards.
CGCTTTCGTGCGTCGCCAGCGCCGGCGCATCCAGGGCAACGCCCGCGTTGTTGACGACGATGTCGAAGGGCTCTCGTGACAGCGCGGCATCGACCATGCCCGGGTCGGTCACGTCGAGCGCCAGGGCCTCGGCCCGCCCACCTGCCGCCGCGATGGCGGCGCAGGTCGCGTCCAGCGCCTCGGTCCGACGTCCGGCCGCCACGACTCTGGCTCCCTCGCGCGCCAGGACCATGGCGAAGTGCCGCCCAAGCCCCGAAGACGCGCCCGTCACCAGCGCCCTCCGCTCCGACAGCTGCCCCATGTGCCGACCCTGCCCCCAAGACTGCCTGCCATACCCGCGGCAGCACGAACATGCCCCCAAAGCACATCCCGAGCAAAGCCCCCGCGGCGGCTTCAGCGCAGCAGCATCGACCCCCGCCAGGTCCTCGCTCGCGCCGTCGCAATCTGCACCCAGACCTTCCCCCTTGCCCCCGCCGCCCCTAGACACTAGACCGGCGAGCGGAGACGTGGCCGAGTGGTCGAAGGCACACCCCTGCTAAGGGTGCAGGCGGGAAACCGTCTCGAGGGTTCGAATCCCTTCGTCTCCGCCACTTGCCCTCTCGAAAGCGTTCTCCCGATCCGGCTGTGGCCGGATTTTTCCGTTGTTTTCGAGGGTTATGCGGGAGGGGCTGAGCACTGGCCCTGCCGCCGCGAGGCCCCGAAGCGGTCTCTGAGGGCCGATATTCTCTGGACCTCAT
>DAOLBY010000012.1:13752-33008 GCA_035324325.1 Paracoccaceae bacterium | reverse complement strand
CGAGGGTTCGAATCCCTTCGTCTCCGCCAGCCACAACTTATCTTCATAGCAGTAAGTTGCTGAATGGTATGATTTTAATCCCCATCTGGCGTCGAGGAATCTCCCTGTCCGCTTGTTTTGCAGCACTTTCTGCTGCACACTTTGCTACACAAGCGGCCAGACACGGTTCCCCATGAGCATCCTCCGCCGGGGCAGCACCTTTCATCTTCGCCGTCGCGTGCCGCAGCGGTACCGTGGCGTCGAGCCGCGCAGCACTGTGTGGATCAGCCTGCACACCGATTCCGAGACGCTGGCGCGGGCCAAGGCCGAGCGGGCCTGGGGCCAGATGGTCGAGGCCTGGGAGGCGCGGCTGGCGGGGGACACGGGCGATGCCGAGGCGCGGCATGCGGCTGCGCTGGAGCTCGCGCGGGTGCGGGGGTTTCGGTACCTCGATGTGGGCGTCGTGGCGAAGCTGCCGGTGGCGGATGTCCTCGAGCGGGTCGAGGCCGTGCCAGCGCCTGCCGGCAGGCCCGATCCGTTTGAGGCGGCCGCACTCCTCGGCACGGTGCCCGAGCCGCGGGTCACGGTCGCGCGGGCACTTGAGCTCTACTGGGGGCTCGCGCGCGAGAAGACCTTCGGCAAGAGCGCCGACCAGCTGCGCCGCTGGGAGAACCCGCGCCGCAAGGCCGTCCGCAACTTCATAGCCGTCGTCGGGAACAGGGATCTCGGCGGCCTTACCCGCGACGACATGCTCGACTTCCGCCAACACTGGCTCGACCGGATCGAGGCGGGTGAAGTGACAGCGAACTCGGCCAACAAGGACCTCATCCATCTGGGCGACGTGCTGAAGACTGTGAACAGCATGAAGCGGCTGGGGCTGTCGCTGCCGCTGGGCGAACTCTCCTTCCGCGAGGGCGAGGCGCGGACGCGGCCGCCGTTCAGCGTGGACTGGATCACCACGCGGCTGCTCGCCCCCGGGGCGCTCGACGGCCTGAACGATCAGGCGCGCGGACTGCTCCTCGGCATGGTCAACACCGGCTACCGGCCGTCCGAAGGTGCGGGGCTTACGGCAGCCACGATCCGGCTGGATTGCGACGTGCCGCACATCGCGATCGAGCCCGATGGCCGGCAGCTGAAGTCCCGCTACGCGCGGCGTGTAATCCCGCTGGCGGGGGTCTCGCTTCAGGCCTTCCGGGCCTTCCCCGAGGGCTTCCCGCGCTATCGCGACAGCGCGACGCTGAGCGCCACGGTGAACAAGTTCCTGCGTGCCAACGGGCTCCTGGAGACGCCGTCGCACTCGCTCTATTCCCTTCGACATGCTTTCGAAGACCGGATGCTGGCGGCCGGCATCGACGACCGCATCCGCCGCGACCTGTTCGGTCACCGGCTGGACCGCGAGAGGTACGGCAAGGGCGCGTCGCTGGCGCACCTGGCAGACCTAGTGCAGCGGATCGCGCTCTGACCCTGCGGTTGCACCTTCCCTTGGGCCAGCAGCGCCCGCGCCCGGGATTGAACCTCGGCCGCACGACGCTCCTCCCTCCCGGCCCGTTCCAGCTCCGTCTCCAGCCGCTCGAACACCGGCGCAAAGGCCGCGTCCCGCGCCACAAGCGCCGCGACCTTCCTGAGCGCCGCCGTGATGCGCGCGGCGTCCACCGGCATGGAGGGGCCAGAGTGACTGCCTGGACGGGAGGACGAAGGTGCCATGCCGGGAAGGATGGGTGCCCCCGGCCCCGGTGTGGAGGTGCCCCGGGCCGCCGTCGCAGAGCGACAGGCCGCGGCGCACGGATGGGACGGTGTCTCCTGTCGACGGCAGAACGCGGACGTGCCCGGGGTATCGGAGCCACCCGGCCAACCGGTATCCATGCAAGATAAGAGCGGTGCCGCAAGCGACCCGCAAGCTGTTGGTGTCAGGGGCATTTGCTTGCGGCACGCCGCACCCGCCTGCGGCAACACCGCCGTCATGTGATTCTGAACACACGCCGATTCCTGCGGCATCACCGCGCTGGTTTTCGCTCGCGCCTGTCTTTGCACCCTGGGGCACCCCGTGCCCCGATGCCGGCGCGTGGACACTTGAACGGCCCGCAGCCGACCGGGATCCTCCCCCACGACCGTTCCGCCGACATGCGCTCGATGTCCGCGACGGGTACCGGAAAAGGAGCATGGCAATGCAGAAACACAAGGTCACCGCCTATCTCGATACCGGCGTGGCCCGCGACCTCGCGGCGCTCGCCGCACGGCGACGTGTCCCCGCCACCCGGATCGTCGAGGCTGCCGTCGCGTCGTTCCTCTCGCCGGACGGCGCGGATCAGACGGAGGCGGCCATCACCCGCCGCCTCGACCGCCTGACGCGCACGATGGAACGCCTCGAGCGCGACCAGGAGATCACCGGCGAGGCCCTCGCCCTATTCATCCGCTTCTGGCTAACCACCACGCCGCCCGTTCCGGATGACCTGCGCGAGGCAGCCCAGGCCAAGGGACGAGAGCGCTACGGCAGCTTTGTCGAGACGCTGGCGCGCAGGCTGGCGAAGGGGACGACCTTGAGCAGGGAGCTGACCAGGGATCTTTCGAGGGCCTCAATCGCGCCGGAAGCCGGCGAGGCCGGTGGACGGTAGGGGCGGAAAGCGGTCGTTCCGCGAGATGGAAGCGGCAAGACACATCTGAGGGAAGCGGTCGTTCGACAAACTTGTCTCTCGGTTCGACTTTACGTTTCGCCCGCGGGGAACGCCAAGCTAAACTGGTGTCTGCAGAAACTCATGGTTCAGGCTATCGGCGTAAAGTGGCAGCGGTCCGGCTTTATGTCGATCAGTGGTGTTCCCGACACGCATTCGAGGCCACGCACGAACAGCCGGTTTCCCTCGCGGCGGATCAGCCGCACCGTGGACAGGCCAATGGGGTTGGGCCGGATCGGCGAGCGCAGGCTGAATGTGCCGCGCGCGCTGTCGCCATGGTTGGGATTCTGCAGGATCAGGTCGCGGCGCGACAGGTGCAGCCAGTAGAGGATGTCGAGGCTGGGATAGGCTTCGATCCCGGCCAGCGCCGGAGCCCAGGGTTGCGCCACCACGATCATGCATTCGGGACCAGCCTCGCGGTCGCCCTGGCGCGGGCAGTCGTCGCGCCGCGTCCATGGCGTTTCGATATGGCCGATGAAGGCCAGCGTCGCGTCGGCCGGCAGGGGGGCGTCGGTCGTCACCTCGTGGGGGCGGATCGCCTGGGTGTCGGCCATAGTCTCAGACCCCGATCATCACGTCTGACGCCTTGATGATCGCGGTGGCGGGCTTGCCGACGGCCAGGCCGAGTTCCTCGGCTGCGGCGTTGGTGATCGAGGCGGTGATTGTGCTGCCGTTGCAGTCGAGGCGCACGATGGTCGTGGTCACGCCTTTCTCGATGCCGGTGACAGTTCCGGACAACTGGTTGCGGGCGCTGAGTTTCATGAGGCTCTCCTTTCAGGGGTAGGGTTCAAAATGGACGGGGCGCAGACGGCGCGGCCGGACTCCGTGCGCTCGACCGCGACCTGGACGCCGTAAACTCGGCTCAGGCGATCCGCCGTCAAGACCTGATCGGGCGGGCCCTCGGCCAGGATCGCGCCCTCGTGCATCAGGATGACGCGGGCATTCAGGGCGAAGGCCTGGTCGGGGTCGTGGGTGGACAGGATCACGGCATGGCCACCGGCGCGGGCCAGATCGGCGATGCGCGCGAGCACGCGCGCCTGATTGCCGAAATCCAGGCTGGCGGTGGGCTCGTCCATCACCAGGATCGGGGCCTCCTGCGCCAGCGCGCGGGCAATCATCACCATCTGCCGCTGACCACCCGACAGGCGTGAGTAATCCGCGCCGCCCAGATCACCGATCCCCAGCCGTGCCAAAGCGGCACGCGCGGCCGCCCGGTCGGCGGTTGAGGGGGCGGAAAGCGGGCGCATCCGCGCGGTGCGGCCCATCAGCACCACCTCCTCGACCTGATAGGGGAAGGGCGGCACATGGGCCTGCGGGACATAGGCCATGACGCGGGCGATCTGTGCGCGGGACAGGGCGGGCAGCGGGCGGCCGTCCAGCGTGACCTGTCCCGCCAGCGCGGGGATCAGGCCCAGAATGGTGCGAAACAGCGTGGTCTTGCCGCAGCCGTTGGGGCCCAGCAGGCACACGATCTCGCCCGCGCGGACGGTCAGCGACAGGTCGCGGCCGATCACCGCCCGGCCGTGGCCGATGGTCAGCCCCTGCGCGGCGATCATGTCCAGCCCCTTCGGCCGCGCGCCAGCAGGTACAGGAAGAACGGCGCGCCCAGAACGGCGGTCAGGATGCCCAGCGGGATCTCGATGGTGGCCAGCGTCCGGCACAGCGTATCGACCAGCAGCAGATACCCCGCCCCCAGGATCGCCGCGACCGGCAGCAGTGTGGCGAAGGACGGGCCAACCAGCATTCGCGCGATATGCGGGATCACCAGGCCCACCCAGCCCACCACCCCGGCAATCGCCACGACCGAGGCGGTGATCAGCGTCGCCGCCGCGATCACCAGCAGCCGCAGCCGGGGCGCATCCACCCCCAGCGCGCGCGCCTCGTCATCGCCCAGCGACAGCAGGTTGATCCGCCAGCGCAGCAGGATCAGCGGCACAAGGCCCACCACAACTGCGGGCAGCACCGGCCCCAGATCGGCGCGCGTGGTGCTGGCGAGCGAGCCCAGCAGCCAGAAGGTGATCGCCGGCAACTGGTCGTAGGGGTCGGCCATGACCTTCAAGAGCGAGGTGGCGGCGCCGGCGAGCGCCCCCATCACCACGCCGGTCAGCACCAGCACCAGCGTCTGGTCCACGCCCCGCACGGCCTGCGCCACGAAGATCACCAGTCCAACCGCCGCCAGCCCGCCCAGAAACGCGAAGCCCTGGATCGCGATCACCGGCAGCGACAGGAAGATGCCGCACACAGCACCGAGTGCGGCGCCCGAGGACACGCCCAGAATGTCCGGCGAGACCAGCGGGTTGCGGAACAGCACCTGATAGGACGCCCCCGCCGCCGCCAGCGCCGCGCCCACCAGCATTGCCGCCAGCACACGCGGCAGGCGGATGTTCCAGACCACCACCTCGGCCGTGCCCCCCACCCGGCCGGTCAGCGCCGCCAGCACTTCGGCCAGCGTCAGCCGGAAGGGGCCGATGGTCAGTGCGACCAGCGCCCCGGCCAGCAGGGCAAGCCCCAGCAGCGCCACGACCGACAGGCGGCGGGCGGGGCGGTGGGTTGCGATGGCGCCCTCGGTCATCGTGCCCCGCTCACGGCAGCAGCAGATCGAGCTGCGCCTCGGTCAGGTCGAGGTGATACCAGAGGCGGTAGAAGTCCCGCGTCCGCGCCCTGAGGTCGATCTCGTAGTGGTCCGGGTAGAAGGTCGCCGCCATCCAGTCCAGCCCGATGATCCGGTTGAGCGAGGGCGGGCGGTCGATCCATCCGAAGGGCAGCACGGGCGACAGATGCACGCGCCCCTCCTGCACCGCGCGCATCCGCGACCAGAGCGGATTGTCGCGATGGCTCTCGTAGAACCGGCGGTCCCAGGTCACGATCACGTCCGGGTCTGTGGCCAGCAGCGCCTCGAAGTTGACCTGCACCAGACCGCGCGCGGTGTCGGACCGGCCTAGCACATTCACCCCGCCCGCGCGTTCCAGGATTTCGGTGTTGATCGAGCCGACCACGCCGCTTTCCAGCCCCTCCGGGCCACGCGCCAGATAGGCCCGGGGCCGCTCGGCTTCGGGCACGGTGGCCAGCAGCGCGTCGATCCGGGCAAAGGTCGCCTCGGCATCCTGCGCCAGCGCTTCGCCCCGCTCGGGCACGCCAAGGGCTTCGCCCAGCAGGCGCAGCGCGGCGGGCGTGTTCTCGAACCGGCCGTCGATCAGCAGATAGGGAATGCCGGTCTGCGCCTGCACCCGGTTGGCCAGGTCGACATAGGTGTCGCGCACCGACCCGAAATCGAGGATCAGGTCGGGCTGGAGCGCCAGCATCCGCTCCAGATTGGCCTCGCCCCCTTGCCCGGTCAGCGTGCCCAGTTCGGGCAGGTCGGCATAGGGCTGGGCCAGGAACTCGCGCTCGTCGGCCCGGTTGGCGCGCGGCCAGCCGAGGATCCGGTCGGGCGCCATGATGGAGGGCGGGATCGCCGCCGGGGGGCTTGCGGCAAAGACCGACCCGACGTGCTCGGGCAGTTCGACCACGCGCCCGGCGCTGTCGGTGATGCTGCGGGACTGGGCCTGCGCGGGAAGGGCCAGGGTGAGGGCGGCCAGCGTGGCAAGGGCGATGCGGATCATTCGGGGTCTCCTGCGTGGTCTCAACCGTTCCACAGGACGCGGCCGAGGTCGGTGAGGTCGTAGCCGTGCAGATGCTCGGCGCGGCGGGCGAAGGTGTCGGAGCGGGCGAAGGCCAGCAGGGCCTGGATCGGTGGCTCGAAATAGGCGCGCCGGGTCATGGCGAGGTCGAAGCTTTCGTCCGTAACGAGCGGAATAAAGCCCAGATGCCCGGCCACGGCCTGGAGACCGAGGCCGCAATCGGCCTCGCCGGTTTCGATCAGGGTGGCGAGGTCGGCGTGGGTTTCGGCGGGGCGCGCGACCGTGGTCAGGTCGGCCATCGTCAGCCCCTCGCGGGCCAGCAGCACCTCGAACAGCCGGGTCGAGCCCGCGCCGCCTGCGCGCGTGGCAAAGCGCAGGCCGCGCCGGGCGGCGTCCTTGAGCCCCGTGATGCCCAGCGGGTTGCCTGCGGCGGTGATCAGCCCCTGCGTCCGGCGCGCCCAGTGGATCAGGACATGAGAGGTGCCAGGCAGGTGCGACCGGGCCGCGGCGCGGTTCCATTCGCCGGTCTCGGGGTCGAGCAGGTGGAACCCGGCCAGCACCGCCCGCCCCGCCGCCAGATCCTGCAGGCCCTGAACCGATCCGCGCGCCAGCACGGCGAGCCCGCTGCCCGACTGGCGCAGCGCCCACTCCAGCAGCGGATCGTTCGAACCGGCATAGATCGGTGGGGCGGGCGCGATGCCCGCTGCGGGCAGTTCGGTCTGTGCTTCCAGCCAGGCATCGACCAACCGGCGCGGGAACAGGAGCTTGCCGGTGGCCCGGCTGAACGGGATCGTCTGGCGCGCGACCATCTCGTAGATCGTGCGCTCCTTCACCCTCAGATAGTCGGCGACCTCCGCAGTCGTCATCAGCGGCGACGAGGCTGCCGAAGCGATAGCCGATTCGGCTGCGCTGGGGGTCAACTCGGCCTGCATGTCCTGCATTCTGATGCAATATCCTGCATTACTTACATGTTTGAATTCTACTTTGGATTCTGATCTTTTTCTACTGGTTTATGTAAGGATTCTCGGTGGACGCCCCATTCGCAACCGCCTTCAGCCTGATCGCCCGCGGCGATCCTGCCCTGATGCAGATCATCGGGCTGTCGCTGCGCGTCACGCTGACCGCCGTGCTGATCGCCTGCGCGATCGGCTTGCCGCTGGGCGCGGGCCTGGCGCTGGCGCGGTTTCCGGGGCGTGGCGCGGTGATCGTGGTGTTCAACGCGCTGATGGGCCTGCCGCCGGTGGTGGCGGGGCTGGTGGTCTATCTGCTGCTTTCGCGGTCGGGGCCGCTGGGGTCGCTGGCGCTCCTGTTCACGCCCACGGCGATGATCATCGCCCAGACGCTGCTGATCCTGCCCATCGTCATCTCGCTGACGCGATCCGTGGTCGAGGATCTCTGGGCCGAGTATCGCGAGCAGTTGCAGAGCCTGGGCGCGGGGCGCCTGCGCGCGGTCCCGACGCTGCTGTGGGATGGTCGGGTGTCCTTGCTGACCGGCGTGCTGGCGGGGTTCGGCCGGGCCAGCGCCGAAGTGGGCGCGGTGCTGATCGTCGGCGGCAACATCGCGGGCCACACCCGCACCATGACCACCGCCATCACGCTGGAAACCAGCCGCGGCAACCTTGGGCTGGCGGTGGCGCTGGGGATCATCCTGATGACGCTCACGCTGACGCTGAACGCCGCCGCCTGGGGGGCAGGGCAATGGGCGCGGGGGCGGCTGGGATGAGGCTGGATCGCGACCTTGCCCCGGATCGAACGACCGGCATCCTGCCGCTCTCGCTGGAAGGCGTGGGCTATGCCGTGGGCGGCAAGCCGCTGCTGTCGGACATCACGTTGCGCATCCCGGCCGGGCGGCGACTGATCGTGATGGGCGCGAATGGCGCGGGCAAGAGCCTGTTCCTGCGCCTGTGCCACGGTCTGATCGAGCCGACCGCTGGTCGCCGCGCCTGGGCCAATGGCGAGGCGCGGGCCGAGGCGCAGGCGATGGTGTTCCAGCGCCCGGTCCTGCTGCGCCGCTCGGTCGCGGCGAACCTGGACTATCCGCTGGCGCTGAAGGGCCTGCCACGCGCCGACCGGCGCGAGTCCGTCGCGCGCACGCTGGACCGTTTCGGGCTGAACGATCTGGCCGACCGGCCCGCGCGCCTGCTGTCGGGGGGAGAGCAGCAGCGCCTTGCCCTGGCCCGCGCCTGGTCGATGCGCCCCGAGGTGCTGTTTCTCGACGAGCCTTCGTCCGCGCTCGACCCCTCGGCCACCCGTATCATCGAGGAAATGGTCGAGCAGTTCTCGGCCGAAGGCATCACCATCGTGATGACCACGCACAATCTGGGCCAGGCCCGGCGCCTCGCGCAGGACGTGGCCTTCCTTCACCGCGGCCGCCTGATCGAGCACCGATCCGCCGCCGACTTCTTCGCCGGGCCCGAAGCCCCCGAGGCCCGCGCGTTCCTCGCGGGCGATCTGATCTGGTAACCAGAAGGAGAGACCCATGACCCACACCCGCCGCTTCATCGTGTCCGCCGCATCGGGCCTCGCGCTGCTGGCCGCGCTGCCCGCCGCGGCACAGGAGTTCATCACCGTCGCCTCGCCCCCCTCGCCCGAGAATCGGGGGCTCTTCGGGCATATCCTGCCGATCTTCACCGCCGAGACCGGGATCGAGGTCCGCGTCGTCTCGCAGGGCACCGGTCAGGCGCTGGAGACCGGGCGGCGCGGCGATGCCGATGTGGTCTTCGTGCACGCCCGCGCGCAGGAGGAGGCGTTCGTGGCCGAGGGCTACGGCGCGCAGCGCTTCGACGTGATGTACAACGACTTCATCCTGGTCGGTCCGGCCGACGATCCGGCGGGCCTGCGCGCCGCCGAAACCGCGGCCGACGCCATGTCGCGCATCGCCGCGGCGGGTGCCTCCTTCGCCTCGCGCGGGGACGACAGCGGCACCCATGTCGCCGAGAAGAACCTCTGGGCCGCCGCCGGGATCGAGCCTGCGGGCAGCTGGTACCTGTCCACCGGCTCGGGCATGGGCGCCACGCTCAACACCGCCGCCCAGGTTCCCGCCTATGCGCTCACCGACCGCGGCACCTGGCTGTCGTTCGCCAACCGCGGCCCGCTGGAGCTGGTCTTCGAAGGCGACCCGGTCCTGTTCAACCCCTACGGAATCATCCTCGTGAACCCCGAACGCCACCCCCATGTGAAGGCCGAACAGGGCCAGGCCTTCATCGACTGGATCATCTCCGACGCCGGCCAGGCCGCCATCGCCAGCTTCACCGTCGGCGGCGAACAGCTCTTCTTCCCCAGCGCAGCTAGCGAATGATGCGGGCCATGGCACTCGGGATCGCGGTGGCGATAGCGGCAGGATCGGCGACGCAAGCCGCCGATCCCGTCCGGCTCCTCGCCGCGGGCAGCCTGCGCGCTGCGCTGACCGAAGTCGCGGATGCTTGGGCCTTGGAGAGCAACGGCGCTGTTTCCGCTGACTTTGCGCCCTCGGGTCTCTTGCGCGACCGGATCCTTGGCGGTGAGGCCGCAGACGTCTTCGCGTCGGCCAATCTCGACCACCCGCAAGCCATCGCAGCCCAACGCGGCGGCGAGGTGCACGCCTTCGCGCGCAACACGCTGTGTGCGCTCGCGCAGCCGGGCCTCGCGGTCGAGGGCGAGACGCTGCTTGAAGCGATGCTCCGCGCCGAGGTGCGCGTGGGCACATCGACGCCACTCGCCGATCCGTCGGGCGACTATGCGTTCGAACTCTTCGACCGGGCCGAGGCCCTGTCCGCCGGAGCGGCGTCAGCCCTGAAGGCGAAGGCGCTGCAACTGACCGGCGGTCCGGACTCTGCACCCGCGCCGCAAGGCCGGAACCTCTATGCGTGGGTGATGCAGGAGGATCGGGCGGATCTGTTCCTGACCTACTGCACCAATGCGGTGCTTGCCGTGGCCGAGGCGCCGGAGCTGCGGATCATCCAGATTCCGGATACCCTGAATGTCGGCGCCGAGTATGGCCTGATCGTGCTATCGGACACCGAGGAGGCCCGGGGCTTCGCCGCCTTCATCCTGTCTGCCGAAGGTCAGGCGATCCTTGCCCGATTCGGCTTCGGGTCACCGGGTTAACGAAGGGCCAGCCGCGCGCAGTGCGCGGCTGGCATCGTGAAACAGTGGGGTTGGCAGAACGGGATGGCTTGGACGACGGGTCTCGCACGGGGAAACGGCGGCGCCAGAAATCCTGCGCCCGACCAGACGGCAGCTCCGCTGGAGGCCTGCCTTTCCCGGGCACTCGACGGTCTGACACCGGTTCCGGCCGCTTGGGCCGAAACCGGCGCGGCCCTCGGGCTGGTGCTGGCCGAGGATCTTTGCCTGCCGCAGGACATGCCAGCGGTCTCCGAGGCGCTGCGTGCCGGCCTGGCCGTTGCCGCGCTGGATCTGGTGGGCGCGAGCCACGGCGCGCCCGTGCCGCTGGCGGATCCGGTCCGGGTCGTGCCGGGCGCGGCCCTGCCTGCGGGCACCGACGCGGTGCTGCCTGAGGACGGGACCGACATCGGGGCCGGTTTGTGTGATGCCGTCCGGCCCATCGGCCCCGGCGACGGGGTGCGGCGGGCGGGTCACGATGCGCGGGCCGGCGAGGTGATCGCCCGCGCGGGCACCCGCCTGGCGGCCAGGCACGTCCTGATCGCCCTGCAGGCCGGGATCGCCCGGATCGCGGCGCGCCGGCCGCGCGTGGCGGTCGCCCTGAACGATCCGGCCCAGACGGCCTTTGCGCAGGGCTGGGTCATGGCCCTCGGGGCCTGTGTGGTCAGCGGTCCTGCCGATCTGACCCTGCGCACCGCGACCGATCACGCGCCCCGCCTCGCCCTTGCGCCGGCAGAGACCGCCTGGCTGGGGCGGGGGGATGCGGGGCTGGTGCTGACGGTTCCTGCCCGGTTCGACGCGATGGTTGCGGCCTGTCTGGGGCTTGGCCTGCCTGCGCTGACGCGGCTGACCGGGGCCACGCCCGTGGCCCGGACCCTGCCGCTGGCGCGCAAGCTCATCTCGACCGTGGGTCTTTCCGAACTGGTGCTGCTGGCGGAAGACGCAGGCCAATGGTGGCCGCAACCTGCCGGAGCGCTGACCCTTTCGGGGCTTGCGGCGGCCGAGGCATTCGCCATCCTGCCGCCCGACAGCGAGGGGTTGCCCGCCGGCGCGCCGCTGGCCGCCACCCCGTTCGATCTGCCCCTTGGTTGACCCCATGCCCGAAACCCCCGCCATGCCCCCGGCACAGGACCAGTTCCTCAAGGTCCTCTCGCGCGACGAGGCCGAGGCCGTGTTCCTGGCCACGCTGCGCCCTGCGCCGCTGGGAACCGAGGGCGTGCCGCTCGAGGACCTGCCCGGCCGGGTGCTGGCCGCCGACATCGCCGCCCCGGTCGATGCGCCCCCATTCGACCGTGCTACGGTGGACGGCTTTGCCGTGCGCGCTTCCGACCTGGCCGAGGCCTCGGGCGCGCGGCCCGTGCTGCTGCGGCTGAACCCTGAGACCATCCATTGCGGCACGGCCCCGCAGGTGACCGTGGCGCCGGGCACCGCCACCGCCATCGCCACCGGCGGCCCCATCCCGCGCGGGGCCGACGCCGTGGTGATGATCGAGCATACCGAGCCCGAGGGGGGCGCCATCGCGGTCGGTCGCGCCGTGGCACCGGGCACGCATGTGTCCTTTGCCGGGTCCGACATCGCCCGCGGCCAGACCCTGCTGCGCAAGGGCACGACCATCGGCGCGCGCGAGGTGGCGATGCTGGCCGCCGTGGGCCTGGAACGCGCCATCGTCTGGCGGCGCCCGCGCGTGGCGGTCCTGTCCACCGGCGACGAGCTTGTGCAGCCGGGCCAGTCCCTTCGCCCCGCCGCCGTCTACGATTCCAACGGACCCGTCATCGCCGCCGCCCTGCGCGAGAACGGCTGCGACGCCGTGCATCTGGGCGCCGTGCCCGATGACGCGGCGGCACTGGAGGCCGCCGTGCGCGCGGCCTTTGCAGTGCATGACGCCCTGATCCTGTCCGGCGGCACGTCCAAGGGCGCGGGCGACCTGACAGTGAAGGTGATCGCGGGGCTCGGCGCGCCGGGGATCGTCGCGCATGGCGTGGCGCTGAAACCCGGCAAGCCGCTGTGCCTGGCGGTCTGTGACGGCAAGCCGGTCGTCGTGCTGCCGGGGTTTCCGACCTCGGCGATGTTCACCTTCCACGAACTCGGGGCACCCGCCCTGCGCACCATGGCCGGCCTGCCGCCACGCGGCGCGGCGCGGGTTCTGGCGACGCTGCCTGTGCGCCTCACGTCAGAACTGGGCCGCACCGAATTCGCGATGGTCGCGCTGACCGAAGGCCCCGAGGGGCTGGTCGCGCACCCGGTCGCCAAGGGATCGGGCGCGGTGACGGCCTTTGCCCAGGCCGACGGGTTCCTGACCGTGCCCGCCCTGGCCGAAAGCCTGGCGCCGGGCACAGTGGCCGAGGTCACGCTGTTTGGCGCTTCCGTCGCGCCCCCGCGCCTTGCCATCGTCGGCAGCCACTGCGTGGGGCTCGATGCCGTGGTCGCGCGTCTGGCCGACCGGGGGCTGAGCGCGCGCATCCTCGCCACCGGTTCTCAGGGCGGGCTGTCCGCATTGCGCCGGCGGGAATGCGACATCGCCCCCGTCCCCCTGCTGCCCGCAGACACCGGCGCCTACAACCGCCCCTTCCTGACCGAAGGGATGCGCCTGATCCAAGGCTGGCGGCGGATGCAAGGCCTCCTGTTCCGCCCCGGCGACCCCCGGTTCGAGGGGCGCGAGCTGGACGCGGCCGTGGCGGCGGTTCTGGCCGATCCCGACGCGATCATGGTGGGACGCAACCAGGGTTCAGGTACCCGCGTGCTGCTGGACCGCCTGTTGCAGGGCGCACGGCCCGCCGGATACTGGAACCAGCCCGCCTCGCACAACGCGGTCGCCGCCGCCATCGCGCAGGGCCGGGCCGATTGGGGCATGGCCATCCGCCCGGTGGCCGAGGCGATGGGGCTGGGCTTCCTGCCGGTGGCAGACGAGCACTACGACTTCGCCGTCTGGACCGATGCCCGCGATCCCGAGGCGATCGCGGCCTTCGAGGCGGCGCTGCGCGCCAGTTCGGAGGCCCTTGCGACAATCGGTTTCGAGCCCGGTTGATGAATTGAGTTCATCGCGCTGTGGGCCAATTGCTCAAGGTCGTCCGCTCTCGAGACGGCATGACCTTGCTGCGCGCCAAGATGCCTGCCGGTGCGCCGGAAGGCTTCTGAAACGTTGGGGCGGAAACCGCGCCACACTCCCGTCCCTTCAAGCCCCACGCAAGCACACACGACCTCGAATTCGTTGCGAACCAGCTCGGGTCGTTAGTCTCTGACGAGGCATTTCTTGATCTAGCTGCGGAAGGCTTGGGTGTCCGGTTTTGGGAAAGCCGCACCCGGGGGGCCGCATCAGCTGAGCGACCGCTAAGGGCCGGGAGCTGCGATGGTGGGTCCCGTTCAATGTGCAGAAGTCGAGCCATCAAGGACTGGCCCGCAAGCACAAGCACGTCCTGGCTGCTGCACAACTTGCTGCACACCCTGCTGCACGGTACGAATGATTTAGGCTTACTACCAGTATCTTATCGTAATTTCTGCCCGCTAAGGAAGGACTTCGTCTCCGCCACATTCAGGTGCCAAATCCGTCCAAGGGTCCCGATTGGGGCCTTTTCTTTTTGTTTCGAAGAGCGTTGACAGGGCTATCCGCGCCACCTTCTTCGGGGAACCCTACGACGAGGAACTGAGCCTCGACCCCGGCCATGTCCGGCTCGACCGGCTGCACGCGGGTGCGCCGTTCCTGAAGGTGCACGAGTTCGACACGCTCGAAGCGGTGATCGGCTCGGTCGTGCCGGGCTCGGCTCGGATGGAGAACGGGCGCGGCGTCGCGCAGGTCCGGATCAGTGAGCGCGCAGACGTCGAACCGATCTGGCGCAACATCCAGGCCGGTCACATCCGGGCGGTCTCGATCGGCTAACAGGCCCCCACTTCTGGCCTATAGTGAATTGCTTTTGCTTCATAAACCGAGAATTCGGCCCCAAAAGAACGCCCGCCTCGACGCGGAACGCCCCGGAAGCCTGCGGCCTTGGCCTCTGCGTCACCGGCAAGTTTATCCCCTTGTAAGACCTGCCGCGCGTGAAAGGTCCGTCTCGGCGCGATGTTCGCAATGTCCTGACCCGTCCGGACAGGTCAGTGGCGCACCGTCCCTTGTGGCGTGACGGACAAAAACAGACCTCTGGATATGCGGCCTTGCCGCCGGGATAGGCGCGCGCGGCTGACGGCGGCTAGGCTGAAGGCCTTCAAACAAGCCTTGGGACAGGGGCCGGAACACGGCTCCCAAGGGGATGCCGGGCTGAATGGCCGGCCTGTCTGACACCCAGGGCCACAAACCGGGAGGAACGACATGAGGAAGTGGCTTGTGGCATCGGCATCGGCGGCAGCGCTGATGATGCCTGGCGCGGGTTTCGCGCAGGAAACCATCAAGATCGGCGTTCTTGTGGCGCTGGAGGGGGCCTTTGCGGCGGGCGGCGCCGACGGGGTGCGAAATGTCGAACTGGCGCTGAAAAAGGCCGGCGGCATGGCGGGCGGCAAGAAGATCGAAACCATCGTCGCCCCCACGGACACCACGCCCGACACCACCATCCGCCAGGCACGCAAGCTGATCGAGCAGGACGGCGTCGACTTCATCATCGGGCCGCTGTCGGGGTCCGAAGGTATCGCGATGCGCGACTTTGCCAAGACCATCCCCGACAAGACGGTCATCAACGGCATCTCGGGTGCGCTGGAAACCACATGGGTCGATCCGGCGCCGAACTTCTTCCGGTTCAATCTTGATGGCGCGCAATGGGGGCAGGGCCTTGGCAGCTATGTCGTCAATGAAAAGGGCTGGAAGCGGGTTGCCTCGGTCGCGGCGGATTATTCCTTCGGCTACACCAACTTCCTTGGCTTTGCCGTCGATTTCTGCCGTTCGGGCGGCGATATCGTGGAGCGCTTCTGGGTGCCGCTGGGCAGCTCGGACTTTGCCGGCGTGATCGCGCAACTGCCTGACGATGTGGATGCGATCTATCTGGGGATGGGGGGCACGGATGCGATCAACTTCCTCAACCAGTATGAACAGGCCGGGGCAGACACCAACCTGATCGGCGGCACGATCATGGCCGATGCCACGGTGCTCTCGTCCAAGGGTCGCGCCAAGGACGCGCTGATCGGGACCCCCACTTCGGGCCCGCTGGCTGCGGATGATCCAAGCCCGGCCTGGCAGGCCTATGTGGCCGAATATCAGGCCGCCTTCCCTGAAAACGAGCGTTTCGCCACCCCGTCGCTGTTCGGCGTGGGCTATTACATCGCCACGCTGGCCGCGATCCAGGCGCTGAACGAGGCTGGAGGAGACCTGTCGGACGGCCAGGCCAAGTTCAAGGCCGCACTGGCGGGCAAGCCCCTCGATACCCCGCTGGGCACAGTTACCCTGAACGAGAACCGCCAGGCGAGCGGCTCGGTCGTGGTGACCGAGGTCGAGGAAGGCCCCGACGGCAACCTGCGCAGCGTCTTCAAGGCGCGCACCGAAGGTGTGACCCAGACGCTGGGCATGACGGCAGACGACTTCCGTGCCATGGGCCTGCCCTCGCGCGACAACCCCGACTGCGCCGCCTTGCGCGGCTGATCCGGCCTGCCTTTGGCCGGGGCACCCGCTTCGCGGTGCCCCGGCCGTGCCGTATGCGTCCTGGACCACCATCCGCACGAGGGCCCCGGCATGTCGCTGATCCCCTATCTGACGCGGATCCATTTCGCCGACCGCGTGCTGGAAGACGCCTTGCCCGAGGAAATGGCGCGGCTGGGGCTGCGCCATGTTCTGGTGCTGACCGACAGTTTCGGAACCGACCCCGAGGCGAGCGGTCGGCTGGAATGTGCCTTGCCGCTGGACTGTCTGGTGCATGCCGCGCGCGCCGAGATGCCGCTGGATGCGCTGTCGCAGCTCTGGCAATCGGAGGGGTGCGAGGGGATCGTGGCAATGGGCGGGCCACTGGCGCTGGATACCGCGCTGCGGGTCGCGGTGCAGACGACAGGGGCCCATGCCTCGCGCTATCAGCCGGTGATCGCCGTGCCGACCACGACCGCCGGGATGGGCCTGCCTGCGGTGCCCGTGCCGGTTCCCGGCTCCCAGCGCAGCGCCTGCCCGCCGCTGCCTTCGGTGGTGCTGTGTGATCCGACGCTGACCTATTGGGCAGGGCCGGAGGTGACGGCCGCGGCGGGGCTTGATGTGATCGTGCATTGCATCGAGACCTATCTGAGCACCACCTGGAACCCGCCGGCCGACGGCATGGCGCTGGATGGGTTGCGCCGGGTCGCGACCTGGCTGGAACGCGCGGTCGATCATGCGCAGGATGCAACGGCCCGGCGCGAAATGCTGGCGGCCGCGCTGAACGCGGCGCTTGCCGGGCAAAAGGGGCTGGGCGCCGTGCATGCGCTGGCCAGCGCGCTGGAGGCCGACCTGCCCCCCGATCGCCCTCACGGCCTGTTGCACGCGGCGCTTCTGTCCGGGATCCTCCGGTTCAACGCCCCCGCCGCCGCTGACCGCTACGGCACGCTGGCCGAGGCGCTGCGCCTGCCGCCCGGTGCCGATCTGGCACAGGCGCTGCACGGGCTCGGCACCCGGCTGGGCCTGCCGACGTCGCTTGCATCCCTGGCGCTGGACCTGACGCAGCGGGTGCGGATCGCCACTCGCGCGGCCGAGGACATCGCCAACCGGACAAATCCGCGCCATGCCACCGTGGCCGATTACTGCAGGTTGCTGGGCGAGGCCGCGGCGTGATCTGCGGCAGCCGCATGACCGGGAATCAAATGGTTGCCGCAGGGTCGTTTCGCGGTAGACTGGCATATTACTGCATCGTCAGAATGCGGGGGGAGGATCATGAGTAACGCCGTCGCCGTGTTTCACGGCAATTTCGGTCGTGTCTGCCTGTACTCCATGGACAAGGCCATGGTGCCGCACGGGCATCGCGAAGGACATCTGATCTTTCACGTCCAGGGCCCACCGGGCGAAGTGGTGGTGGACGAGCGCGCCTTTCCCGTCGCCCCGGGGCAGGCGGTGGCGATCAGCCCGTGGCAGACGCATTATTACCGCCCGGTCGATCTGCGCGCGCCCACGCTGGCGCTGGTGCTCTATATCCGCCCGGCCTGGTTTCTGGAGGCCAGCCGCCGCGCCTCCTCTTCCTTGCGCTTTGGCCGCGTCGGGGTCGAGGTGACGGATCATCTGGCGCGGCTTGTCTATGGCGCGGCCCATGCGATGGCCGATCCCGACAGCGACGATCCCATGTTCGAGGACCGGCTCTGCACGCTCACGCAGGCGGCCTTCGACCAGTCCTGGCAATGGACGGAACGTGGCGCCGCCTTTACCGGCCCGGACCTGCCCTTGCGCGATTTTCGCATCCGCAAGGCGATGCGCACGCTTCAGGAACGGCTGGGGGATGTTCTGGAACTGGATGATATCGCCCGCGGATCCGGCCTGTCACGCCCGCATTTCTACAAGCTGTTCCGCACGCAGGTCGGGGTGACGCCGAACGTTTACCTCAATGCGCTGCGGATGGAGCGCGCCATCGGACAGCTGACCGAAACCGGGGCCGCCGTCACCGATATCGGGCTGGACCTCGGGTTTTCCAGCCAGGCGAGTTTCTCTCGGTTCTTCATTGCCAACGGGGTGGTGCCGCCTAGCGTCTACAGGCGCAGCGCCCAGCGGGTGCTTATTCACTGACGCGCGTCCTGCAGGCCGTTTTCCGACATCCAGAAGTGGCAAGAGACTGGCGGGTACGGGGATCTTGACCGCCGTGCCTAAGCTGAAACCCGGTGTTCCCTATCGGGGCGCGGCGTCGGCCAGGGGAGGGCCTAGGGAGAAATGCGCGAATTCGGCAGGCGACATCCGATCTGGTCGGCCGTTCTGGCGCTTGCGCTGGCGGTGTTCCTGTGGCTGGTGCTCGCCCCCTGGACCGCGGGCATGGAAGCGGCCATGGGCCGCAAGCGCGTGTTCCTGAACGCCGTCTTTTCGGGCATCACGCTGGGGGCGCTCTATTTCCTGGTCGCGGCCGGTTTCACGCTGATCTTCGGCCTGATGCGCAACGTGAACCTGGCACATGGCTCGCTCTATCTGCTGGGCGGGTACATTGGTTACGAGGTCTCCGAGGCCACGGGGTCTTGGCTTCTGGCCTTTCCGGTGGTGTTCGTGCTGATCGCGGCGCTGGGGCTCTTGCTGCAACATCAGGTGTTTCGCCGGATGGAAGGGCAGGAGCTGCGCCAGACCATGGTGACGATCGGCCTGTCCATCGTGCTGGCCGATATAATGCTGTGGATCTGGGGCGGGCAGTCCTACACGATCTTCCTGCCCGAATGGCTGTCGGGTCCGATGACGCTGCCCATCGTGTCGGGGTCGGACCGTTCGGGCGAGGTGGCCTATCTGCGTTACCCGATGGTGCGGATCGCGATCCTGATCGCGGCCATCGTGATCGGGGTGGCGATGTGGCTGGTGCTCAACCGCTCGCGCCTTGGCATGCTGATCCGCGCCGGCGTCGATGACCGCGACATGCTGACCGCCAGCGGCATCCGCATCCAGTATGTGTTTCTGGCAGTCTTCGGCTTTGGCGCCGGAATGGCGGGCATGGCAGGAATTGTCGGGGGCTCGTTTCAATCGCTCTCGCCCGGGGAAGACACGCGCTTCTTGCTGGCCTCGCTGGTGGTGGTGATCGTGGGTGGCATGGGGTCGATCCCCGGGGCGGCGATTGGCGCGCTGATCATCGGATTGGCCGAGCAGATCGGGCTGGTCTACGCGCCGACCTATTCGGTTGTGTTCACCTTTCTGATCATGGCGGCGGTGCCTGCGTTTCCCCCCCCGGGCCCGGGTGTGGGATAATTGGGTGCCCCAACAACCACCCCCCCCCAATCCCCCCACCCGGCCATCCTCCACCCCATAGCCGTCCACCCGCCCCTGACCTCGCACCCGCAA
>DAOLBY010000012.1:9714-13742 GCA_035324325.1 Paracoccaceae bacterium | reverse complement strand
GCCCGCAGGGCCTGCTGGGGCGATAATCGATGGCCACGACACCATCCCGCACCGGCCCCGAACCCCTCTGGATCGAGACGGTGCATCCCGCCATCTGGGCGCTGGTGCTGGCCATGCTGTTGATGCCCGCGGTGGCGAACAATTTCTGGCTGTTTCAGGTGTTCGGCTGGACCTTCATTCTGGGCATGATCGCGCTCAGCCTGACATTCCTGGCCGGATATGGCGGCATGGTCAGCCTGTTGCAGATGACTGTGGCGGCGCTGGGGGGCTATATGGTGGCCATTCTGGGCCCGTCGGGCGTGTCGCAGATTTCGCTCGGCCTGCCCTGGTGGCTCTATCTGCCGCTGGCCATCATCATCGCGGCGGTCTTTGCCACGCTGATCGGGGCCTTGGCCGTGCGGACCGAGGGCATTTACACCATCATGATCACGCTGGCGATAGCCGCGGCGTTCTTCTACTTCACCCGGCAGAATTACGGGATTTTCAACGGATATTCCGGGTTCAACCTTGTGGTGCCGCCGCAACTTTTCGGGGTGGATTGGCGCCAGCCAGCGCCGTTCTACTATCTGACACTGGGCTGCGCGGTGCTGTCCTATGCTGCTGTCGTCTATGTCTCGCGCAGCCCGTTCGGGCTGGCGCTGCAGGGCACCCGCGACAACGCGCGGCGGATGGCGGCGCTCGGGTTCAACGTGACTGCGCACCGCATTGCCGCCTATGCCTTCGCCGGTAGCATCGCGGCGGTTGGCGGGATCCTCCTGACGTGGCAGAACGCGCAGATCGCGCCCGGGACAGCCGGGCTGCCTGCGGTGTTCGACATTCTGGTGATTGCGGTCGTGGGCGGCCTGCGCCGCCCGTCGGGTGCCTTTGTCGGCGCTTTCATCTATGTGCTGCTGCGCACCTTCAGCCCGGATGTGCTGACCGCGTTCGGGCTGTCGAACGAGCGGTTCAAGCTGCTGATCGGACTAGGGTTTTTGGCCATCGTGTTCTTTTCCCCCGATGGGGTGCTGGGCCTGTGGGACCGCTGGCGCAACCGCCGCGACCGCCGTGACCCGCTCACCGGGAAGGAGCGCGGGTGATGGATGGCTCCAACACCATGACCAGCCGACTTGGCGCGGTCTCCACCGGATCGGCGCTGGAGTTGCGCGGCGTGACCAAGATGTTCGGCGCCCTGGCGGCCATTTCGGATGTCACGCTTACCGTGCGCCCGGGTGAACGCCGGGCGGTGCTCGGCTCGAACGGGGCGGGGAAAACCACGCTCTTCAACTGCATCACCGGGGACTTCCTTCCCACATCCGGCACGATCCGCCTGTTCGGCGAGGATGTGACGACCTTTCCCGCCCATGAGCGCATCCGGCGGGGGTTGCGGCGGACCTATCAGATATCGCTGCTGTTCACGGGGCTGTCGGTGGCCGACAACGTGTATCTGGCCTGTCGTGGCGTCAGCCGGGGGCGGTTTTCCCTGCTGCGCCCGCGCCGCAGCGATCCCTTGCTGGCGCGGTCGGCCGAACTGGTGGAAGCCGTGCGCCTGACCGACTTTCGCGACCGGCTGGTGAGTGAACTCAGCTACGGCCAGCAGCGCCAGCTGGAAATCGCGCTGGCGCTGGCCGGTGCGCCGCGCTTCATCCTGTTCGATGAACCGGCAGCGGGCCTGTCGCCCACCGAACGGGCCGAACTGATCGCAATTCTGACCGGGCTGCCCGACCACATCGGCTTCATCATCATCGAGCATGACATGGATGTGGCGCTGCGCGTCGCCGAGTCGGTGACCATGATGCACAATGGCCGGGTCTTCAAGGAAGGCACCCCGCAAGAGATCGAGACCGATCCGGAAGTGCAGGAGCTTTACCTCGGGGGTGGTCATGGCTGAGCGCATGGGCCCCCCGGCGCTGGAAGTGCGCGGGCTGAACGTGTTTTACGGCGCGTCCCATGCGTTGCAGGGGGCGGACCTGCGGCTGGGGCCGGGCGTGCTGGCGGGCGGCGGGCGCCACGGCAGAGGCCAGACGGCGCCGGGCACGGCGATCATGGGGCTGGTGCCCACTGCCGGTGGCACGATCCTGTTTCGCGGCCAGCCCCTTGTGGGCCGCAACCCGGCCGAGATTGCGCGGATGGGCCTGGGCTATGTCCCGCAAGGGCGGCGGTTGTGGCGGTCGCTGACGGTGGACGAACATCTGCGCATGGTCGCGGGCCGCCCGGGGCCATGGAGCATCGAGCGGATCTATTCCACCTTCCCCCGCCTTGCCGAACGCAAGGGCAACGGCGGTGCGCAGCTGTCGGGCGGCGAGCAGCAGATGCTGGCGATTTCGCGGGCACTGTTGCAGAACCCCAGATTGCTGGTGATGGACGAGCCGACCGAGGGCCTCGCCCCGGTGATCGTCGCGCAGGTCGAGGACATGCTGCTGCGGCTAGCCGACGAAGGCGAGATCGACGTTCTGGTGATCGAACAGAACATCGGGGTGGCCTGCGGTGTGGCCGATACCGTGGCGATCATGGTCAATGGCCGGATCAACCGCACCGCCCTGGCCCGCGACCTGGCCGCCGACCGCGAGTTGCAGCAGCGCCTGCTGGGTGTGGGCCGCCACGGCCATGACGATACCCCTGAACCCGAGGCCCTGACGCAAGCCAAGGCCCCTGAGGCGCCGCGGGCGGCGAAGATCTATCTGTCCAACCCCAGAATGCCCACCCGCTGGAGCCAGCCCGCCCCGGTCGAGGCCATCGAACGCGCGGCGCGGATAGTCACCACGGCGCCGTTGCCCGGCATGGCAGCCTTGCCCGAGTTGCGCCCGCTGGCCACGCCCGGGGGCGAAGTGGTGCTGGTGGCAGGCACGCTCGACACCAAGGGTGAGGAGTTGCGCTTTATTCGCGACCTGATCCGCGCGGCGGGCATTCCGGTGCGGATGGTCGATCTGTCCACCTCCGGCGCGCATTCCGGCGCGGAAATTCCCGCGCATCAGATTGCCGCCTTCCATCCGCGCGGCGCGGCGGGGGTGTTCACCGGCGACAGGGGCGCCTCGGTCGCGGGCATGACGCAGGCGTTTTCCCGATGGATCCTGCGGCAGGACGGGATTGCGGGCATCATCTCCGCTGCCGGGTCGGGCGGCACGGCCATCGTGGCCCCCGCCATGCGCGCCTTGCCGGTGGGCGTACCCAAGCTGATCGTGTCGACCGTCGCTTCGGGCGAGGTGCGCCAATATGTCGGCGCTGCCGATATCATGATGATGCATTCGGTGGCCGATGTGCAGGGCCTCAACGCCATCACCGAAGACGTGCTGGGCAATGCTGCGCAAGCCATGGTCGGCATGGTGCAGGCCCGCCGCGCCGCCCGCCCGCGCGCCACCCGCAAACCCGCCATCGCGCTGAGCATGTTCGGCGTCACCACGCCCTGCATCCAGCAGGTGACGGCGGCGATGCAGGCCGATTGGGATTGTCTGGTCTTCCACATGACCGGCATCGGCGGCCAGTCGATGGAAAAGCTGATCGACGGCGGCCGGGTTGCGGGCGTGATCGACGCCACCACAACCGAGATTGCCGACATGATGATGGGCGGGGTGTTCCCGGCCACCGAGGATCGCTTCGGCGCCGTCATCCGCACGCGGATGCCCTATGTCGGCTCGGTCGGGGCGCTGGACATGGTGAATTTCGGTGCGCCCGATACCGTGCCCGACCGCTACAAGGGCCGCCTCCTTTACCCGCACAACCCGCAAGTCACCCTGATGCGCACCACACCCGAGGAATGCGCCGCGATGGGCCGCTGGATTGCCGGACGGCTCAACCTGATGGAAGGGCCGGTGCGGTTCCTCTTGCCCGAAGGCGGGGTTTCGGCGCTGGATGCCCCCGGCAAGCCGTTCTTTGACCCCAAGGCGCGCGAGGCGCTGTTTTCGGCGCTGGAATCGCACACCCGCCAGACCACCACCCGCCGCTTGCAGCGCATCCCGCATCACATCAACGACGCCGGTTTCGTGGCCGCGCTGATCGCGGCCTTTCAGGACCTGCACGGCACCCCCCGCAAGCCCCGCAGACAGGACCGCACC
>DAOLBY010000012.1:2085-9704 GCA_035324325.1 Paracoccaceae bacterium | reverse complement strand
CCATGATCCCGCGCGACACCATCCTCGAGAAATTCCGCGACATGATCGCGCGCGGCATCCCCGTCGTGGGGGGCGGTGCAGGCACCGGCCTGTCGGCGAAATGCGAAGAGGCCGGCGGGATCGACCTGATCGTCATCTACAACTCGGGCCGCTACCGCATGGCCGGGCGCGGATCGCTGGCCGGGCTGATGCCCTATGGCGATGCCAATGCCATCGTGATGGAGATGGCGGCCGAAGTCTTGCCGGTGGTCAAACACACCCCCGTTCTGGCCGGGGTCTGCGCGACCGACCCGTTCCGCATCATGGACCGCTTTCTGGATCAGGTGAAGGCGGCCGGGATTTCCGGTGTGCAGAACTTTCCGACCGTCGGGCTGATCGACGGCACCTTCCGCGCGAACCTTGAAGAAACCGGCATGGGCTACGGGCTGGAAGTGGACATGATCGCCAGGGCACGCGCCAAGGGGATGCTGACCACACCTTATGTGTTCAGCGAAGAGAGCGCCGCCGATATGGCCCGCGCAGGCGCCGATATCATCGTGGTGCATCTGGGCCTGACGACGGGCGGCAGCATTGGCGCCGAAACGGCGCTGCGGCTGGCCGATTGCCCCGCCATCGTGGAGGCCCAGGCCGAAGCGGCGCTGCGCGTGAACCCCGGGGCCATCGTACTGGTCCATGGCGGCCCGGTCGCGATGCCCGAGGACGCCGAATTCATCCTGAAGAACACGCGCCACTGCCACGGGTTCTATGGCGCCTCCAGCATGGAGCGCCTGCCCACCGAAATCGCCCTGACCGAACAGACCCGCGCGTTCAAGTCCATTTCTGGCAAGCGCATCACGGGCCGCCGAGACGAGAAGGAATAAACCATGACCGGGCAACTCATCGGACAACTGATCCTCTGGCTCATCGTCGCCGTTGTCGTCATCTTCATCCTCTACTGGGTGATGCACTGGCTTTACCGGCGCTCCACCAAGGAGGTCGCCTTCGTGCGCACCGGGTTCCTGGGCGAAAAGGTGGTCATCGACGGCGGCGCCTTCGTCTGGCCGATCATCCA
Organism: Paracoccaceae bacterium; assembly: GCA_035324325.1. Taxonomy (GTDB): domain Bacteria; phylum Pseudomonadota; class Alphaproteobacteria; order Rhodobacterales; family Rhodobacteraceae; genus DAOLBY01. The sequence goes on along the minus strand of DAOLBY010000012.1, from coordinate 8,653 downwards.
CGACATCACGCCGGTCAACATGAACGTGCTGCCTTTGAAGGTCAGCCGCACCAAGGGCGATGCGCTGATCACCCGCGACCGGATGCGCGTGGATGTGGAGGCCGAGTTCTATGTTCGCGTCCGCCCCGAACGCGCGGCCGTGGCCATGGCCGCCTCCACCCTCGGGCGGCGCACGCTGGAGCCCGAAACGCTGCATGCGCTCCTGTCGGGCAAGTTCGAAAGTGCGCTGCGCGCGGTGGCGGCCGAAACCGACATGGGCGGGATGCATGAGAACCGCGCCGCCTATGTGGCAAGGGTGCGCGAACTGGCGCAAGAGGATCTGGCGCGCAACGGACTGGAGCTGGAATCGGTTGCCATCCTCGACATCGACCAGACCAGCCTTGAGTTCTTCAACCCGTCCAACCGCTTCGATGCCGAAGGTCTGACCACCCTGATCCGCGAGATCGAGGAACGCCGCAAGCTGCGCAATGACATCGAACAGGACACGATGATCCAGATCCGGACGCGCAACCTGGAGGCCGAAAAGCAGGCGCTGGAAATCGAGCGCGAATCCGAATCCGCCCGGCTGGAACAGGAACGCGATGTCGAGTTCCGCCGCGCCCAGCAGCGCGCCGAACTCGCCCGCGAACGCGCGCAGCGCGATACCGAGGCCGAAGAAGCCCAGATCACCGCCCGCGAGGTGATCGAGAAAAAGCGCATCCTCAACGAAAAGACCATCGCCGAAGAACGCATCGCCTCGGAACGCGAGGTGCGCGGCCGCGAGATCGCCCGCACCCGCGCCATCGAAGCCGAGGAGATCGCCGCGCGCGAGGACATCGAGAAGGCCCGCATCCTGCAAGAACGCGCAGTCCGCGAAGCCCGGATCGAAAACGAACGCGCCACCCAGGGGCAGGAAATCGAAAAGCAGCGCGTGCTGGACGAGGCCGAGATTGCCGCCCGCGAAGCGATCGAGCGCGCGCGGATCGCACAGGAAAAGGTTCTGGCCGAGGCCCGGATCGCCAAGGACCGCGAGACGCAAGGGCTGGAAATCGAACGCCAGCGCACCATCCAGCAGGCCGAGATCGTGGCGCGCGAAGAAACCGAAAAGCGCCGCATGGCCGAAACCCTGCTGCTGACGCAGACCCGGATTTCCGGCGAGGAAAAGGTGCGCATGCAGGAAATCGCGCGCCAGAAAACGCTGGAAGCGGCCGAGATCGCCGCCCGTGAAGCGGTGGAGCGCGCCCGCATTGTCCAGGCCGCCGAGGTGAACGAGGCCCGCATCGCCGAGGATCGCCGCATCCGCGAGCTGGAAATCGCCCGGCAACAGGCTGTCGAAGCTGCCGAGATCGCCGCCGCCAAGGCGACCGAGGCCGCGCGGATCGCGCAGGAAAAGGAACTGGCCGCCGAACGCATCACCGCCGACGGGATCACCCGCGAACAGGAGATCGCCCGCGACAAGGCGCTGGACGAGGCCCGCGTCGCCGCCGAACAGGCGGTGGAGGCCGCGCGCATCGCCCAGCGCCGCCAGCTGGAGGCCGAGCGCATCGCCGCCGCCGAGGCAACGCAAGCCCTTGAAATCGCGCAGCGCCGCCATCTGGATGCCGAGCGGATCGCTGCCGACGAGGCCACCCGCGCGCTGGAAATCGCCCGGGAAAAGGAACTGGAGGCCGCCGAGATCGCCCGCCGCGAAGATACCGAACGCGCCCGCATCGCGGCCGAGTTGAAGCTGGAACAGGACCGCATTGCCAGCCAGCGCACCCGCGAAGTGGAGGATATCGAAAGGAAGCGCACCGTCGAGGCCGCCGATCAGGCGCGCGTCGTGTCCTTGGCCGAAGAGCGTGCCAAGGCCGCCGCAGCGGATGCCAGTGTCAAGCAGGCCCAGATCGCCGCGCAGCGCGATGTGGAATCCGCCGAGGTCGAGCGCGAGCGGGCGGTGGAAGCCGCGCGCCTCGAACGCCGCCGCAGCATCGAGCAGCTTGAAATCGCCCGCGTGCAGGCCCTGCGCGAAGCCGAAATCGAAAGCCGCGAAGATGTGGAGCGCGCCCGCATCGCCTCCGAGCGGCAGCTTGACGAAATCAGGATCGACCACGAGAAAATCCGCCGCCAACTGGAAATCGGCCGCGAGAAAGAGGTCGAAACGGTCCAGATGGAAAAGGCCATCGCCCTTTACCGCAAATCGCTGGAGGAAAGCGCCGCCCGGGCCCAGGCCGATGCCGCCCGCGCCCTTGCGGCCGAGGCCGAGGAAAGGGTCAAGACCGTGCGCGAGACCGAGGCCGCGAGCCGCCGCAAGTCGATCGATGTGCTGATGGCCGAAAAGGCGGCGGAAGAGGCGCGCCACTTGGCCCTGGCCGCGCAGGTGCGTTCGGCGGTGGAGGCCGAAGCGGCCAAGCTGCTCAACGAGGCCGAAAACATCCTGACCGACGAGGCGCGCCATTCGCTGTTCCGGCGCAAGATGCTGGAACATATCGAAGGGATCGTGGCCGCATCCGTCAAGCCACTGGAGAAGATCCAGGATATCCGCATCATGCAACTGGCCGGGATGGGCGGCGAAGGCGGTGCCGCGCAAGGCAGCCCCACGGACGAGGTGATCAACTCGGCGCTGCGCTACCGCGTGCAGGCCCCGCTGATCGACAGCCTGCTGTCGGATATCGGGATCGAAGGCGGCAGCCTTGCCAAGCAGGGCGGGCTGATCCGCGAGGCCTCGGACATGCAGCGCGTCACGGACGCGGCCAAGAAGGCGCCGAAGCCCGATGGGGAGAAGAAATAGATGGCGCGCGTCTACATCTCCTCCGTGATCGACGCGCCTGCGACCAAGGTCTGGGAAAAGGTGCGCGATTTCAACGCCCTGCCCCGCTGGCACCCGGCGATCCGCGATTCACGCATCGAGAATGGCGAACCATCGGACAGGGTGGGCTGCATCCGCGATTTTCACCTGCAAAACGGCGACCGGATCCGCGAAAAGCTGCTCGGGCTGTCGGATTACGACTACTTCTGCACCTATTCCATCCTCGAAAGCCCGATGCCGCTGACCGGCTATGTTGCCACGCTGCGGCTGACGCCGGTGACCGATGGCGACCGGACCTTCGCCGAATGGACCGCCGAGTTTGACTGCGCGCCCGAGGCCGAAGAGGGGCTGGTCTCGGGCATCGGGCAGAACGTCTTTCAGGCCGGGTTCAACGCGCTAAAGCGCCAGATGGGGGCGTGAGGTGGTCAAGGTCGTGAAAAGCACGGTTCTGCCCGCCCCGGTCGAGGCCGTGTGGGAGGTGATCCGCGATTTCAACGGCCATGACCGCTGGCACCCGATCGTGGCCGACAGCCATGTGGAACGCGGACTGCCCAGCGACAGGGTGGGATGCGTGCGCAACTTTCATCTGCAGGACGGCTCGAACCTGCGCGAACTGCTGCTGACCCTGTCGGATGCCGACATGGCGTTTTCCTATTGCCTGCTGGAGACGCCGGTGCCGCTGCTGAACTACGTCGCCCATGTGCGGCTGATCTCGGTGACCGATGGCGATGCCACGTTCTGGCATTGGGAAAGCCGGTTCGACACCCCGCGCGGGCGCGAGGCGGAATTGCAGCAGATGGTGGCCGAGAACGTCTATCAAGGCGGCTTCGACGCCGTGCGCAGCCATATGGGATTGGAGGGATAGCATGGCGGTGACGGTCGAAACCCACACCACCTTGGCCGAGGCCGCGCGCGCATTGGCGCTAGGCGGGGTTTACATGGGCGGCGGCACCGGCGTCATGCATGGCATCAACGAAGGCACCTTGCAGGGCCGCGTGATCCGCGCGACCGACCCGGCCTTGCGTGCCATCCGCGCGACGGGCGAAGGCGTGTCGCTGGGGGCAGGTGTGACCATGGCGCAGGTGCTGGCCACGCCGGACCTTGCCTTTCTGCATCCCGCTGCCCGCGCCGTGGGCGGTCCGCAGGTGCGGGTGATGGGAACGGTGGGTGGCAATCTGTTCGCGCCGCACCCTTACGGCGATTTCGCCGCCGCGCTTCTGGCCCTAGGGGCGCGCGCCGTCATGGCCGCGGGTTCCCACCGCGCACTGGAGGACCTGCTGCGCGACCGTGACCGCCCCGGGCTTGTTGCAGCACTGGAGGTGCCGCGCCCGCGCGAGCTGCGCGCCTTTGTGTTTGCCAAGGTGCAGCGGGGGAAAGCGCGCGGCGGGTCGGGGCTGTCGATGGCTGCCCATCTGCCGCGCGAAGGCGGCCGGTTGCGCGGCGTCCGGGTTGCCTATGGCGCAATGGCGCCTGCGCCGATACGCGCCGCCAGCGTGGAGCGCGTGCTGGAAGGCGCCACGCTGGACGCCGCCACCATCGCCCGCGCCGTGGCGGTGGCCGCCGAAGGCATCACCCCGCCGACCGATCCGGTGGCAACCGGGTGGTACCGCGCGCAAGTCGTCGGCGTGCATCTCAGACGGCTTCTGGAACGGATGGTGTGACATGGCGCTCAGACCCGTGACCTTTACCCTTAACGGCATGGCCAAGGCGGCCTTTGCCGAGGACGGGCAGAACCTTCTGGATTTCCTGCGCCGCGGGGTCGGCGACCTTTCCCCGAAGTTCGGCTGCGGCCAAGGCGGCTGCGGGGCCTGCACCGTGCTGGTGGATGGTGCGCCGGTCCTGTCGTGCCTGATGCTGGCCGAGGCGGTGCAGGGCGCATCGGTCGAAACCGCATCGGGCCTTGCCGGGGCCAGTCTGCACCCGCTGCAAGAGGCCTTCATGGACCGTTTCGCCGCGCAATGCGGCTATTGCACCCCCGGCATGCTGATGGCGGCCAAGGCGCTGCTGGACCGCAACCCGAGACCGACGCGCGACGAGGTGATCGAGGCGATTTCCGGCAATATCTGCCGCTGCACCGGATACGAGCCGATCATCGCCGCGATTCTGGACGTTTCGACAGGGAGGGTGCGGGCATGACCGATACCCCGATGATCGGCGGCAATATGGTCGAATTCCGCAAGGACTTCTTTGCCGATGAACGCGACGACGATCTGAACGAAATCGGCAAGCCGACGCGGCGGCAGGATATCACCGGCCATGTCACGGGCCGCTCGCCGTTTTATGACGACCACCTGTTCGAAGGGCTGCTGCACATGCGCTGCGTGCGCTCGCCGCATCATGCGGCGCGTATAAGGCGCATCGACACCACGGCCGCCGAACGCCTGCCCGGCGTGGTGCGCGTGGTGCTGGGGCGCGATGTGCCGCGCAATCTCAACACGCTGCTCAGCCTGCTGGATTTCGGCATCGATGACGAACCGATCCTGTCCACCGACCGCGTGCGCTACAAGGGCGAACCCGTGGCGGCGGTGATCGCCGCCTCCGATGCGCAGGCCCGCGATGCCGTGGCAGCGATCAGGGTCGAATGGGAACCGCTGCCGCATGTCCTGTCGGTCGAGGACGCCATCAAGCCCGGCGCCCCGGCGGTGCTGGATATCTACCCGAACAACCGCTTTGCCTATCACGGCAAATACGACCACCAGAAACTTCGGTATGGCGATGTGGAAACCGCCTTTGCCCGCGCCGACCACGTCGTCGAGGGCCGCTACCAGATGTCGCCCATCGAACAGGCCCCGGTGGAAACCTGCGGCGCAATAGCCGCCCCCGAACAGAACGGCCGCTGGGTGTGCTACACCTCCACTCAGGCGCTGTTCTTCTCGCTGGCCACGGCGTCCAAGGTGCTGGAAATCCCGTCCTCGCGGCTCCACTTCATAGGCGGCACCGTGGGGGGGGGCTTTGGCGGCAAGGTCGACAGCATCCACGAACCCATGGCCATTCTGGGCGCCATGCTCACAGGCCGCGCGGTCAAGTTCATGTGGGACCGCCCCGAGGAGATGCAGGTCGGCGCCCCGCGCGGGGCCGAGATCTGGCACGTCAAGGACGGGGTGATGCGCGACGGGCGCATCGTGGCGCGGCAGTTCACCGGCTATTTCGACTCTGGCGCCTATACGCGGCTGTCCTCCTATGCGGTCATCAAATGCGTGGGCCATCTGCCCGGACCCTATACCATCCCCAATGTGCATGCGGATGTCTATTGTGTATTCACCAACCGCACGCCTGCCACCGCCATGCGCGGCTTCGGCATCACCGGAGTGGATTTCGCGATCGAGGCGCATATGGACAAGGTGGCCGAAACCGTGGGGATGAACCCGATCGAGCTGCGCATCCTCAATGCGTACCGCGACGGCGACATGAAAGCGCATCGCCGCCTTGCCAAGAACTGCGCGCTGATCGAATGCGCGCAGGTCGTGGCGCAAAAGGCGGGGGTGAAACTCGCGCCTCACCTGCTCGCCGCCTCGTCACTGAAAGACGGCGGCGGCGAACGCGCCCGCCTGCCCGCCCATACGGTGACGGATGAACAGGGGCGTGTCCAAGGCTACCAACCCTGGAGCTACGCGCGCAAGAACGCCGCCCCGCGCGACCCCTTTGTTGGCAGCTCGCCCGCGCTGCGCCCCGCCGCCCCGGCCCCGGCACACTCCAGCACGGCGGCTGACCCTTCGCGCCGCCCTCCCCCCGCGCGGGATCGGGGCACTGCCCCGATGGATGGGGGTGGGGGGCATCCGCAACCCGACCCCCCCCCCCCCCCCC
>DAOLBY010000012.1:0-2075 GCA_035324325.1 Paracoccaceae bacterium | reverse complement strand
TGCACCGAGCCTGAATTCCCCAGCCCCGCCCAGCGCCCCTGCGCCATCGCCTGCCACCCCGCCGCGCAGCGGCGCGATGCGCTTTTCCTCCCTGTCCGGCTTCCGGAGGCGTTGACATGGCCATCCACCGCGGCCGCGGCTTTGCCGCCATCAACTACCCGATCGGCATGAACCTTGGGGGCGATCCGAGCCAGGCGCTTGTCCATTCCAACCCCGACGGCAAGTTCACCGTGGCGCTCTCGGCCATCGACCTCGGGCAAGGCATGAAATCCGTCACCCGCCAGATCGCCGCCGAAACCCTCGGCGTCCCGGTCGAGGATGTCTATGTCGATACCGCCGACAGCGACACCGGCCCGCATGACATGGGCTCCTTTGCCAGCCGGGGCACGCACCGCATGGGCAATGCCGTCATCATGGCCGCGAAGGAGGCCCGCGCCGTCATGCTGGAAGCCGCGGGAGAGGAACTGGAGGTCGACCCCGGCGACCTGATGACCGACGGCAAGGGCAACATCCACGTCAAGGGCGCGCCCTCGCGCTCCATCACCACCATGGCCGCCGCGCAGGCGGCCCAGTTCCGGCAAGGCCGCACCATCGCCGGGCGCGGCATCTTCCTTGTGCCCCTCTCCGAGGTCGATCCCGAAACCGGCGAGATGACCCCCGTCACCACCTTTGCCCATGCCGCCATGCTGGTCACCGTCGAGGTCTGCGACGAGACCGGCGAGGTCACCGTGACCGACATGCAATCGGCCTACGAGGTCGGCCGCGCCCTGAACCCGCGCCTTGTCGAACAGCAGCTTCGCGGCGGCGCCTGGATGGGCATGAGCCACGCCGCCTGGGAAACCACCGAACCCTACTACCCCGCCCGCGACCACGGGCCCACCGATTTCGGCACCTACCTCATGCCCGGCCCCGGAGACCTTGCCCCGCATCACATCTCGATCCTCGAACGCCCGGCCGCCGATGGCCCCTTCGGCGGCAAGGGACCGGGCGAGATGTGCGCCAACCCGGTGCTTCCGGCCGTGGTCAACGCGGTTTATGACGCCGTCGGCGTGCGGATCGACGAGTTGCCCGTCACCCCCGAAAAGGTGCTGCGCGGCATCCTGGCCAATGGCGGCGCGCGCCCGCGGCAAAGGCTGTAATCCATGGCTGTGCGCGCCTCCATCCAGGGCATCGACGGGCCGGAACCACTGGCCCGCGCCTTGCGCGACGCGCAATATATTGCCGACGAAGGGCTGGCCACCGCCGCCTACCTCGCCCTTGCCCTTGGCAAACCCCTGCTGCTGGAAGGCGCCCCCGGCGTCGGCAAGACCGAGGCCGCCCGCGCCATCGCCGCCACACTGGGACGCGAGCTGATCCGTCTGCAATGCTATGAAGGCATCGACGCGGCAGCGGCCCTTTACGATTGGAACTTCCCCCGCCAGATGCTCGCCATCCGGCAGGCAGGCGACGGCTACATCAATCTTTACGCCGACGACTACCTCATCGCCCGCCCCCTGTTGCTGGCCTTGCAAGACCCACGGTCCCGGGTCCTGCTGATCGACGAGATCGACCGCGCCGACCCCGAGTTCGAGGCCTTCCTCCTCGAATTCCTGTCCGATTTCGCCATTTCCATCCCCGAACGCGGCACAATCCGCGCCTCGGAACCCCCGGTGATCGTCCTTACGTCCAACCGCACGCGCGAATTGCACGAGGCCCTTCGGCGCCGCTGCGTCTATCACTGGATCGGCTACCCCGATCCGGTGCTCGAAGCGCAGATCGTGATGATGCGCGCCTCGACCGTCGCGCAAGATCCCGCCCATCGCGTCGTCGCCGCCGTCAACCGCCTGCGCGCCGAACCCCTGGCCAAACCCCCCGGCGTTGCCGAAACCGTCGAGTGGGCCGAGGCCGCGACCCTGCTGCACCATCAGGGCGCACCCTGGCCGCGCGCCTTTGCCCGCGCCATCGGCGTTGCGCTGAAGGATCAGGACGATCTCGCCTGGGTCGCCCCCAATCTCGACCGCCTGCTGGCCGGTGCGGCATGACGGCGTCCCTTCCATCTGTTTCCAAGTATCCAGGGGGAAAGGCGGGCAACGCCC
>DAOLBY010000218.1:0-4613 GCA_035324325.1 Paracoccaceae bacterium | reverse complement strand
GCGGCGCGCAGGTCGATGTGCTGGCCCGGTCGGCCTTTGAACGCTACCGCGAGGCCCATGGCCTGTCGCCCGAGATCGCCGAGGGGCTCTATCCCGGCGACTACCTGATCGCCGTGGGCGAGGCGCTCAAGGCGAAATACGGCGCGACCCTGCTGGACCAGCCCGAATCCGTCTGGCTGGCCGAGGTGCGCGATTTCCTTGCCGTCCGGGCAGAGGCGGCCATGGCCGCCGGCATTGCCCGCGACTGCGTCCTGATCGACCCCGGCATCGGCTTCGGCAAGACCGCGGCGCACAATATCGCGCTGCTGCGCGGCCTGCGGGAATTGCTGGCGCTCGGGTTTCCCGTGCTCGTCGGCCTGTCGCGCAAGCGTTTCGTCGGCACCATCACCGGGGTGGACCGCGCGGCCGACCGCGTGGCAGGGTCGCTGGCGGGGGCAATCTTTGCCGCGGCCCGGGGGGCGGCGGTGATCCGGGTGCATGATGCGGCCGAGACGCGTCAGGCGCTGGCCATGATGGCGGCGCTGGAAGGGGGCTGAGGGATGGGACGCAAGCTGTTCGGAACCGACGGGGTGCGGGGCCGCGCCAACACCCACCCGATGACCGCCGAGATGGCGCTGCGCCTCGGGGCGGCCGCGGGCCAGCATTTCCGCGCGCAGGGGCGCCCCGGGGCCGCGCATCGCGTGGTGATCGGCAAGGACACGCGGCTGTCGGGCTACATGCTGGAAAACGCCCTGACCGCCGGGCTGACCTCGACGGGGATGAGCGTTCTGCTCCTCGGCCCCGTGCCGACCCCCGCCGTCGGGTTCTTGACCCGGTCGATGCGCGCCGATCTGGGCGTGATGATCTCGGCCAGCCACAACCCGGCCGAGGACAACGGGATCAAGTTCTTCGGCCCAGACGGATTCAAGCTGGACGACGACACCGAACGCACGATCGAGGCGCTGACCGAGGCCGGCCCCGCGCTGGCCGAGGCGCGCGGGATCGGGCGGGCGAAACGTATCGAGGACGGCCGCGGGCGGTACCAGGAGTTCGTCAAGACCACGCTGCCCACCGGGGTTCGGCTGGACGGCCTGAAGGTGGTGATCGACTGCGCCAATGGTGCGGCCTACCGCGCGGCGCCCGAAGTGCTCTGGGAACTGGGCGCGACCGTGGTGCCCGTGGGGGTGGACCCGAACGGCACCAACATCAACGAGCGCTGCGGATCCACCCACCCGGAGACGGCGGCCGAGGCGGTGGTCGCGCATGGCGCGGACGTGGGCATCTGCCTCGATGGCGACGCCGACCGCGTGATCCTGATCGACGAACACGGGGCGGTCGCCGATGGCGACCAGATCATGGCGCTGTTTGCCGCCCGATGGGGGGCCGAGGGACGGCTCAACGACGGCACGCTGGTGGCGAGCGTGATGTCGAACCTGGGCCTGGAGCGGTTCCTGACCGCCCGCGGGCTGCGACTGGAACGCGCGCCGGTGGGCGACCGCTATGTGGTGGAACGCATGCGCGCGGGCGGATGGAACCTGGGCGGTGAACAGTCGGGCCATATCGTGATGACCGACTATGCCACGACCGGCGACGGTCTGGTGGCCGGCCTGCAGTTCCTGGCCGAGATGGCGCGCACCGGGCTGCCCGCCAGCCGGCTCGCGCGCCAGTTCGACCCCGTGCCGCAGATGCTGAAGAACGTGCGCTATGCTGCCGGGCAGACGCCGCTCGAGGCCGCGCCGGTCAAGGCCGCCATCGCCGCCGCCGAGGCACGGCTGAACGGAGCCGGACGCCTCCTGATCCGCCGCTCGGGTACCGAACCCCTGATCCGCGTGATGGCGGAATGCGAGGACGAGGCGCTGCTGGCCGAGGTGGTGGAGGGCATCGTGGCAGCCGTGGAGAAGGCGGCGTGATCCGCGCGATCCTGCTTGCCGGTCTTGCCGGGCTCACGGCCTGCGCCGCGGACCCGCCGCCGTCGCATGTCTGCTCCGTCACGCCGACCGATGTGGTCGAGTGCCGCGAGGCGCCGTGACCGCGGGGCGGAGGCTTCCGCTGGTGGTCGTGCTGCTGCGGGCGGTCGGGTTCGGCCTGGTCGGGCTGGTCGTGCTGCCGGCCGTGGCCTTTTTCGGCGTGCTGGCCGTGGGCCATCTTGCGGGGGCCTGCGGTGCAGGCAGTTCCGGCGGCTGCGAGATGGGGGCGGCGGCCTTCGCCCTTTACGCCGCCCTCCCCGGGCTCGCGCTCGGGGCGGCCCTGTCGCTGTGGCGCGATCTCCGGGGGCGGTGAGGACGACGCGCGGTTGCCCGGGGCGGGGGTGAACCCGTCCCGGGCCTGCGAGCCGATCAGTTCCGCGCCTTGTCCACCATCTTGCCCTTGGAGATCCAGGGCATCATGGCGCGCAGCTTCTCGCCGACCTTCTCGATCTGGTGCTCGTCGTTGATCCGGCGGGTGGCCTTGAAGAAGGGCTGGCCGACGGCGTTTTCCTGCATGAAGTCGCGCACGAACTTGCCGGTCTGGATGTCGCGCAGCACCGCCTTCATCCGGGCCTTGGTCTCGTCATAGGGCAGGATGCGCGGGCCCGAGACGTATTCGCCATACTCGGCGGTGTTCGAGATCGAGTAGTTCATGTTGGCGATGCCGCCCTCGTAGATCAGGTCCACGATCAGCTTCACCTCGTGCAGGCATTCGAAATAGGCCATCTCGGGCTCGTAGCCCGCCTCGACCAGCGTCTCGAAGCCCATGCGGATCAGCTCCACGAGGCCGCCGCAGAGCACCGCCTGCTCGCCGAAGAGGTCGGTTTCGCATTCCTGGCGGAAGTTCGTCTCGATGATCCCCGACCGGCCACCGCCGATGGCGGAGCAGTAGGACAGGCCGATTTCCAGCGCGCGGCCCGTGGCATCGTTGTGCACCGCGACCAGGCAGGGCACGCCGCCGCCCTTGACGAATTCGCCGCGCACGGTGTGGCCGGGGCCCTTGGGCGCCATCATGATCACGTCCACGCCCTTCTTCGGCTCGATCAGGCCGAAATGCACGTTCAGGCCGTGGGCGAAGGCGATGGCCGAACCCTCGCGCAGGTTGTCATGCACATGGGCCTTGTAGGTCGCGGCCTGCAATTCGTCGGGCATGGTGAACATGATCAGGTCGCACCAGGCGGCGGCGGCGGCGATGTCCATGACCTGAAGCCCCTCGGCCTCGCATTTCTTGGCCGAGGGTGATCCGGGGCGGAGCGCCACAACGACATTCTTGGCCCCCGAATCGCGCAGGTTCAGCGCATGGGCATGGCCCTGGCTGCCGTAGCCGAGGATCGCGACCTTCTTGTCCTTGATCAGGTTCACGTCGCAGTCACGGTCATAGTAAACGCGCATGGCGTCCTCCATCTGGTTGATGGCGAGACCATAGCGATCTTTGCGACGCAGCCCGTGCATTCTTTGACGAGATTGCGGGTCTGTGCGAGACTTCATTCGCCCAAACCAGGTACTGCGGAAAATCCATGCAGATCGACGATACCGACCGCCGCATCCTGCGCCACTGGCTGGCCGACCCGGGGGCAGAGCGTGCCGCGCTCGCCGCCCGGGCGGGCGTCACGCCGGCGACCCTGTGGCGGCGGATCGAGCGGCTTCGTGCCGCCGGCGTCCTGCGGGCCGAGGGCGCCGCGATCGACTGGCGGGCGCTGGGCTACGGGATCGAGGTGTCCTTGCGCTTCACGCTCGACAAGACCAACCCCCGCGCCTTCGACGAGTTCATCGCCGGCGCCCGCGCCGTGCCCGAAGTCATCGCGATCGAGACCTTCCTTGGCCGCGTGGACGTGCGGCTGAACGTGGTGGCGCGCGACCTCGCACACTGGACCGGCATCTACCGCGACCGCATCCTGACCCTGCCGCATATCGCCGAGGTCGAGGCGCTGATGCTGGTGGCCACGATCAAGGACAGCGCGGGGCTGCCGCTGTGAGTGCGGGCGGCATCGACCTTGACGACACCGACCGCGCCATCCTGCGGGCTTTGGTGCAGGATGCCACGCTGTCGGCCGGCGCGCTGGGGCGCCGCTTCGGCCTGTCGCAGCCCGCCGCCTGGCGCAGGGTGCGGCGGCTGGAGGAGGCCGGCGTGCTGGCCGGCCGCTGCGTCGAGGTGGACCGCGCCGCGCTCGGCTTCGGGGTGACGGTGTTCCTGGGGGTCAAGCTTGCCACCAAGGGGCGCGTCAGCCTCGAGGATTTCGAGCGCGCCGTCACCGCCATTCCCGAGGTGCAGGTGGTGCAGCATGTGCTGGGGCTGTTCGACTATCGGCTGCGGGTCGTCGCCCGCGACATCGCCGATTTCGAGCGGGTGCTTCGCCGCCGCATCATGACCCTGCCGGGGATCGGGCAGGTCGAGGCCAACGTGCTCCTGACCGAGGAACGGCGGCCGGGGCCGCTCGGCTGACCCCTTGCGGCGGCCGCGCGCCCGTGGAAGGGCGGGGAGGGGCTGCCGGCCCCTCCCCGGGCCCCACCCCGGGGGTATTTGGGCAAGGTGAAGGGGGCGCGGATGCGCGCGGTCTGGCAGGTTCTGGCGGTCTGGCTGGCGGGGCTGGGGGCGGCGGCGCAGTTCGGCAAGGTCTCGGTCGGCTGGGACGTGCTGGCGGGGGCCTGGGCGGGCGTGTCGCCGGT
>DAOLBY010000217.1:4426-4710 GCA_035324325.1 Paracoccaceae bacterium | reverse complement strand
GCGCGGCTCATGCCCGCGCCCCGAACAGGCCCTGCGGCCGGAACACCAGGACCAGCGCCACTGCCAGCGTGGCGATGATCTTGGCCAGCGTGGGCGAGAAGAAGACCGAGATCACCCCGTCCGACAGGCCGATCAGCACGGCGGCGACCAGCGTGCCGCGCAGGGACCCGAGGCCGCCGATGATGACGACGATGAACGACAGGAGCAGCGGATCGTGTCCCATCAGGTAATGTGCCTGCTGGATCGGCACGATCAGCACGGCGGCGACCGCGGCGAGACCCGCC
>DAOLBY010000217.1:0-4416 GCA_035324325.1 Paracoccaceae bacterium | reverse complement strand
GTCGATGCCGAAGGCGCGTGCCGTCTCGCCGTCCATCTGGGTCGCGCGCATCACGAGGCCCGCGCGGCTGCGCGTCATCACCAGCCAGACGGCGAGAAGGAGGAGGACCGCCGCCGCCACCACGGCGATCTTGTAGCCGGAATAGCCGAACCACGGCAGTTGCAGGCGCAGGGTGAAGGGGGCGGCGACGGGGCGGGCATCGGGGCCGTAGAAGGACAGCGCGGCCTGCTGCAACATGTAGGACAGGCCGATGGTAGCCACGATCACCGCCTCGGGTTCGTAATGCAGCCGTTTCAGCACCAGCCGGTCGGCGACGGCGGCCACGCCCGCGACGGCCAGTGGCGCGATCACCAGCGCAGCCAGGAACACCGCCCAGGCCGGGCCCGGCAGGTGGAAGGTCACGAACCAGGCGGCGACCGCGCCGAGCATGAAGAACTCGCCATGCGCGACGTTGACGACCCGCATGACCCCGAACACGAGGGACAGCCCCACGGCCGTCAGCGCCAGCACTGCGGCCTGGACGGTGCCTTCCATCAGCGCCAGAAGGAGGAAGGGTCCGAAATCCATGCGTCAGGCAGTCCGCATGACGGCGCCCCTCCCCACCGGGGGGGAGGGAGGAGCGGCCATTGCTGCGATGCGCACGTCCGACGCCGGCGCGCGGGTCAGAACGACATCGCCGTGTAGTCAACGGCGTCGGGATACATCGTCTCCTCGATGCTCGTGGCATGCACGCGCATCAACTTGCCGCCCTCGACGCGGCTGATGAACTGGTGACCGAAGACCTGGTGCGTCTTGCCGTTGAATATCTTGTCGCCCTGGGGATGCTCGCGGCCGGCGGGCATGGTGGTCATCGCCTCCACGGCCTCGACGAACTTCTGCCGGTCTGCCGGGCCCTGGTAGCCCGCGGCCTCCATCCCCGCCTTGATGACGAACAGCGTCTCCCAGACGCTGAACATGTGGGCGTAGGTCGAGACATCCCTGGCATCCGAGACCGATGCGCCGCCGTCGTCCACCCCCACGGCGGTGCGGTAGAAGGTTTCGTGCTCCGAGGCGTCGGCCTGCTTAACGCGGCAGTGGCCTTCCCAGAAATGCGTGCCTTCCAGGAACTCCAGCCCCGGCGTGGCAGTATCCACGGCCTCGAGCGAGTCGATGAAGCCGAAGATCTGCGGCCGCGCGCCCGAGCCATAGAACTCGCCCAGTTCCTTGACGAAGGTCAGGACGGCCGGGCCGACCATGACGTGATACAGCACCTCGGTATCGCGCGGGATCTGCGGCAGGTAGCGGGTAAAGCTGGTTTCCGTGGGTGGGATGGCGATCTGGGCGATGACCTCGCCCCCGCCGGCCGCGACGGCGGCCGAGAAATAGTCGCGGTGGTCGTGGCCGAAGGCATAGTCGGGAAAGACCATCGTGACCTTCTTGCCGAGGTTCGCCAGCACCCAGGGCGCCATCGAGGACACCTGCGCGCGAACGTCGGTGATGCCGGGCTGGAGCGTCCAGCGGTTCAGCATGCCGCTGGCCACATGGAAGCCTTCCGAGCAGACCAGATAGGGCACCTTCAGCTCGCCTGCGCGGGGGGCCGAGCCGATGACGACATGGGAAAACAGCGGCCCGAAGATCAGGTCGCAGCCGGCCTGGCTGGTCAGCTTCTCCACCACCTCGGCACCGCGGCGGGGGTCCGTTCCGTCATCCTCGAACAGGATCTCCACGGGGCGGCCATTGATCCCGCCGCCCTCGTTCAGCACCTTCAGCGCCGCCTGCGCGGTACGTTCGTACCAGCGCCCGTAGGCGGCGCCGATGCCGGTGCGGTGCAGCTGGAACCCGAGCTTGATCGGCGCGGAGGACTGCGCCTGGAGGAAGCCCGGAAAGGACATCGCTGCGGCGCCGGCCGCCATGCCCTGCAGAAGCCGGCGGCGGGGAAGGGCGAGGTGGGTCATGGCATCACTCCATCTGTCGCGCGGGCCGGGTTGGCATGGCACGCCCCGCCCGCCGGGGCCGCGCCTTTGGGGAAAGAATGTGCGTGTGCAAACGATCTGTCCACGATTCTCACGCCCCGGTCGGGGAGGACAGAAGCCACAGGCCCAGCACGGTATAGCCCGTCATCAGGGCCGTCAGCGGCAGATGCGCCACCGCCCGCAGATCGCGCCCCGTCAGGTGCAGCGCCAGCACCACGGCCAGAAGATGCGCCAGAAGGATCGCCGCGAACTGCACGTTCCAGACGGCGGTCATGGCCGCGGGGTCGGCCAGGAACCCCATGCCCACCCAGAAGGGCGGCAGGCCGAGCAGGCTGTCGCCCCGGAACAGCGGGTCGTTCAGCGCCGCAACCGCATATTGCCCGGTTGTCAGCAGCGTCACGAGGTAATGCGCCCCGTGATAGCCCGCCGCGATCGCCAGGAACGACAACATCACCGGCCCCGCGGGCAAGGGCCGCCCCGACAGCGCGCTGCCGGCCCGGATGGCCCCCAGGATCGTGCCCGCCGTCAGCGCCCAGACTGCCAGCAGGCCCGCAGTGTTGACGCCCTGCACCGCCGAGCGCCCTTCGAACTCCAGCGGGTTCTGGCCGATCAGGTCGAGCCACCAGAAGGTACCGGCCAGGCCGTCGAAGGTCAGCCCTGCCAGCGCCAGTGTGACGAAGGCCATGCCCGAGGGCGGAAGCGGCGCGAGCCGCAGGACCTGCGTCCCGGGCCACCCGGCCCGCAACCGCGCCCGCACGCCGACGATTTCAAGCCAGAAGGGGGAAATCCGCGACAACATGGTCAGGTAGACCGTCAGGAACTCGCCCCGCTCCAGCCAGTCCTCCCCGTCCGCCACCGCGCAGACGAGGATGACCAGCCAGTAGACCAGAACCACCTGAGCCAGGACACGCGGGTCCTCGGGCGACAGCGAGACCAGCGTGAACCAGGTGAATCCCAGCATCCCCGCCACTGCCGGCCAGTAGCCCCGCCGCCAAAGGCCCACCCGGCCGGTAATGCCGAACGCGAGCCGGATCAGACGCGCCGGGCCGGTCCAGGGGTTCAGCGCCCGCCACAGGTTGCCGAAGACCAGACAGGCCAGTGGCAGCGCCACCCAGACCCCGGCCCAGAACACCAGCGTCAGAAGGTTGTGCATCGGGTCGGTCGAACCGGCGAAACCCACGGCCACCAGCCCCGCAAGGCACAGGAACGACAGGCAAGAGGTCAGCGTCACCGGCAGCAGGACCCGCCGCTCCCACAGCGTCACCGCCCGCAGCGCGGGCAGCCGGTGCGCGGCCGCCAGAACCAGTCCCGTCGCCGCCACCGTCGCCGCCGCCCCGGCCATGTAGTACCCGGTGGGCAGCGTCAGCACGACCGAGGGCGGCAGCGCGCAGGCAAGCGCCGCGCCGGGCAGCAGGCAGAGGGCGGCGGCCAGCCTCACCTCAGACCGTCCTCCCCCTTGACCTGCCAGGCCTCGAGGCCCCCCATCCTGCTGTGAACCCGGGGACCCTTCGCCATGGCGAGGATGAAGACGATCTCGTCCGCCCGGGGCGCGTCGGGCAGGGCGACGGTGATCGCGTCGAAATGGCTGCGCACATAGGCCGCGTTGATGTGGCCGAGCGGCACGTCGAGGCCCGCGCCCATGGCCGCAACCTTCATGGCACTGGGCACGATGGCCCGGCTTTCGCCGAGGCGTTCGCGCATGGCATAGCCGCCCGGCACATGCCACAGCGCGCCATGCTCGGCCTCGCCGGCTTCGCCGACGATCGCGCCCTTGCCGTAGCCGTCGATTCCCTCGCGCCCGCCCAGGGCCGCGATCAGCCGGTCGGTCAGCATCAGGCCGAGCGGCCTCAGCGCCTCCATCCCCGGCTGCAACTCGGCGTGCCAGGCGCCGGCATAGGGATTGGCGCAGACGGCGGCGATGGCCCCGCGCAGGCGGGGGCCGGCCGGGGGCGGACCGCCCTCGTGCAGGATCTCCTCGACCAGCAGGGCGACGCGGCGGAGGCGGAAGTCGGGAGCGTCAGGCATGGGTCATCACTGGGGCGGGCTCCGGGGTCAGGGTGCCGTCGGTCAGGGGGCCGACCAGGCGCATCTCAGGATGCAGGAACAGCGCCGCCCCGGCAATCAGGCCACGCGCGCGCAGGGCTTCGGCGAAGGCGGCGGCCGGGGCCAGCGCCGTGGCGGCCTCGGACGGGGTCAGGGGGCCGACACCGACCGTCACCAGGCGGTCGCCGAGGTCGCTGTCGGCCTTGACCGCGCGAGCCGGCCGGCGGTGGACGGCGGGGTGGCCCGGCAGGTCGACGCGGTTTGCGATCATGGTGGCGGCGGCATCGGCCATGGCGGCGGTCGACGCCAGAACGGTGACGGCATCGGCGATACCGGGGCTCTGGCTGCGCCCGCGCCAGCCGCGGGGGGCGATGCCGCCCGCGCCGTCGCCCGCCTGCAGCACGATCCGACCGGGCAGGCC
>DAOLBY010000216.1:3203-4761 GCA_035324325.1 Paracoccaceae bacterium | reverse complement strand
TGATCCCCTGCTACACCCCAGGCACCCGCATCGTGACCGACGCCGGCCCCGTCGCGGTGGAGCATCTGCGCCCGGGCGATCGGGTTCTGACGCGCGACAGCGGGTTCCGCCCGCTCGTCTGGTGCGGCCGGCGCGCGCTGTCCCTGGCCGAAGCTGCCGCGCAACCCGCCTTCGCCCCGGTGCGCATCGCCCGCGGGGCGCTGGGGCCGGGCGTGCCGTCGCGCGATCTGGTCGTGTCGCCGCAGCACCGGATGCTGCTGGCCGGCGCCCGGGCCGAGATGCTGTTCGGCGAGCACGAGGTGCTGGTGGCCGCGCTGCACCTCGTGGGCCTGCCGGGCGTGACGCGACTGCCGCCGCAGGCTGTCGACTACGTGCATGTCATGTGCGAGCGGCACGAGGTCATCCAGGCCGAGGGTGCCTGGTCGGAAAGCTTCCAGCCGGGCGCGGCGGTGGTGGGGTCGATGGCGGCGGCGGCGCGCGACGGGCTCCGTGCCCTCTTCCCCGAACTGGCCGCCGGCCGCCCCTTTCCCGCCGCGCGCCGCACGCTCAAGGCGCATGAAGCGCGGGTGCTAGTCGCCGCCTGAGGGGCCCGCACGGAAGGCCTCCCAGTCGTCCGGCGTGTCGAGGTCCAGCACCGCGGCATCGCCCGGCAGCGGCACGAGGCGCAGCCGGTTCAGATGTGCCGCGATGACCGACCGGCCGCCCTCGTCGCCTTCCACCAGGGTCAGCGCGGGGATCAGGTCCGCCGGAAAGACCGTCGGATGCCCGGGCCGCCCGTCCGCCGTCGCGCCACGGTGGATGCCGCTGGGCGCGGCCGCGAAGGCCGCGATGACCGCCTGCAGGGCGTCGGCCGTCAGCCCCGGCATGTCGGCGGGCAGCACCATGACGCCCGCGGCATCGCGCGGCAGCGCCGCAATTCCCGCCCGCAGCGAGGCCGCCATGCCCTGCGCGGCGTCCCGCGCGATCACGGTGGCCACCGGCAGTCCCGCCAGCGCCGCCCGCCGCGCCGGCCGGTCGGGCGGCACGACCACGATCACCGGCGCCCCCGTCGCCAGCGCCGCGCGGACGGTGCGGCGGATCATCGGCTCGCCGCCCACCTGCTCCGTCAGCTTGTCGCGCGCGCCCATCCGCGACGAGGCGCCGGCGGCCAGGATCAGGACGGGCAGGGCAGGGGGTGGGGCGCCGGTCATGGCTGCGATCGTCGCAGGGCAGGGCGCGGCAGGCAAGCCGGCCCCAGATAGGACAGCAAGATTTACATTTCCGCGCGGCCCCCGCAGCCTGCCTGCAGGAGGTGCCCCTTGACCCCGGACCTGTCCGACGCCTTTGCCCGCCAGTCGCGTGCCTGTGCGGCGCTGGGGTCGCCCTTTACGGCGGGGCTGATGCAGCTCTTGCCCGCACTCTTGCCTCATGCGCCGCGCCTTGCGCAGATGTTCGATGACTGGCCCGGCGCGAAAGGGCCCGAGGGCGCCTCGCTGCCGCTGCGCCTGGCGGGCGGGCTGCATGCGCTGGCGCGCGCGGGGGTCGAGCCGCGGCTGGCCCGGCACTACCCGCCCGATCG
>DAOLBY010000216.1:0-3193 GCA_035324325.1 Paracoccaceae bacterium | reverse complement strand
CCGGGGAACCCGGCGGGGCTGGCCGCGGCGCTGCCCGCCGTGCTGGCGGCCCGCGACGGCTGGTTTTGCAACTGGGTCGCGCAGGCCCCGCAGACGAATGAGGTCGGCCGCGCCGCCGTGCTAATCGCTGCGGCGCGGATGCTGGCGGCACGCTTCGCCCTGCCCTTCGTGCTGTCCGAACCAGGGGCCAGCGCCGGGCTGAACCTGCGTTTCGACCGCTTCGCGCTGGCGGGGGAGCCGCACTCGACCGTCAGGCTGGCGCCCGACTGGACCGGACCGCGGCCCGCCCCCGTGCCCCTGCACGTGATCGACCGCCGTGGCGCCGACCTGCACCCGCTGAACCCCGCGCAGGATGGCGATCGGCTGGCCGCCTATGTCTGGCCCGACCAGGCCGGGCGCCTTCGGCGGCTCGAAGCCGCGCTGCGCATCGCCGCCGGCCTGCCCGCCCCGGTGGACTGCGCCGATGCCGCGGACTGGCTGGAAGCGCGGCTGGCCACGCCCCGGCCCGGCGCCTGCCACCTGGTGTTCCACACCATCGCCTTCCAGTATTTCCCGCCCGCCACACAGGCCCGCGCGACCGCGGCGCTGGAACGCGCCGGGGCCACGGCACGCCCCGATGCGCCCCTTGCGTGGCTGGCGATGGAGGCCGACGGCGCGCCGGACGGCGCCGCCGTCACCCTGCGGCTCTGGCCCGGCGACCTGCGCCTGACACTCGGCCGCGCCGGGTTCCACGGCCAATGGCTGCGGTGGCAGGCGGCTGCAATCGGCTGAGCCTCAGGCCCTCATCCTGGGATCATCCCACAAGGGCGCCATGTGAACCCGCGCGGGCCGGCGTTCGCCCAGGATCTCGATTTCGGCGGACAGCCCCTCTGCCACCCGGTCGGCCGGAAGGAAGCCATAGGCCACCGATTGCCCCGTCCAGTGCGAGAAACCGCCCGAGGTGCAGAAGCCCACGACCGCGCCATCCAGCCAGATCGGCTCCCACGCCGTCACATCGGCATCCCGCGCCTCGACGACAAAGGTCGCGAGCCGGCGCTTCGGACCCGTGGCGCGCTCTGCCGTGGCGGCGGCCCTGCCGATCCAGTCGGCCTCCTTGGACCAGCGGATGAAGCGGTCGAGCCCGGTCTCGGCCGGCGTGTAGTCGGGGCTGAACTCGCGCCCCCAGGACCCGAACCAGCGGTCCAGCCGCAAGGACATCATCGCCCGCATCCCGAACGGGCGCAGACCGAGGTCGGCGCCGGCCTCCGACAGCACGTCCCAGAGGTGGCGCACCGACATGTGGTCGGTGAAGATCTCGTAGCCCAGATCGCCCGTGTAGCTGACCCGCTGCACGAGGCAGTTGGCCATGCCCACGGTCATCCGCCGCGCATCCATGAAGCGGAAGGCGGCGGCCGAGACGTCGCTGCGCGTGACCCGCGACAGAAGCTCGCCCGCCTTCGGCCCGGCAATCTGGAACCCCGACTTCACGTCCGAGACATTCTCGACCCGAACCCCCGGCGCCGCATTCTGCTCGAACCAGCGCATGTGCCAGCCCTGCGCGCCGTAGCTGGCCGTCAGGCGAAAGGACTCGGGGCCGAGGCAGGTCACGGTGAAATCGCCGATGACCTTGCCGGAGTGGGCCAGCATCGGGTTCAGCGCGATGCGCCCCGGCGCGGGGATGGCACCGGCCATGATCCGGTCGAGCCATGCGCGCGCGCCCGGCCCGGTGACGCGGTACTTGCCGAAGTTCTGCACCTCGTTGATGCCGACGCCCTCGCGCACCGCCATGACCTCCTGGCGCGTCGCCTCCCAGGCATTGGAGCGCTTGAAGCTGGGCGTCTCGTGGCGCGTCTCGCCCGGCAGGGCATGGTAGTTCACCACCTCGAGCCCGTATTGCTGGCCCCAGACGGCATTCATTCCGTCGAACACCTGATACATCGGGGTCGTGCGGAAGGGCCGCGCCGCCGGGCGTTCCTCGTTCGGGTAGGACACGGAGAACCGCATGCGGTAGTTCTCCATCACCTTCGGTACGGTGTAGCCGGGGCTGGTCCAGTTGCCGAAGCGCGCCACGTCGAAACCACGCGGGTCGCGCTCGACCTCGCCCAGGATCATCCACTGCGCCAGCGCCAGCCCCATGCCGCCGCCCTGGCTGAACCCCGCCATGACCGCGCAGGCCGACCAGTAGTTGCGCAGGCCCGGAACCGGCCCGATCAGCGGGTTGCCGTCGGGGGCAAAGGTGAAGGGGCCGTGGATCACGCGCTTGACCCCGCTGCGTTCCAGCACCGGGAAGCGGCGATAGGCGAAATTGACCGAATCCTCGATCTTGTCGAACTGCTCGTTCAGAAGCTCGTGGCCAAAGTCCCATGGCGTGCCGTCCACCGACCAGGGCTCGCAGGGCTTTTCGTAGAAGCCGATGCAGAGGCCCCGCCCCTCCTGCCGCAGATAGCTTTCGCCGCCCGGGTCCATCACATGCGGGAACTCGCGGCCCGATTTCAGGATCTCCATGATCTCGGGGATGTCGTCGGTCACCAGATACTGGTGCGCCATGGGCAGAAGCGGCAGATAGACCCCCGCCATGGCGCCGACCTCGCGCGCCCACAACCCGGCGGCATTGACCAGATGCTCGGCGACGATGGTGCCCTTCTCGGTCTCCACCTCCCAGCCCTCGGGATGGGGCCGCGTCGCCAGCACGCGGTTGTGCAGCACGATCTCGGCCCCCCCCATCCGCGCCGCCTTGGCATAGGCATGCGTGGTGCCCGAGGGGTCGAGGTGGCCGTCCAGCGGGTCGTAGAGCGCCCCGATGATGCCCGACAGGTTCACCATCCCGTCGGTCAGTTTGCCGATCTCGTCGGGCCCCAGGATCTCGGTGTCGAGCCCCATGTAGCGGTGCTTGGCGCGCTCCGCCTTCAGCATGTCGAAACGCTCGGGCGTGTCGGCCAGCGTGATGCCGCCCACATGGTGCAGCCCGCAGGACATGCCGGTGATCGCCTCGAGCTCCTTGTAGAGCCGGATGGTATAGCCCTGCAGCGCCGCCATGTTGGTGTCGCCGTTCAGCGTGTGGAACCCGCCCGCGGCATGCCAGGTGGACCCGGAGGTCAGCTCCGACCGCTCCACCAGCATCACGTCCGACCAGCCGAGCCGGGTCAGATGGTAGAGCACCGAACAGCCGACGACGCCGCCGCCGATGACAAGGACTCGGACATGGGTCTTCATG
>DAOLBY010000215.1:0-4784 GCA_035324325.1 Paracoccaceae bacterium | reverse complement strand
CCCAGACATCGCCTGGACGTTTGGCAAAGAATCGGTTCAGCCCGAAGGCCTCCATCAGCCCGTGCCAGAGAACCAGGACCACCACCACGGTCAGCGCCAGGCGCGCGAGCGTCGCCGCGGCGCGGCGCCAGCCGGCGGCGGCGTCGGGCACGACGGGCGCGGCAAGCAGCAGGTCGGCCGGCGCGCCGGCCACCCGCCGCCCCAGCGCGCCAAGCGCGAGATAGGCCAGGATCGAGACGGCCGAGGCCACCGCTGCCAGCGCCCAGAGGCCCGCCACGTCGAGCGCCCGCATGGCGCGGATGGTCAGCACCCCCATGCCGCGCTCGGCCCCGGTGAACTCGCCCACCATGGCGCCGAGGAAGGCGGCGGGCGCAGCGATCTGGAGGCCCGCCACGAGGTAGGGCAGCGCTGCCCGCAGCCGGATGCGCAGCAGTTCCGCCATCCGCCCGCGGCCATAGCTGCGCACCAGGTCGAACCAGGCGGCAGGGGCGGCCCGCAGGCCCACCATCAGCGGAAGGAAGGTGGTGTAATAGACCGCCAGCGCCGCGATCGTGACCTGCGGGCCGGGCCCCGGTCCGTAGAGCACGCGCAAGAGGGGGCCGGTCGCCACCAGCGGCAGGCAGAACACGACCAGCGCCAGTGCCCCGATCAGCCTTTCCGCCCGCGGCAGAAGCAGCGCCATGCCAGCCAGCCCCACCGCCACCGCATTGCCGATGGCGAAGCCGAGCGCCGCCGCCCAGAGCGTCACACCAAGCGCGCGCAGCACCAGTCCGGGCCGCTCGGCGATCCAGGCGACCACCTCCACCGGCCCGGCGATCAGCCATTCGAGCCCCGGCGCACGACCCGCAAGCTCCCACAGCAGCACCGCCGCGACCAGCCCCGCCGCCGGTCCCATCGCGCGCAGCATCGCGCGCAGGGGGTTCGGTCGGCGGCGTCCTGCGCCCTCGCGGGGTCCGGGCACGGCCCCGAAGGACGGGGCGGGGGGCCGCCCGCCGGCGGCGCTCACTCGGCCGCGAGCGGACGGTCGGCGCCCGCACCTCCCCACAGCGCGGCCGACACCGCATCGGTCAGGGCGTGGAAGGCGGGCGCGCGCGTCAGGTCGCGGCGGCGCGGGCGCGGCAGGTCCACCGCGATGTCGGCCACCACGCGGGCCGGACGGGCCGAGAACACCACCACCCGGTCGGACAGCAGCACCGCTTCGGCAACCGAATGCGTGACGATCAGGGTCGTCGTTCCCCGTGCCTCCCAGAGGCGCGGCAGGTCTTCGTTCAGGCGCAGGCGCGTCAGTTCGTCGACCGCCCCGAAGGGTTCGTCCAGCAGCAGAAGCCCCGGCTCGGTGGCCAGGCAGCGCGCGATGGCGACGCGCTGGCGCATCCCACCCGACAGTTCGGCCGGGCGCCGGTCCTCGAACCCCGCAAGGCCCACGAGATGGATCAGCCGGTCCACCGCCGCGGGGTCGGCGGGCTGGCGCGCCAGGGTGAGGGCAAGCGCGATGTTGCCCCGCACCGTCCGCCAGGGCAGCAGCGAGGCATCCTGGAACGCCACCGCCAGCCCCGCCCGCCGCGTCACCGCCTCCGGCGCCTCGCCCCCGATCGTGACCTCGCCGGCGCTTGGCGTTTCCAGCCCCGCGATCAGCCGCAAGAGCGTGGACTTGCCGCAGCCCGACGGCCCGACCAGCGCCGTGGTGCGCCCGGCGGCGAAGGTCAGATCCGTGGGCGTCAGCGCCTCGATCCCGTCCGGTCCGCCGAAGCGCTTGGCAAGGCCGCGGCAGGCGATCTCGGGCGGGGGACGGTCGGTGTCAGCCGGCATGGACCTCGTCCAGGATCGAGCGGTCCCAGAGGTCGGGCGTGACCGTCCGACCCAGCAGCGCCAGCGTGCGGATGTTCTGCTCCACCGTGTCGTCGGTCCAGGATCCGAAGCCCTGCGCCGCCGTCAGGTCGGAAAACATCAGCGGCACCTGCCGTTCGGCCTGCAACTCCTGTGTCGGCAGGTCGAGGCCCGCGTCGGGGAACATCTCGACCGTGAGTGCGGCGGCGGCCTTCGGGTCGGTCTGATAGTCGTTCCAGCCCCGCACCTCGCCCCGCAGCATCGCCACCAGATCGGCGCGGCGGTTGGCGATGCTGTCGAGCGTGGCGATGTAGGTCTGCGAATGCAGC
Organism: Paracoccaceae bacterium; assembly: GCA_035324325.1. Classification (GTDB taxonomy): domain Bacteria; phylum Pseudomonadota; class Alphaproteobacteria; order Rhodobacterales; family Rhodobacteraceae; genus DAOLBY01. The sequence goes on along the minus strand of DAOLBY010000215.1, from coordinate 2,628 downwards.
GCGTAGCCATGGTCGGCCATCAGCATCGTCACATTGTCGATGCCCGCCATGGTCATCGCCACCGGCAGGTCGGTCTGCCAGCACAGCAGGCAATCGACCTGCCCCGACACCAGCGGCGCCGCATCATATTGCGTCGGCACCACCTCGATCCCCGCGATGTCGAGTCCGTTCAGCGTGCACAGGGCCTGAAGGACCGGCGTGTTGGCCAGCGCCATGCCGATCCGCTTGCCGATCAGGTCGGCGGGGGTATTGACCGGGTTCACCGGCAGCGAGGCGATGACGAACGGATTCTTCTGCATCGCCACACCCAGGATGCGGAAGGGCGCGCCCTCGGCCACTGCGGCGGCGGTGTAGTCGGCGGCGGAAATGCCGATCAGCGCCTGGCCCGAGACGACCGGCGGTTCCACCGGCGGGTTCGGCCCGCCGGGGTCGAGGCGCACATCGAGCCCCGCCTCGCGCCAGTAGCCGCGCGACTGGGCGATGTAGCTGCCGCCGAACTGAACCGAATGCAGCCAGGACAGCTGCAGCGCCGCCGGCGTCTGGGCGCGCAGGGGGGAAATCCCGAAGGCGAGCGTGCCCGCGGCGGCGGCCGAGGCCGAGGCGATGAGGCTGCGGCGGGAAAGCATCAGGGTCATGGCGTTTCTCCGTGTCGGATCTGGAACATAGCGGGACTGGCGGGGGCGGCAATGCCGCGGGGCGATGGGGCGGGCTCGCGGCGGCCTATCCGGGCCGCGGCGGGGTGGGCTGCCACAGCCACACCAGGCCCGGCAGCGCGGTGACGAGCATCAGGATACCATGCGCCACCCCGGCCGCGAGCCCCGCCGCGGCAGAGGCGCCGAACACCGGGAACAGCGCGGCGGCCGCCCCCTCGCGCCAGCCCCAGCCGCCCACGGACAGAGGCACGAGCATGGCCGACAGGACCAGCGCGCCGAGGATCAGCGCCGACAGCGGCGACAGGGGGGTGCCGGTGGCGCGGGCCGCGGCGGCGAAGGACAGCAGGTTCAGCGCCACGATGGCGGCCGCCAGCAGCGCCTGCGCGCCGATCCGGCCGCGGGCGAACAGGGCCGCGCGGAGCGCCCGGCCGGTGGCCGCGGCCCAGGCGGGACGGGAGGCGGCCAGCACAAGCGCCAGCGCCACCGCCAGCGCCGCCAGCACCGCATCGGCAGGGCGTAGGACAGCGCAAGTCCCGCGGCCAGCGCGGCCGCCAACGCGATCTGGCCGGCCAGACGCTCGACCGCCACCGCCGCCGCTGCCCGCGGCAGGCCGCCTGCCCCGCCACGCCGGCGGACCGCGCGGGCGGCATCGCCCGCCACCCCTCCGGGCAGCGTCGCGTTCAGCAATTGCGCGACATAGTATTCCGGAACCGCGCGGCCCGCGGGCAGGGGCGCCTCCAGCGCGGCCGCCACCCGTTCCCAGCGCAATGCCGACAGCAAGACCTGCGCGTGCAGCGCGGCCAGCGCCACCGCCAGCCATGCCGGTTCGGCCGCCGCCAGCCGCGCCAGCGCCGAAGGACCGTCGGCCAGCCGCCAGAGGACCGCCAGCAGAAGCAGCGGCACAGCAATCCGGAGGGCGGCGCGCAGGGTCATGACGCGTCCCCCCCATGCGGGCCCTGCGTGGCCTGCAGGAAGCGGTCGCGGAAGTCCTCCATCGGCCAGCGCGGGCTGGCGGGTCCGGGACTCAGGCCGGGGGCACCGCCCCGGGGGGCGAAGGGCTCCAGCGCCTCGGGCGGGCCGAGAAGGTGGACGGGGACGTCGGGGCTGCCGATCTGGCTGACGAAGCCCGCCGCCGGATGGTCGCCCATCACGATGATCAGCGGCGCCCGCTCGCCGACCTGCCGCGCAGCCCAGTCGAAGGTCACCCGCAGGCTGTAGTCCAGCGCCTGCCGATACTGGTCGCGCACCCGGTCACGGTCGCGCCAGACGACATCGGGCGGGTCGGAGCCTTCGGTCATCGGCGTGAAGATGCTGCCGTCGCCGACCTCCTCCCATGCCACGGGCACGGGGACGGGAACCCAGGGCGCATGCGACGAGATCAGCGCCATCTGCGCGATCACCGGGCGCGGGTCGGACGCGGGAAGCCGGTCGCGCCAGACACCCAGCACGAACTGGTCGGGCATCGTGACCCAGTTGAACCGCGCACCGCGATAGTCCAGAGCCGCGGCGTTCAGCACTGTCTCGAACCCCAGCCGCCGCGCCTCGGGCCAGGGAAAGACGACGCCGGGCGCAACGGCGACGGCGTGGTAGCCGGCAGCCTGCCCGATCTGCCACAGCGTCCGGCGCGAACTGGCCAGGAGCGCGCCATAACGTGTCTGGTCGCCCGTGCGCAGGCCCGATGCGAAGGTGCCGTGGGCGAGCCAGCTCTGCCCGCCCTCGATGGGCGAGACGAGCCAGCCGCTGCTCATGGCGAGCCCGGCCGCGGCGAGCGCCGCCTCTGCACCCTCCAGCGTCGCCCGGTGAGTGGGCGCATAGAGCGGGTTGTCGAAACTCGCGCGGCCGTAACTTTCGACGAAGACCACGAGGATGTCGCGCCCCTCGAGCCGGGCGAACAGCCCCTCGGCCCCGGCCAGGGGGTCCCGGGCGGCGGCGGCGCGGAACTCGAAGTGCTTGTGCAAGGACCGGGGCTCGCGCA
>DAOLBY010000011.1:27446-38770 GCA_035324325.1 Paracoccaceae bacterium | reverse complement strand
TCAAGATCGGCAACCGCATCGCCCTGATGGAAGGCGGCCGGATCGTGCAGGTGGGCACGGCGCGGCAGATCATCGCCAACCCGGTCAGCGACTATGTGGCGGATTTCGTGGCGCACATGAACCCGCTCAACGTGCTGACCGCGGCAGACGTGATGGAGCCCGGGGGCGCGGGTGAGGGGCCGCAGGTGCCGCCCGCGACACCGGTGCGGCAGGTCATGGAAATGCTGGCCGCGGGCGCGCAAGAGGTGACAGTGGCCGAGGGCGGGATCGCCATGGGCGTGGTGCGGCCCGGCCGGGTGCTATCGCGCCTCGTGGCCCCGCGCGGCTAGGGCCGGCGCCATTCCGCGGTTATGCCGCGCGAGGCATCGAAGACCTGCATGTGGTCATCGCCGATTTCGTCAATCCTGATGCAGGCTTCCGGGTCGTCGAGGAACTTGCCGCTGCGCAGGATGACGATCGGCTTGCCTTCCGCCGCGACGGTGTCCTGCGGGCAGGTTTCGGACAGGTGCAGGTAGATCATGTCAACCTCTTCCCCCTCGAAAAGGCTGATCCACTCCGAACCGGCCACCCTCAGGCCGTAGGTGCTTTCATCGGTCCAGACCCAGTCGCCCTGCAGCTGCGCCCGCAGATCGGCCCAGGGGTCCGGCGCGCCCGGTTCGACGGCGGTCAGGCGCAGGAGCGTCTGCTGCATCCCGTCCTCGGGCACGATCGGCACGCCGGTGATGCGCAGGGTCGTGTTGGCTGCCAGCGCGGCCAGACCCGCCAGCAACGCAGGATCGGTCCCGAAATCCTCGACCGTCTCATAGACCCGCCCGCCGCCGACGAAGACGCAGTAGGGTCCATAGCCCTCGTCCTTGCAGGACTGGAACAGGACCTCGGCCGTGCGCGATCCCGCCTCCTCGGCCCAGGACGGGCCGGCGCAGAGTGCCAGCAACAGAACAAGCCGCCGCATTGTCGCCTCCTCCTTCTTGCTGACCCGTGTCCTCGGGACAGGCCGGTCAGGCCTCGGGATTGCTTTCCTTCCTGGCCGAGGGGCTCGACCTGGCAGCCGGTTTCGCGGGCTTGGACGGTGCCTTCGCCTTGGCCGGTGCCTTCGCCCTTGCCGGCGCCTTCGCCCTTGCCGGCGCCTTCGGCTTTGCCGGTGCCTTGCCCTTGCCGCCCTTGCCCGCCTTGGCGGCGATCAGGGCGAGTGCATCCTCCAGTGTCAGCGCATCGGGCGCGATCTCCTTCGGCAGGGTCGCATTGACCTTGGCCCATTTCACGTAAGGACCGTAGCGGCCGGGCATCAGCGCCACAGGGCCGCCAGAGGGGTGTTCGCCCAGATCGCGCAGGGGCGCGGCGGCGGGGGCGCGGGCACCGCGCGATGCCTTCTGCGCCAGCACCTCGACCGCGCGGTTCATGCCGATGGTGAAGACCTCCTCGACCTCGGGCAGGTTGGCGTAGGTCGCGCCGTGCTTGACGTAGGGGCCGAAGCGACCGATCCCGGCCTCGACCGGGCCGCCTTCGGGGTGCTCGCCCACGACACGCGGCAGGTCGAGCAGCATCAGCGCGCGCTCGAGAGTCAGCGTATCGGGGGCCCAGCCCTTGGGCAGGCTGGCGCGGGGCGGCTTCGGCGCCTCGGCCGTGGCCTCGCCGCGCTGGACGTAGGGCCCGAACCGGCCGGCCTTCACCGCGATGTCGCGCCCCGCCTCGTCCTGGCCGAGGATGCGGTCGGCGCCGCCCTCGGCCCCCTCGCCGCCGCCGATGGGGCGGGTGTAGCGGCAGTCGGGGTAGTTGCCGCAGCCGATGAAGGCGCCGCCGGACCGTGCCGTTTTCAGATGCAGCCGCCCCACCCCGCAGGTGGGGCAGAGCCGCGGGTTGCCGCCGTCGGCGCGCGGCGGGTAGAGGTGGGGGGCGAGGAAGTCGTCGATCTTTTCCAGCACCTCGCCGATGCGCAGTTCCGCCGTCTCGCCCACGGCGGCCGAGAAGTCGCGCCAGAAGCGGGCCAGCACATCCTTCCAGTCGCGGCTACCGGCCGACACGTCGTCGAGCTGTTCCTCGAGCCCCGCGGTGAAGTCGTATTCGACGTAGCGGTGGAAGAAGTTCGCCAGGAAGGCGGTGACCAGCCGCCCCTTGTCCTCGGGGATCAGGCGGTTCTTGTCCTTGCGGACATATTCGCGGTCCTGGATCGTGGTGACGATCGAGGTGTAGGTGGAGGGGCGGCCGATGCCAAGCTCCTCCATCCGCTTGATCAGGCTGGCCTCGGTGTAGCGCGGCGGCGGCTGGGTGAAGTGCTGTTCGGGGGTGACGGCGCCCTTCCCGAGCCCCTCGCCCTGCATCATCTGCGGCAGGCGCCCCTCGTCCTCGTCCTCGTCGTCGCGGCTTTCGTCGTAGACCTTGAGGAAACCGTCGAACAGCACGACCTGGCCGGTGGCGCGAAATCCCACCTGGCCGTCGGGACTGAGAATGTCGACGGCGGTGCGCTCCAGCCGCGCGGCGGCCATCTGGCTGGCGATGGTGCGCTTCCAGATCAGGTCGTAGAGGCGGCGCTGGTCATCCTCGGCGCGCAGCTTGTCGGGCGACAGGGCCATGTCGGTGGGGCGGATGCATTCATGCGCCTCCTGCGCGTTCTTGGCCTTGTTCTTGTACATGCGCGGGCTGTCGGGGACGTAAGCCGCGCCGAAGCGGCGGCCAATCTCGGCCCGGGCGGCGGCGACGGCCTCGGGCGCCATGTCGATGCCGTCGGTGCGCATGTAGGTGATGTGTCCGGCCTCGTAGAGGCGCTGAGCGGCGTTCATGCACTGTTTGGCGCCCATGCCGAACTTGCGCCCGGCCTCCTGCTGGAGGGTGGAGGTCATGAAGGGCGGAAACGGGTTGCGGGTGGCCGGCTTCGATTCCACCGCCGAGACGGCGAAGGTTCGGGACTTGACAGCCTGAACCGCGACTTCGGCGGCTGCGGCTGTGGATATGTCGAATTTCTGCAGCTTCTTGCCACCGAGGACGGACAGCTGCGCCGTCACCTCCTGCCCGCGCGGAGTGCGGAACACCGCCTGCACGGTCCAGTATTCGCGGGGCCGGAAGGCCTCGATCTCCATCTCGCGCTCGACCACGAGGCGCAGCACGACCGACTGCACCCGGCCGGCCGAACGCGCGCCGGGCAGCTTGCGCCAGAGCACGGGCGACAGGGTGAAGCCCACGAGGTAGTCGAGCGCGCGGCGTGCCAGATATGCATCGACCAGCGCCTGGTCGACCTCGCGCGGGGCGGCCATGGCGCGGGTCACGGCCTCGCGCGTGATGGCGTTGAAGGTGACGCGGGCGACCGACTTGCCCTTCTTCAGGCTGGGGCGCAGCGCCTCGGTCAGGTGCCAGCTGATCGCCTCGCCCTCGCGGTCGGGGTCGGTGGCCAGGATCAGGCGGTCGTCGGACTTCAGCGCCTCGGCGATGGCGCGGACGTGCTTGCGGCTGTCGGCCGCGACCTCCCAGGTCATCGCGAAGCCGTCGTCGGGCGCGACCGAGCCGTCCTTGGCCGGCAGGTCGCGCACATGGCCGTAGGAGGCGAGCACGGTGTATCCGGGGCCCAGATACTTCGTGATCGTCTTGGCCTTGGCGGGAGATTCGACAACGACAACTGGCATTTGCACCCCATCTGCGGCACCCGCGGGCCGCGGCCGGGAGGGCCTGTGGCGCGGGCGCGGCACCATGTGGGGGCGGGGCGGGGCTTGTCAATCCACGCCGCGCCACCCCGCCCGGGTCCTGCGCCACGGCGCCGGAGGCGGTTTCCGAAGCCGGAAACCGTGCCGCTTCCTGGCACAGGAAGCGAGCCGTTTCCCGTCACGGGAAACGGGCCGGACCCTGCGGCGCAGGGTCCGTCGGCGGGCCGGTCAGTCGGCGCGCGACAGCATGCCCCCGGGAGCGCGCAGCACGCGGCCGTCCAGTTCCAGGGTCAGCAGTTCGGGCGCAATGGCGCCGGGTGGCAGGGCAAGGTCGCGGATCAGCTGGTCCTCGGGAAGGGGCGAGGGGCCGAGCCGCGCCAGGATCAGCGTGTGGATCTGCGCCATCTCGGGCAAGGGGCGGCGCGGCGGCACCGGGCCCGGCAGGGGCGCGGGCGCGCGGTCGGGCGGAGCGGGGCGGGGCCGGGCGGGCAGGCCCGCACCGATCGCCTCGACCACATCGGCGGCGCTGCGCACCAGGATCGCCCCGTCGCGCAGTAGCTGGTTGCAGCCGGCGGCGCGGGCGTCGAAGGGGGGATACGGCAGCGCCAGCACCTCGCGCCCGAGATCGAGCGCCTCCCGCGCTGTCAAGAGGCTGCCCGACCGCGCTGCCGCCTCGACCACCACGACCGCCCGCGCAAGGCCGGCCACGATGCGGTTGCGCAGGGGGAAGTGGCGCGCCTGGGGCTGCAGCCCGGGGGGCTGTTCGGTCAGGATCGCCCCCGACGTTGCGATCCGTGCCATCAGGTCGGCGTGGTCCGGCGGATAGACCACGTCCGCCCCGCCCGCCACCACCGCCACCGTGCCGGTGGGCAGCGCCGCCTCGTGCGCCGCGGCATCGATCCCGCGGGCGAGGCCCGAGACGACGGTGAAGCCGGCCGCGCCCAGACCCTCGGCCAGCCGCCGGGCCATCCGCAGGCCGAGCGACGACGCGTTGCGAGCGCCGACCAGCGCCACCATCGGGCGGGCCAGCACCGCCGCTTCCCCCCGCAGCCACAGGACCGGCGGCGCATCGGGGGCTGCGGCCAGCGCAGCGGGATAATCGGCCTCGCCGCGGCAAAGCAGGCGTGCGCCGCAGGCCCGGGCCGCCGCGGCCTCGGCCCGGATCACGCCTTCGGGGCAGACCTCGTAACCCTCGACCCCTGCGGCAGCGGCGATGCGGGGCAGCGCGGCCAGCGCCGCGGCGGCACCGCCATGCTGTGCCATCAGCCGGTGGAAGGTGGCAGGCCCCACGCGGCGCGACCGGATCAGACGCAGCCAGTCCAGCCGGTCGGCGGCGCCCGCCGGTGGCGCATAGGCTGTGGCCGGTTCGTCGAAGCCTTCGTCGAAATGGTCCATCGTCATCCCGTGCGGCGGGGGGGGCAACAGAGACGATGGGCGGGATGGGTTAACGGGCGGTAAATCCCTGGCGGGCCGCAGGAGGTCACGGCTCTGCACGCCCCCGCGACGGGCCATTGGCGCCGGCCCCGCGCGACCCTATAGATCCGGTCATGTTCGACGCCCTGCTCCGCCGGCTTGCCGCACCCGCCCCCGCCGCCCTTCCCGACCCCGAGGCGCGGCTGGCGCTGGCGGCCCTTCTGGTGCGCGTGGCCCGCGCCGATGGCGACTATGCGCCGCAGGAGGCCGCACGCATCGACCGCGTGCTGGCCGCCCGCCACGGACTGACGCCCTTTGCCGCCGCCGCGCTGAGGGCCGAGGCCGAGGTGCTGGAGGCCGAGGCGCCCGACACCGTGCGCTTTACCCGCGCGCTGAAGGCGGCCGTGCCCCTGGAGGAGCGTTCGGGGCTGGTCGAGGCGCTGTGGTCGGTGGCGCTGGCCGACGGGGCGCGGGATGCGGCCGAGGACCGTCTGCTGCGCATGGTGGCGAACCTGCTCGGCCTGTCGGACGTGGAATCGGCGCAGGCCCGGCAGCGGGCGATGCGGGGATGATTGCGGCCCTGGGGATGTATGACCCCGGCCCGGTGCAGGCCGCAAACGACCGGCTCTGGGCGCTGGTGCGCGACGGGTTGCGCGCCCGGGGCCTGCCGGCGCCCGAGGCGCTGACCCGCGGCGAGGGCGCCTACTGGCCGGCCTGGACGGCACCCGACCTCGTGCTGGCACAGACCTGCGGCTTTCCCTACCGGGCACGGCTCCACGGCAGGGTCGCGCTGGTTGCCACGCCCGACCACGGCCTGCCGGGCTGCCCGCCCGGGCATTACCACAGCCTTTTCATCGTGCGGGCCGACAACCCGCGCGACGGCCTCGAGGGCTTTGGCGGTGCGCGGCTCGCCTTCAACGAGGCGCTGTCGCAATCAGGCTGGGCGGCGCCTGTCTGCGAAGCGGCGAACCGGGGCATTGCCCTCCGCGCCGGGCCCTGCACCGGGTCGCATCTGGCCTCGGCGCAGGCGGTGGCGCAGGGGGTGGCCGAGATCGCGGCGGTCGATGCCGTCACCTGGGCGATCCTGACCGAGACGGGCCTGGCACCGCCGGGCCTGCGGGTGCTGGCCGCCACCCCCCCGACGCCCGCCCTGCCCTACATCGCCGCCATCGGGGCCGATACCGAGACGACCTTCGCCGCGCTGGCCGCGGCCGTGGCCGCACTGGCACCCGAGGACCGCGCCGCGCTGCACCTGCGGGGCGTGGTGCGGATCCCGGCCGCGCACTATCTGGCCGTGCCCACGCCGCCGCCGCCCGAACCCGGGGCGACCGCCTGACGGGTCGGCCGGCACGCCTTTTGCGCATTGCAATGCGGGCCGAACTGTCCCCTACTTCGCCCGCCCCCACAACGGACCCTGCCGAGTGACCAACGCCACCCCGACCGAGACGCCGGTCATCGAGATCCGCAACCTCCACAAGGCCTATGGCACGCTCGAAGTGCTGCGCGGCATCGACATGACGGCGCCGCGCGGGCGCATCGTGTCGCTGATCGGGTCGTCGGGATCGGGCAAGTCCACGCTGCTGCGCTGCTGCAACCTGCTCGAGGACAGCCAGCAGGGCGAGATCCTCTTCGAGGGCGAGGCGGTGCGCTGGAAGGGCGCGGGGGCAGCGCGGCACCCCGCCGACCGCGCACAGGTCACGCGCATCCGCACCAACCTGTCGATGGTGTTCCAGCAGTTCAACCTGTGGTCCCACCTGACGATCCTGCAGAACGTGATGGAGGCGCCGGTGACGGTGCTGAGGCGCGACCCGGCCGAGGTCGAGGCGCGGGCGCGCGAGTACCTCGCCAAGGTCGGCATCGCCGAAAAGGCGGATGCCTGGCCCGCACAGCTGTCGGGGGGACAGCAGCAGCGCGCGGCCATCGCGCGCGCGCTCTGCATGGAGCCCCGGGCGCTGCTGTTCGACGAACCGACCAGCGCGCTCGACCCCGAACTGCAGCAGGAGGTGGTGCGGGTCATCAAGGACCTCGCCGCCGAACACCGCACCATGATCCTTGTCACCCACGACATGCGGCTTGCGGCCGACGTCAGCGACCACGTCGTGTTCCTGCATCAGGGCCGGGTCGAGGAAGAGGGGCCGCCGGCCCAGGTCTTCGGCGCGCCCCGCACCGACCGCCTGCGCGGCTTTCTTTCCGCCGCTGCCTGAGGCAAGAACGACACCATCAAGACCAACCGGGAGAACCACAATGAAGAACCTGATCCTGACCGCCGCTGCGCTGGCGCTGACCGCGGGCATGTCCATGGCCCAGACCGTGCGCATGGGGACCGAAGGCGCCTACCCCCCCTACAACTTCATCAACGACAAGGGCGAGGTCGACGGCTACGAGCGCGAGCTTGGCGACAGGCTGTGCGAGATGGCGGGGCTGACCTGCGAATGGGTCACGACCGACTGGGACTCGATCATCCCCAACCTGCAGTCGGGCAACTACGACACGATCATCGCCGGCATGTCGATCACCGAGGAACGGGGCAAGGTGATCAGCTTCACGCAGAACTACATCCCGCCGGCGGCTTCGGCCTTCATGGCGCTGTCGGCCGATGCCGACATCACGGGCGGCGTGATCGCGGCGCAGGTCAACACGATCCAGGCCGGTCATGTCGCGGCCTCGGGCGCCACGCTTCTGGAGTTCGCGACGCCGGATGAAACCGTCGCCGCGGTCAGGAACGGCGAAGCCGACGCGGTCTTTGCCGACAAGGACTACCTGGCCCCCATCGTGGCCGAGTCGGGCGGCCAGTTCGTCTGGGCGGGCGAGGATGTGCAGCTGGGCGGCGGCGTCGGCATGGGCCTTCGCCAGTCCGACACCGAGCTGCGCGCCAAGTTCGACGCAGCCATCGGCGAACTGAAGGCGAGCGGCGAGTTGAACGCGCTGATCGTGAAGTGGTTCGGGCCCGAAGCCCAGACCTTCTGAGCGCAGGCGGCGGGGCCGCGCCTGCGGCCCCGCCACCGCCCCCCGCATGTTCGCCGCCTGCGCCAACCCGAAGTCGATCGAGGGCCTGACCTGGCTCCTGTGCTACCTCACCTCGGGGAAGCACATGGATTTCTACTGGTCCTTCCTGACGGTGCTGGTCCTGCTGGCGATCACCGCGCCGGTTTCACTGGCCTTCGGCTTCGGCGGGGCGATGGCCTCGCGGTCGGGCATCGCGCCGCTTCGCTGGTTCGGCAAGGGCTACACGGCGATGGTGCGGGGCGTGCCCGACATCGTGGTCTTCCCGTTCTTCGTCATCGCCACCGACCAGGGGCTGGAATGGGTGCTGCACCAGGTGCGTTGCCCCGACTGGACCGACCCGATCCGCAACGGACTGGAGTTCCGCGTCTGCCCCGAGGCCAAGGTGCCGCCCGGCAGCGCGCCGCAACGGGTGCATGACCTCTATGGCTTCGGGCTGGCCATCGTGACCTTCGCCATCGTCTTCGGTGCCTTCGCCGCGAATGTGCTCTTTGGCGCGATGCAGGCCGTGCCGCGTGCGCAGGTCGAAACGGCCGAAGCCTATGGCATGACCCCGCGGCAGGCCTTCTGGCGGGTGACGGTGCCGCAGATGTGGGTCTTCGCGCTGCCCGGCCTCGGCAACCTGTGGATGATCCTGATCAAGGCGACGCCGCTTCTGTTCCTGCTGGGTGTCAAGGACATCGTCTACTGGGCGCGCGAACTGGGCGGACTCAAGACGCAGGCCTTCGACTATCCGCACCCGGACTGGCGGATCTGGTATTTCGGGGCGCTGCTGATCTTCTATCTGTTCATGACCTGGGGGTCGGGAAAGGTGCTGGCGCGGCTGTCGGCGCGGCTGTCGCGCGGCCAGGCGACGGCTGCGGGCGAGGCGATGCGGAAGGCTGCGGCATGAGGCGGGGCTGGCGATGACCTGCTGGGAAACTGTCACCGAATATGCCTTCCGGTCGCTCGGCTACGGGCCGCGGCTTCTGCCGCAATCGGATTTCACGCTGTGCCAGCAGTTCACGCTGATCGGGTCGGGGCTGATCTGGAACGTCTATTTCGGGGTGCTGGCGCTGGCTGCCGGGTTCTTTCTGGCGACCGCCATCGCCATGGCCCGACAGGCGCGCAGCCCCTGGGTGCGGGTGCCGGCGGAATGGTTCGTCTTCGTCTTCCGCGGCTCGCCCCTGTTCATCCAGTTCTTCTTTGCCTACGAGGCGCTGGTGCTGCTGCCGCGCACCGGCATCACGGTGCTGGGGATCACCGCCGACGTGTCCTGGATGTCGCGCGCCTGGGCCGGGGCGCTGATCGTGCTGTTCCTCAACACCGCCGCCTATTCGGCCGAGATCTTCCACGGTGCGTTGCGCTCGATCCCGAGGGGCGACCTGGAGGCCGCCGAGGCCTATGGGCTGACCGGGTGGAAGCGGTTCCGGCGGATCGAATGGCCAACCATGCTGCGGCTCGCCTGGCCGGCCTACACGAACGAGGCGATCTTCCTGTTCCATGCCACGACGCTGGTGTACTTCAGCGGCTTCCCGGCCTTCCAGCAACGCGGCGACGCGCTCTATTACGCCAAGTATTTCAACGACAAGACCTTCAATCCCTTCATTCCCTATCCGATCGTCGCCTTCTACTTCATCCTGCTCACGCTCCTGCTGATCTGGGGCTTCGGGCTGATCAACCGCCGCCTCAACCGCCATCTGCCGCAGGAAGTGCGGGCGAAAATCCGCTTGCGCCCGCAGGTGATCCGGTAGTAGCCTGACATTTGATCAAATTGCCGCACAGGCGATGATCGCCAACAGGGGAAGGGCCCGCCGGGGGGCCGGACCGCCTGCCGGACCATCGGGGGACGGCGCGGGGCCGTGCCTGTGCCGCGAGCCGGACACGACATGACGATGAAGGACTGGCTCCGCAAGCACCCCGCGGTGCGCACGATCCGGGTGGCCGCGGCCGATCTCAACGGCCAGGCGCGGGGCAAGCGGGTGCCCGCGCGCTTTGCCGAGAAGGTCCTGAAGGACGGGATCCGGTTCCCGTTCTCGGTCCTCAACCTCGACATCTGGGGCGAGGACATCGACGACAGCCCGCTGGTGTTCGAGCAGGGCGACCAGGACGGCACGCTGCGGCCGACCGAACGCGGCTTCATGCCGATGCCCTGGCTCGAGGCGCCGACCGCCCTGCTGCCGATCTGGATGTTCCGCGAGAACGGCCAGCCCTACGAGGGCGACCCCCGCCACGCCCTGCGCGCGGTGGTGGACCGCTACAAGGCGCGCGGCCTGACCCCCGTGGTGGCGATGGAGCTCGAGTTCTTCCTGATCGACGATTCCGGAAAGACGCTGCAGGTGCCCCCCAGCCCCCGGTCAGGCAAGCGCCGCAAGGCGGCCGAGACCATGTCGATCCGCGCGCTCGACGCCTTCGACACCTTCTTCACCGACCTCTACGACGCCTGCGAGGCGATGGACATCCCGGCCGACACCACGACCTCGGAAACCGGACTGGGCCAGTTCGAGGTCAACCTGATGCATTGCGACGACCCGCTGCGGGCCGCCGACGATGCCTGGCTGTTCAAGATGCTCGTGAAGGGCCTGGCGCGGCGCCACGGCTTTGCCGCCAGCTTCATGGCCAAGCCCTATGCGGAATACTCGGGCTCCGGTCTGCATACGCATTTCTCGGTGGTCGACGGCGACGGCTGGAACATCTTCGATTCGGGTGGACCGAAGGGCACGGCGGCGCTGAAGAACGCGGTGGCGGGCTGCCTGGCGGCGATGCACGATTCGGCGCTGCTGTTCGCGCCCCATGCCAACAGCTATGCCCGCCTCGTCCCCTCGGCCCATGCCCCGACGGCGATCTGCTGGGGCTACGAGAACCGCACCGCCGCGATCCGCATCCCCGCCGGCAACCCGTCCGCGCGGCGGATCGAGCACCGGGTCGCGGGTGGCGACGTGAACCCCTACCTGATGCTCGCCGTGATCCTGGGCGCCGCGCTGACCGGGATCGAGGACGGCGCCGAACCGCCGCCGCCCGTCACCGGCAACGCCTATGCCATTCCGGGGCTGGCGCAGATCCCGGCCGACTGGGGGGCGGCGATCGATGCGTTCGAGGGGTCGGCGCTGATCCAGCGGATCTTCCCGCGCGAACTGATCCGCAACCTGGTCCTGACCAAGCGGCAGGAACTGCACTACCTCGCCGAACTCAGCCCCGAGGAACAGGTCGAGCTCTACCTCGACACGGTCTGACCCGTGGCCGGCCTGCCCGACCTGTTCGACCCGCCGCCCGCGAGCTGGGGCCTGCGCGGAGACC
>DAOLBY010000011.1:12365-27436 GCA_035324325.1 Paracoccaceae bacterium | reverse complement strand
GGTCCCTACACCGTGATCTACGGGCCGACGCACATCGGCGACCGCAACTGGATCGCACCGCACGTGATGATCGGCGCTCCGGGCGAGTCGCGGGGCAACGATCACCCGCCGCTGTGGGACGCGCTGCGCGCGGGCTTTGCCGGCCAGCCGCTGCCGCAGTCCGGGCGGGTGCTGACCGCGATGCTGGCCACGGCCTTCCGCAGCGCTGCGGGGCAGGACTGGCAGGGCGACGACCCGATCCCGGTCGAGGCCCTGGCCCGGTCGGGCGGCGGGCTGTCGAATGGCCTTGTCGCACCGCGCTGGTGGCGCGAGGTCGGCCTGCCCCTGCTGCTGGCCCGCTGGCAGGCCGCGACATCCGCCTCCCGATAGCCTGCCGACTGCCGCCCCCGCGCCTCCCTCCCCCGCGCCGCCCTCCCCCAGTGCGGGAGGGATGCGGTGGCGAGGCTTCGCGACGGCCCGCCCCCCGGGGCAGCGGCGCTACAGGAAATCCTCCTCTGCCCCGCCCACGTCCACGCCCATGGCGTCGAGGCCGGCCTCGAGGTTCTCGGCCAGATGCGGCATGCCCATCAGGTAGACCTCGGTCGGCACGGTGGCCTCCTGGAACGCGGTATCGACGGCGCGCAGGTAGTCCTCGGGCTCGAAGGCGCCGCGGCCGCCCCAGGCGAGCGCGGTCAGATGCGCCTTCTCGTCGTCGTTCAGGTTGGCGATGAAGCCGGCAAGTTCCCGCGACGCGGCCGCGCCTTCGCGCGCAAGGAACACCACCTGCACCACCTTGTCCGACGCGATCTCGAGCATCCGCGGCCCTCCCCTGGCCTGAACCGGATGTCATGGTCGCCCCGTTAGGCCATCGTGACAAGCGGCAATGGCACCCGCCTCCCCCCTTGCCGCCCCCCCGGCCGCCCGGATACGATGGCAGACGAGCAACCAGAGCCAGCCATGCGTATCGGCATCCTCCAGACGGGCCAGGCGCCCGACGCCCTGAAACCGCAAGCGGGCGACTATCCCGACATGTTCGAATCGCTGCTGGCGGGGGAGGGGTTCACCTTCCGCACCTGGCACGTCGAGGCGGTGGGCTTTTCGGACAGCGTGCATGACGCCGACGGATGGCTGATCACGGGGTCGCGCCACGGCGCCTACGAGGATCACCCCTTCATCCCGCCGCTGGAGGATTTCATCCGCCGGGTGCGCGACGCCGGGGTGCCGATGGTGGGCATCTGCTTCGGTCACCAGATCATCGCGCAGGCACTCGGCGGAAAGGTCGAACGCTTCGCAGGCGGCTGGCAGGTCGGGCCGACCGATTATGACTTCGGCGGCGAATGGGTCACGCTCAACGCCTGGCACCGCGACCAGGTGACCGAGGTGCCGCCGGGTGCGAAGGTGATCGCGCAGGGCGGCATCTGCGCGAACGCGGCAATGGTCTATGGCGACACGATCTTCACGGTCCAGCCGCACCCCGAGTTCCGGGCCGAGTTCATCGACGGGCTGATGCGCACGCGCGGGCCGGGCCTGGTGCCCGACGACCTGATGGTGCGGGCCCGCGGGCGGCTGACCGAACCCATCGGTTCGGACACGATGGCGGGCCGCATCGCGGCCTTCTTCCGGATGCCGCGCGCGCCCCGCGCAGCCTGATCCCCCGCCGCCAGCGCCCGACCCCGGGCGCCCATCCCCTGCGCCCGCCCGGGCGCCCATCCCCGGATCCCCCATGTCCAAATGGACCGACCGACTGCCCGACGCCGCCCGCGACTTCATCGGGGGCCGCCGCGTCGACGAGGTGGAATGCATCATCGCCGACATCGCGGGCGTGGCCCGCGGCAAGGCGATGCCCGCCTCGAAATTCGCCAAGCAGGCCAGCTATTACCTGCCGAACTCGATCTTCCTGCAGACGATCACCGGCGAATGGGCCGACAACCCGCACGGCGACTTCACCGAACCCGACATGATCCTGACGCCGGACTGGGACACCGCGACCGCCGCGCCCTGGACGGCAGACGTGACGCTGCAGGTCATCCATGACGCCGCCGACCGCGACGGCGTGCCGGTGTCGACCGCGCCCCGCAACGTGCTGCGCCGGGTGGTCGATCTCTACCGCGCCGAGGGCTGGCAGCCGATCGTCGCGCCCGAGATGGAGTTCTACCTCGTCGCCCGCAACATCGACCCCAACATGCCGATCATCCCGCCGATGGGCCGGTCGGGCCGGCGGGCGGCCGGCAAGCAGGCCTATTCGATGTCGGCGGTGGACGAGTACGGCAAGGTCATCGACGACATCTACGACTTCGCCGAGGCGCAGGGCATCGAGATCGACGGCATCCTGCAGGAAGGCGGCGCAGGCCAGGTGGAGATCAACCTGGCGCATGGCGACCCGGTCCGACTGGCCGACGAGATCTTCTTCTTCAAGCGCCTGATCCGCGAGGCGGCGCTGCGCCACGACTGTTTCGCCACCTTCATGGCCAAGCCGATCGAGGGCGAGCCGGGCAGCGCCATGCATATCCATCATTCGGTGGTGGACCTGAAGTCGGGCAAGAACATCTTTTCCGACCGCAAGGGGGCCGAAACGCCCGCCTTCCTGCATTTCACCGCAGGGCTTCAGAACCATCTGCCCGGGGCGGTCGCTCTGCTCGCCCCTTATGTCAACAGCTACCGCCGCTATGTCCCCGACTTCGCGGCGCCCATCAACCTGGAATGGGGGCGCGACAACCGCACCACAGGGCTGCGGGTGCCGGTCTCGGGGCCCGAGTCGCGGCGGGTCGAGAACCGGCTGGCGGGGATGGACTGCAACCCCTACCTCGGGATCGCCGCCAGCCTGGCCTGCGGCTACCTCGGCCTGAAGGAGGGGCGCGAGCCGCGCCCCGAATGCACGACCGATGCCTACAACATGGAAACCGACCTGCCCTACAACCTGGGCGACGCGCTCGATCTGCTGGAAGAGGACGAGGCCCTGCGCGAGGTCCTGGGTCTGCAGTTCTGCAGCGTCTATGACAGTGTGAAGCGCAACGAATACAAGGAGTTCCTGCAGGTCATCAGCCCCTGGGAACGCGAACACCTGCTGCTGAACGTATGAGGCTCCTGCACGCCAACGACCGGCCGGGGGAATACCCGCCCTCGTGGTATGCAGCGACCGCGGTGCCCCACGCGCCCCTGCCGCCGCTGCGGGGTGAGGTGCGGGCCGATGTCTGCATCGTCGGCGCCGGCTACACCGGGCTGTCGGCGGCGCTGCACCTGGCGCAGAAGGGCCTGCGCGTCGTTGTGGTCGAG
Organism: Paracoccaceae bacterium; assembly: GCA_035324325.1. Lineage (GTDB taxonomy): Bacteria > Pseudomonadota > Alphaproteobacteria > Rhodobacterales > Rhodobacteraceae > DAOLBY01. The sequence goes on along the minus strand of DAOLBY010000011.1, from coordinate 24,184 downwards.
GCGCAGCGCGCGGGCTTCGGCGCCTCGGGGCGCAACGGCGGGCAGGTGGGGTCGGGCCAGCGGCTGGACCAGGACGCGCTGGAACGCATGACCGGGCGCGACACCGCTCGGCAGATGTGGGACATGGCCGAGGAAGCCAAGGCCATGGTGCGCGACCTCTGCTCCTCCATGCCCGGCACCGACTGGCGCCCTGGCGTGGCCCATGCCTGCCGCAGCGCGGCCGAGGTGCGGTCGGATCATGGCTACGCCGCGAAACTGGCGCGTGACTACGGCTATACCCGGATCGAGACCCTGGACCGAGACGGCATCCGCGCGCTGATCGGATCGGACGCCTTCGAAGGCGGCGGCATCGACTGGGGTGCGGGCCACATCCACCCGCTGAACTATGCCCTCGGCCTTGCGGCCGCGGCTCAGGGCGCGGGCGCGGTGATCCACGAACGCTCCGAGGTCCATGCCATCGATCACGGCCCCCGTCCGGTCGTGCGCACCGACGCCGGCCGGGTCACCTGCGACCAGGTGATCCTGGCCGCCAACGGCTATCTTCAGGGCCTCGCCCCGCAGATCGAGGCGCGGGTCATGCCGATCAACAACTTCATCCTGGCGACCGAGCCCCTGGGCGAACGCGCCGCCCGCGTCCTGGCGAAACCCGTGGCCGTCGCCGACAGCCGCTTCGTCGTGAACTACTGGCGCCTGTCGCACGACGGGCGGCTCCTGTTCGGAGGCGGCGAAAGCTACGGCTGGCGCTTCCCCGACATCGCCGCAACCGTGCGCAAGCCGATGCTGGAGATCTACCCGTTCCTGAAGGAGACCCGCATCGACCACGCGTGGGGCGGCACGCTGGCGATCACCATGACGCGACTGCCCTGTTTCCGCCGCGTGGCGCCGAACGTGCTCTCGGCCTCGGGCTATTCGGGGCACGGCGTGGCGCTCGCCACATTTGCGGGCCGGGTGCTTGCCGAGGCGGTGGCGGGCCAGGCGGGCCGCTTCGACGCGCTGTCCAGGCTGCCGCAGCCGCGCTTTCCGGGCGGCATCGCACTGCGCCATCCGGTGCTGGTGCTGGCGATGACGTGGTATGCCCTGCGTGACCGGCTGGGGATCTGACGATGCGCGCCAGAATGCCGGTCCGCGCGACATGACGGCGCCTGACACTGGCAAACCCGCGGCCCGGGCGCTAATAGGTGGCCAGGCGAGGCGGGGGGACCAGATCATGGCACATGACGGAGCGGCGCCTTCCACCGCCGTCGCGATCAACCTGAACGAGGCCGAACCGATCCCGCCCGAGGCCCGGGCCGAGATCGACCGCCTGCTCGCCAGCGGCGACCTGTTCCGCTACACCACGCCCGCCGAGGCCCCCGTGCCGCGGCTCGAGGCGGAATTCGCCGCGCTCATCGGGTCGCGCCATGCGCTCGCGGTGTCGTCCTGCTCGGCTGCGCTGTTCCTGTCGCTCAAGGCGCTCGGACTGCCCCGCGGCGCCCGCGTGCTGACGCCCGCCTTCACCTTCGCCGCCGTCCCCTCGGCCATCCTGCACGCCGATTGCGAACCCGTGCTGGTCGAGGTCGGCGACAGCCTGCGGATCGACATGGACGACTTCCGCGCGAGGCTGCCCGGCGCCGGGGCGGTGATGATCAGCCACATGCGCGGCCATACCTCGGACATGGACGCGATCATGGCCGCCTGCGACGCGGCCGGCGTGCCGGTGGTCGAGGACGCGGCCCATTCGCTCGGCACCCGCTGGGGCGGGCGGCGGATCGGCACGATCGGCGCCATCGGCTGCTTCAGCTTCCAGTCCTACAAGCTGGTGAACGCTGGCGAAGGCGGGATGCTGGTGACCGACGACCCCGACCTCGCCGCCCGCGCCGCCATCATGTCGGGCGCCTACGAGACGAACTGGAAATCCCATCCCGGCCTGGCCGAGGCCGGCGCCCGCTGGCAGAACCGCCTGCCGCTCTACAACATGCGGATGCAGAACCTCTCGGCCGCGGTGATCCGCCCGCAGCTGCCCCATGTCGACGATCGCGCGGCGCGGGGGCTGGCCAACCACGACCGTCTGGCGGCGCGGCTGTCGCGCGAGAACGTGTTCCACGTCCCCGAGGCGCTGCCCCCCGAACAGCGCGCCCCCGACTCGATCCAGTTCCGCCTTTCCGGCGACTGGACCGACGACGAGGCACAGGCCTTCCAGGCCGAGGCGCGGGGCTTGGGTGCCCCGGTCTCGATCTTCGGACTGTCGCAGGGCAACGCGCGCGCCTTCTGGAACTGGCAGTTCCTCGGGCCGCAGCCCGACCTGCCGCTGACCCGCACCATGCTGGCGCGAACCTGCGACCTGCGCCTGCCTGCGCGCCTTTCGCCCGAGGATTGCGACACGCTGGCCGATGCGCTGGTCGCCGCCGCCCGGGCGGTGCGCGGCTGACACCGGCGGACGGGGGGCCCTGCCCCCCGCACCCCCCGGGGTATTTGGGCCAAGATGAAAGGCCCGCCTCGTTTCACCTTGGGGCAAGTATCCTCGGGGGGTGCGGGGGGCTGTCTGCCCCCCGTCCGCACTCACCCGTTGCGCGACGCCTTCTCGTCCAGCCCCGACCGTCCCTCGCGCCGCGCAAGCTCGGCCAGCACGTCTGCCAGCGCCACATCGCGCGCGGCAAGCATGACGAGCAGGTGATAGAGCACATCCGCCGCCTCGCGTGTCAGCGCCGCGCGGTCGCCGCGCACGGCCTCGATCACGGCTTCCGTGCTTTCCTCGGCGAACTTGCGCGCCGCCGCCTCGGGGCCCGCGGCCAGCAGTTTCGCCGTCCAAGAGGTGCCCGCGTCGGCGCCGCGGCGGGCGGCGATGGTGGCGGCCAGGCGGTCGAGCGCGTGATCGGTCATGCGGCGGGCCTCACGGGGATGCCGGCGGCGGCCATGGCGGCCTTGGCCTGCCCGATGGGGAAGGTGCCGAAGTGGAAGATCGAGGCCGCAAGCACCGCCGAGGCGCCGCCCCCCAGCACACCCGCCACCAGGGGGCCCAGCGTGCCGACCCCCCCCGAGGCGATCACCGGCACCGGCACGGCATCGACCACGGCGCGGGTCAGCGCGAGGTCGAAGCCCGCCTTCGTTCCATCGCGGTCCATCGAGGTGAGCAGGATCTCGCCCGCGCCCATGTCGGCCGCCTTGCGGGCGAAGGCCAGCGCGTCGATGCCGGTCGGGCGGCGCCCGCCGTGGGTGAAGATCTCCCAGCGGCCCGGCGCCACGGCCTTGGCGTCGATCGCCACGACGACGCATTGCGACCCGAAAGCCTCGGCCGCGCGCGCGACCACGGTCGGGTCGGCCACCGCGGCCGAGTTGAACGACACCTTGTCGGCGCCCGCGCGCAGGAGGGCGCGGACATCGTCCGGACTGCGCACGCCGCCCCCCACCGTCAGCGGCATGAAGCAGCGTTCCGCCGTGCGCGAGACAAGGTCGAACATCGTGCCGCGGTTTTCCTGCGTGGCGTGGATGTCGAGAAAGCACAGCTCGTCCGCCCCGGCCGCGTCATAGGCCGCCGCCGCCTCGACCGGATCGCCGGCATCCACCAGATCGACGAAGTTGACGCCCTTGACCACGCGGCCGTCGGCCACGTCGAGGCAGGGGATGATCCGGGTCTTGAGCATGCCGTCCGTTTGCCGCGGCGGGAAGGGAAAGGCAAGGCAGGGCTTGCCTGCTGCGGGACCGTCGGGCTTTGCTCGCGCCATGGCCAAGCTCGTGCTGCTGCACCGCGACGACACGACCTATGACGACGAACCCGACCGGGCCTACGACTTCCCGGCCCGGTATCTGTCCGCCGCGCGGCAGGGGATCGGCGACTGGGTGGTGTACTACGAACCGGTGAAGGTGAAGGGTGGCGGTCGTGGCTATTTCGCCGTCGCGCAAATCTCGGGCATCGGTCCGCATCCGTGGGTCCCGGGTCGCTTCATCGCAGCCATTGCGCCGCGCAGCTTCCTGCCCTTCGACCGCTGCGTGCCGCGCCTGCACGACGGCCGGCCGCTGGAGACGGCGCTGGCCGACGGTGACGGCAGGCCCCGCACCGGGGGGCTGGCGCAATCTGCGGTGCGCCTGCTGCCCGAGGGCGACTTCACCCGGATCGTGGGGCTCGGCCTGCCCGCGGATCTCGAGGCCGAGGAGGCGCGGGCCTGGGGAACACCGGCAGGGGAGCTGGACGATCCGGCCGCACCCTTCGACCGCCCCGTGATCGAGCGGCTGGTCAGCCGACCCTACCGCGACATCGCCTTCCGCCGCCGGGTCCGAGCGGCCTATGGCTTTCGCTGCGCCGTGTCCGGGCTGCGCCTGCGCAACGGCGGTGGCCGGCCCGAGGTGCAGGCCGCCCATATCCGCCCGGTCGAACACCGGGGCAGCGACTCGGTCCGCAACGGGCTGGCGCTGTCGGGCACGCTGCACTGGATGTTCGACCGGGGCCTGCTGTCGGTGGCCGACGATTTCTCCATCCTCGTGTCGCACAACAAGGTGCCGCGCGAGGTGACCGAGCGCCTGATCGACCCGGGCGGGCGGCTGGTTCTGCCCGCGGACCGGCGCGACTGGCCGCATCCCGAGAACCTGCGCTGGCACCGCGACCACGTCTTCGGCCGCGAGCTTCCAACCGGTCCCGCCCCCTGGGACTGACACCCCCACAGGCCCCGGCAGCGCCGGCCGAGGGGGCTCGATGCCCCCGAGGCCGGCCCCTCCCTATACCGCCAGCGCCGCCAGCGCGGCGGCAAGGTCGATCGCCCCCTCGTAGAGCGCCCGGCCGGAGATCGCGCCGGCCACCACGCCGGTGTCGCGCAGCGCCAGCAGGTCCTCCATCCGGCTGACCCCCCCGCTGGCGATCACGGGGATCGTCACGGTGCGGGCCAGCGCCTCGGTCGCCGCGACGTTCGGGCCGGCCATGGCGCCGTCGCGGTCGATATCGGTGTAGATCAGCGCGGCGACGCCGGCATCCTCGAACCGGCGGGCCAGGTCGGCGGCCCTGATCCCGGTCTCCTCGGCCCAGCCGCGGGTGGCGACGAAGCCCTTGCGCGCATCGATCCCGACCGCCACCCGGTCGGGAAAGGCGCCGGCGGCGGCGCGCACCAGCCCCGGGTCCTCGACCGCCGCGGTGCCCAGGATCACCCGGGCAATTCCGGCCGACAGCCAGCCCTCGACCGTGGCCATGTCGCGGATGCCGCCGCCGAGCTGGCAGGGCACGTTGACCGCGGCCAGGATCGCCCTGACCGCGGCGGCGTTCGCCGGCTGGCCGGCGAAGGCGCCGTCGAGGTCCACCAGATGCAGCCAGCGGCAGCCGGCCGCCGCGAAGGCCGCCGCCTGGGCGGCGGGGTCGGTGCCGAAAACCGTCGCGCTGTCCATGTCGCCCCTCAGAAGGCGCACGCAGGCGCCGCCCTTCAGGTCGATGGCGGGGTAGAGGATCATCGCGCGCGTCTCCCGTGCAGACTTCGCGGCCCCTTTGCATGGCCCGCGGTCCTTGCCAAGGGGCGCCCCGCCGCCGCGCAACCGCGGACGACCCCGGCACGACCCCGGCACGACCCCACGTCACGCTTGCCCGAATCCCCCGCACGGCCCAGAGAATCGCGTCACACCCTCAGGGAGGAGGACATCATGAAGATCATCGCCATCGCCGCGGCCCTTTCGCTGCTGGCCGGGGCGGCCACCGCCGAGCCGCTCATGGGCAAGTGGCGCACCGCCAAGGACGACAACGGCAATTCCGGGCTCGTCGAGGTCAAGGCTTGCGGCGCCATGCTCTGCGGCACGCTGATCCAGTCCTTCGACAAGGACGGCAAGACCTTCCAGAGCAAGAACCAGGGCCGCCGGATCATCTGGGACACGAAGCCCGCCGGCGGCGGCGAATACCGCGGGATGGTCTATTCGCCCGACCGCGACGCCGAATACCGCTCGAAGCTGGTGCTGACCGGCGACCGGCTTTCGGTCTCGGGTTGCCGCATCGGCATCTGCCGCGAAGGCGGCGTCTGGAGCCGCGTGAAGTAATCCGCAGGGTCCGGGTCGCGCCGGGGGCGCGGGGCGGGCAGGATCGTCAGCCTGCCCCCCTGACCCAAGGTGTCCCATGCCCACTGCCCCGCCATCCATGGGCCGCGCCGATCTGGCGCGGCTTTTCCTTCTGTCGCTTCTGTGGGGCGGGTCGTTCCTGTTCGTGGCGCTGGCGCTGCGCGGGCTGGAACCGCTGACGCTGGTGTGGCTGCGGGTGGCGGGGGCGGCGGCAGTGCTGGGGCTGGTCCTCTGGGCGACGGGCCGGGCCTTTCCGCCCCGCACGGCCTGGCCGGCGATGACGGTCATGGGGGCGCTGAACTGCGCCGTCCCCTTCGTCCTGATCACTCTGGCGCAGCGCGACCTCGACGCGGGGCTCGCTGCCATCCTGAACGCCATGACGCCGCTGTTCACCGTGCTGGTGGCCGCCCTCGCGGGGGAGGAACGGGCGACCCTGCGGCGGCTGGCGGGGGTCTGCCTGGGGCTGGCCGGGGTGGCCGCGCTGATCGGCGGGGGCGCCGGCGCGCCGGCGGCGCAGGCGCTGTGCCTGGCCGCCGCGCTGTCCTATGGGCTGGCGAGCGTCTGGGGGCGGCGGCTGCCGCGCATGGGGCTGTCGGCCACGGCCTCGGCCTTCGGGATGCTTGCGGCGGCGGCGGCGATCCTTCTGCCGCTGGTGCTTGCGATCGACCGGCCGTTCGCGCGGGCCCTGCCCGGGGCCGGGCCGCTGCTGGCGGTGGCGGCGCTGGCGGTCCTGTGCACGGCGCTGGCATACCTGCTGTATTTCCGGCTGCTGGCCGACGGGGGGGCGGTCAGCCTGTCGCCCGTGACCTTCCTGATCCCCGCCAGCGCGCTGCCGCTCCGCGTCCTGTTCCTGGTCGCGACGCCCGGCCGCCCGGCGGCGGCGGGGCTGGGGCTGATCCTCGCGGGGTTGTGGTGCGTCTTGCGCGCGCCGCCCCTTCCGTCGCCCCGCCCGGCAGGCTAACCATCACCGCCCGACAACCGGAGCCGCCGATGCACCGCCGCGCCCTGATCCTGATGCTGGCCGCATCGGCCGCCTGCGGGCGCGGGCCCGCCGGGCCCGCGGCCTTCGACCCGCCGCTGCATCCCAACGAGACGCCGGAACTGCGCCGGCTGATCAACTTCCACGCCGACACCAACGGCGTGCCGCGCAGCCTGGTCCACCGCATCGCCATCCGGGAAAGCCGCCACCGGCCGGGCGCGCGCAACGGCCCCTACTGGGGGCTGATGCAGATCCTGCCGCAGACCGCCCGCACCATGGGGTTCTCCGGCCGGCCCGAGGACCTGCTCGACCCCGACACGAACCTGCGCTACGCCCTGCGCTACCTGCGCGGCGCCTGGCTCCTGTCCGACGGCAGCGAGGAGCGCGCCGTGATGTGGTATTCCCGCGGCTATTATTACGAAGCCCGGCGGCGCGGTATGCTGGTCGAGACCGGGCTGCGGCCGGGCTGAAGGCAATCAGGCGCGGTCGTCCTTGGGGCTGCCCATCACCACATAGGTGGTCAGCGCCTGCACCTGCGGCAGCACGCCCAGAACCTCGGTGTGAAAGTGCTTGTAGCCAGCCAGATCCGCCGCCTCGACGCGCAGCAGGTATTCGACCGTGCCGGTGACATTGTGACATTCGCGCACTTCGGGCGCGCGGGCGACCGCGCGTTCGAACGCCTCCTGCGCGTCCTTGGTGTGGCGGTTCAGGCCGACGGCGACATAGGCCACGAAGCCCACGCCCATCCGCGAGGGGTCGAGCACGGCGCGGTAGCCGCGGATCACGCCTGATCGTTCAAGCTCCTGCACCCGGCGCAGGCAGGCCGAAGGCGACAGGCCCACGCGCGCCGCCAGGTCGAGGTTGGGCAGGCGGCCGTCGCGCGACAGTTCGCGCAAGATGCGGGCGTTGATGGCATCCATCTTCGTCATGGATTGCACTGATGGTCCATGGGGTGCCACCTTTGCAACCCTTCGGCGCCCGATCCGGCGCAGGATTGCACGCATGACTCCCGAACTTGTCCTGTCGCTCGCCGGTTTCGCCTTTGCCACCTCGGTCACGCCGGGGCCGAACAACCTGATGCTGCTGGCCTCGGGCGTGAACTTCGGGCTGCGGCGCACGGTGCCGCACATGCTGGGCATTTCCTTCGGACATGCGCTGATGGTGTTCCTCGTCGGGATGGGGCTGTCGGGCCTGTTCCAGACCGAACCGCGGGCGGCGCTGGCGCTGAAACTGGCCTCGGTCGTCTACATGGTCTGGCTCGCATGGAAGATCGCACATGCCGCGCCGGTGCGGCCCGGCGCGGCCGCCGGGCAGCCCTTCACCGCCTTGCAGGCGGCGGGGTTCCAGTGGGTCAACCCCAAGGCCTGGGCGATGGCCCTGACCGCAACCGCCGTCTATGCCCCCGGCGGAGGGGCTGCGGCCATGGCGGCGGTCGCGGCGGTCTTCGCGGCGGTCAACCTGCCCTCGGTCGCGGTCTGGGCCGCGGCAGGGCAGGCCCTGCGCCGGTGGCTGGAGAAGGGGCAGCGCCGGCTGTGGTTCAACCGGGGGATGGCACTGCTGCTGGTGGCCTCGCTCTGGCCGGTGCTGCGGATGTGATCAGCGTTTCGATTGCGACTAAGTCGCAGAAGGATTGACTTTGCGAATCGTTCGCATATCCTTCCGCGCATGAACCTCCACGCCTCGACCGTCCCCGTCCGCACCACCCGCCGCGCCGTGATCGCCGGGCTCGGGGCGCTGGCCATCGCGCCGCGGGCCTGGGCCGCCGGCGCCTCCCCCCGCATCGTCGCCACCACCGGCATGATCGCCGACGCCGCACGCAGTGTGTCGGGCCTGCCGGTCACCGGGCTGATGGGTCCGGGCATCGACCCGCATTCCTGGCGCGCCACCCGCGACGCCGTGGCCGCCCTGGCGCAGGCCGATCTGATCCTGTGGCACGGCCTGAACCTCGAGGCGCAGTTGGCCCCCCTGCTGGCCGACCTTTCCGCGCGCAAGCCCGTCGTCGCGCTGGCCGAGGCGCTGCCTGCCGACCGACTGCTGGCAGACCCTGCCGCACCTGGCCAGTTCGATCCGCACCTTTGGTTCGACCCCGACCTCTGGACGGGCATTGCCGCGCCGCTGACCGCGGCACTTGATCTGGTCCTGCCCGGCCGCGCCGGAGACCATGCCGCGGGGGCCGAAGCCTTCCGCGCAGATGCAGCCCGCATCGGCGCCTACGCGCATCAGGTGCTGGCCTCGGTTCCCGAGGAACGCCGCGTCCTGGTCACCGCGCATGACGCCTTCGGCTATTTCGGCCGGGCCTACGGCTGGCAGGTCGAGGGCATCCAGGGCATTTCCACCGAAAGCGAGGCAGGGCTGGCGCGCATCGGCGACCTGGTCGCGCTGATCGCCGAGCGCCGCATCCCGGCGGTCTTCGTCGAGAGTTCGGTCCCCGCCCGGGCGGTGCGCGCACTGGTCGAGGGCGCTGCCGCCCGGGGCCATGCCGTCGCCATCGGGGGCGAACTCTTCTCGGACGCCATGGGGGTCGAGGGCACCTATGAGGGCACCTGGGTCGGCATGATCGACCACAACGCGACCACCATCGCCCGGGCGCTCGGGGGCCAGGCCCCGGCCCGCGGCCATTCGGGGCGGCTGACCGCCGGGGCGTGATGCCATGACCTCCCCCGCCCTTGCCGTCGCCGGCCTCAGCGTCGACTATGCGGGCCTTGCCGCGGTCGAGGACGTGACCGCCACCTTTCCTGCCGGCAGCATGACGGCCGTCGTCGGCCCGAACGGCGCGGGCAAGTCCACCCTGATCAAGGCGGTGCTGGGGCTTGTGCCCGCGCGCCGCGGGGCGGGCCGGGGGTTCGGCCCGACCATCGACCAGGCCCGCGCGCGGGGGGCCTACATGCCGCAGCGCGCCGCGGTCGACTGGGATTTTCCGGTATCCGCCGCCGATGTGGTGGCCATGGGGCTCTACGCCGATCTCGGCCCCTTCGGCCGGATGCCTGCCCGCCACCGCGACCGGGTGGCGCAGGCGCTGGCGCGCACGGGCCTGACCGACCTCGCCCGCCGGCCCATCGGCGCGCTGTCGGGCGGCCAGCAGGCCCGCGTGTTCCTGGCCCGCGCACTGGCGCAGGGGGCAGATCTCTACCTGCTCGACGAACCCTTTGCCGCCGTCGACGCCCGAACGGAAGAAGCGCTGGTGACGGTGCTGAAGGCCCTGCGCGACGAAGGCGCGGCGGTGGTGGCCGTCCACCATGACCTGGCCGCCGTCCCGCGCATCTTCGACCGGGTCCTGATGCTGAACCGCCGCGTGGTGGCCGATGGGCCGGTCGCCGCGGTCTTCACGCCCGAGGCCATCACCCGCACCTATTCCCAGGCCCCGGCGGCGGCCCCGGCCGTGTCCGCCGCTGCCCTGCCCCTTCCGGCCTGACATGCTCTGGCAGGCGCTGACCCTCTCGCTCGGCTACAACGCCACGCTGGTCACGCTCGGGGCCGCCGTCCTCGGGCTGGCGGCGGGGGCGGTCGGCGCGGCGATGGTGCTGCGCGGCCGGGCGCTGGTCCCCGACGCGCTGGCCCATGCCACGCTGCCGGGCCTCGCGGGCGCCTTCCTCGCGCTCACCGCGCTCGGCGCAGACCCGCGCAACCTGCCGTTGCTGCTGGTCGGCGGAGGGATCGGCGCGGCGCTCGGCCTGGCTGCCCTGCGCGCGCTGACCGCCCGCACGCGGCTGACCGAGGATACCGCCACCGCCGCCGTCCTGTCGGTGGCCTATGGCGGGGGCCTCGTGCTCCTGACGGTGATCCAGGCTCTGCCCGGGGGTCGCGCGGCGGGACTCGAGGGGTTCCTTCTGGGGTCCACCGCCGGGATGCTGCGGCAGGACGCCCTGGTGATCGGCGGCGCGGCGATGGTCGTCCTGCTGGCGCTGGCGCTGTGCTGGCGGCCGCTGACGCTCATGGCGTTCGACCCGATGCAGGCGCGGGCCATGGGGCTGCGGACGGCCGCATGGGACGCTGTTCTGGCAATCCTCGTGCTGGCCGTGGTGCTGGTGGGGCTGCGCGTGGCGGGCGCCATCCTGATCGTGGCGCTGCTGGTCACGCCGGCCGTCGCCGCGCGGCTGGTGGTGTCGCGGGCCGGGGGCATGGCGGCCCTCTCCGCACTGATCGGCGGCGCCTGCGGCTGGTTCGGCGCCGCCGCCAGCGCCGCCGCCCCGGGCCTGCCCACAGGCGCGGTGATCGTGCTTGCGGCCTTCGCCGCGCTGGCGGCGGCGGCCCTGGTCCGGGGGGGGCGGGCATGGACGGCGCCTTCCTGATCCTGACCCTCCCGCCCCTCGTGGCGGCGATCCTGGCCGCGCTGGCCTGCACCCTGCCCGGCTCGCTCCTGGTCCTGCGGGGCGAGGCGATGACCGGCGACATGATGGCGCATGCCGCCCTGCCCGGCATTGCCGCGGGGTTCATGCTGACCGGATCGGCCGGTCCGCTGGCCATGACCGCCGGCGCGCTGGCGGCGGCCCTGGCGGCCGGGGGGCTGACCGCGGCGATCCGGCGGGCCGGGCCGGTGGCGCCCGCCGCCGCCATGGCGATCAGCTTCACCACGCTCTTCGCCCTCGGCGTGGTGATGGTCGAACAGGGCGGGCTGGCGGGCGTCCACCTCGACGTCGAACACGCGCTGTTCGGCACGCTGGAAACGCTGATCTGGCTCGACGGCACCTCTGCCGCGGCTCTGGCCGACCCCGCGGCGCTGGCGACGCTGCCGCCGGAGCTTCTGCATCTTGCCGGGGCGCTGGCGCTAGTGGCCGCCGGGCTGGCGGCGGTCTGGCGACCCCTCGTGCTCGCCTCCTTCGACCCCGCGCAGGCCCGCGCG
>DAOLBY010000011.1:0-12355 GCA_035324325.1 Paracoccaceae bacterium | reverse complement strand
CGGCCGCGGCGACGGTCGCGGCCTTCGCGGCCGTCGGGGCCGTCCTGACCGTCGCCATGCCGCTCCTGCCCGCCGCCACGGCCCGCCTCCTGACCGACAGCCTGCCGCGGCAGCTGGCGCTGGCGCTGGCACTCGCGGTCCTGATGGCCACGGCCGGCGTCCTGTCCTCCTTTGCGGTCCCCGCGGCCCTCGGCCTGTCCTTCGCCGTCTCGGCCGGCGGGTCGATCGCCCTTGCCGGCGGGCTGATGCTGGCGCTTGCCGCCGCGCTGTCCCCGCGCGCCCGCGGCCATGGCGCGCGCTGACGCCCTTTCCACGCCGCCCGCCCCGCGCTAAAGACGCCCGACCCGAGCCGAAAGGACCTGCCATGCGCGAGGCCAGCCTCACCCGCGCCACCGCCGAGACCCGCATCGAGGTCGCGCTCGCGCTCGACGGCACCGGCCGGGCCGAGATCGCGACCGGTGTGGGCTTCTTTGACCACATGCTCGACCAGCTCGCCCGCCACAGCCTGATCGACCTCCGTCTGACCGCCGCGGGCGACACCCAGATCGACGACCACCACACGGTCGAGGATTGCGGCATCGCCATCGGCCAGGCGCTGGCCCGGGCACTCGGCGACAAGCGCGGCATCCGCCGCTACGGCCACTTCGTGCTGGCGATGGACGACGCGCGGGTGGCCTGCGCGCTGGACCTGTCGGGCCGGCCCTTCCTGGTGTGGGACCTGCCCTTCCCCAGTTCGAAGATCGGCAGTTTCGACACCGAACTGGTGCGCGAGTTCTTCCAGGCGCTGGCGACCCATGGCGGCATCACGCTGCATGTGACGCGCGAGGCCGGGGTGAACGGCCACCATATCGCAGAGGCCGCCTTCAAGGCCGTCGCCCGTGCCCTGCGCATGGCGGTGGAACCCGACCCGCGCGCGCCCGCCGCCATCCCCTCGACCAAGGGCGTGTTGTGAGATCAGGCGGCCTGACCGTCCTTGTCGACTACGACGGGGGCAACCTGCATTCGGCGCAGAAGGCCTTCGAGCGCATGGCGGCCGAGGCCGGAACCGGGGGCCGGGTCATGGTGTCGAACCGCGCCGGGGATGTGGCCGCGGCCGACCGCATCGTGCTGCCGGGCGATGGCGCCTTCCCCGCCTGCCGCGCCGCCCTGCTGGCGCGCGAGGGGTTGCACGCGGCGCTGGTCGAAGCGGTCGAGGCCCGCGGCCGCCCCTTCCTCGGGATCTGCATCGGGATGCAGATGATGGCCGAGCGCGGCCTGGAATACGCCGAGACACCGGGCTTCGGCTGGATCGGCGGCACGGTCGACCGCATCCGCCCCGCCGACCCGGCCCTCAAGGTGCCGCACATGGGCTGGAACGACCTGGTGATCGAACAGTCCCACCCGGTGCTCGCCGGCCTCGCGACCGGCGACCACGCCTACTTCGTGCATTCCTTCCAGTTGCAGTGCTCGCGCCCCGCCGAACGCCTGGCCCGGGCCGACTACGGCGGCCCGGTCACCGCCATCGTCGGCCGCGACACGATGGTGGGCACGCAGTTCCACCCCGAGAAAAGCCAGGCCACCGGCCTGCGGCTGATCGCCAATTTCCTGGCCTGGCGCCCCTGACGGCGGCCGGACGGGGGGCGCTGCGGTCAGGCGTTGCGGATGATGCGGGTGAAGGCGGGGAACAGGAGCGCGTTGCCGCAGATCACGCCGTCCGGGTCGAAGGGGGTCGGCGGGGCGGTGATGCCTTCGGCGAAGCCCCCGGCCTCGCGCACCAGGATCAGGCCAGCCGCGGTGTCCCAGGGGTTCAGCCCGCGTTCCCAGAACCCGTCGAAGCGCCCCGCTGCCACATAGGCCATGTCGAGCGCCGCCGATCCCCAGCGGCGCAGCCCGGCACAGCCCGGCATCAGGCGGGCGATGTCCTGCAGGGTGGCGGGCAGGGTCGGACGGCCGCCGAAGGGCACGCCGGTGGCAAAGATCGCCTCCGACATCTCGCGCCGACCCGACACGCGCAGCCGCCGGCTGTCGTTCAGCCAGGCGCCCTGCCCCTTCTCGGCCATGAACATCTCGTCCTTGGCGGGGTCGTAGATCACGCCGGCCACGACCTCGCCCTTGTGTTCGAGCGCGATCGACACCGACCAGTGCGGCAGCCCGTGCAGGAAGTTCGTCGTCCCGTCCAGGGGATCGACGATCCAGCGCCGCGTCGGGTCCTCGCCCGGGGCCTCGCCGGTCTCCTCGCCCAGCCAGCCGTAGGTCGGTCGCCCGCCCATCAGTTCGGCACGGATGATCCGCTCGGCCTCGCGGTCGGCCCTGGTCACGAAGTCGCCCGGCCCCTTGGCCGAGACCTGGAGGTTCTCGACCTCGCGGAAGTCCTTGACAAGGCTGCGCGCCGCCTTGCGCGCCGCCTTGATCATCAGGTTGAGGTTCGCGCTGCCCTGCATGGCCCGTCTCCGCTGTCCGGCGGCGGGTTTAGCCCCTCGGGGCGGGGAAGGAAAGGCCGGGGACGGGAGGTCGGGGTCTGCCGAACACCGGCTCGGTCAGTTCGCGCCACAGCTTGCGACGGATCGCGGGCGGAAAGTCGGTGTGGCGGGCGGCGTATTCGACGAAGGCGCCGGGACCGCGGACCACCTTGCGGTGCAGATAGTCCACCAGCCCGATCTCGTGCTCGCCGATGGCCAGCGCATTGACGGTGATGCCGTCGTCCCAGCCGGCGGTGATCCGGTCGGGCTCGGGGCCGTCGTTCGACTGGCCGTCGCCCGAGATGTCGATGACCTGCGCCCGGCAGGCCGGCGCGCGGGCCAGAAGGTCGTGCCCGAAGGCCAGCGCCGCGCCGGTGGCCGTGGGCAGGCCCACGGGCCAGCGCCGGTGCGCGGCGATCTCGGCCGCGACCCTGTCGAGATCCGCCGCCGACAGCACCAGGCGCCAGTCGGCCACCATTTCCTGGTGCCGGGCGCCCGACCATTCGTAGACCGCCAGTGCGACCGGATCGCCGCGCAGGAAGGCGCCGCGGATCCCCGGATCGGCCAGTGCCGCCAGCAGCCCCTCGCGCTGGATGTCGTAGTCGCGCCCGTCGACCGACCGCGACACGTCGAAGGCCAGCGCCAGCGCCAGCCGGCAGGGCTGCGACTGCGCGGCGGGGGCCAGCCAGGGAAGGGTGACGACCAGCCAGAGGCCCAGGCCGCGCATCACCTCCCCCCCTTCCGCCACCGATTCGCGACACGAGGTTACCACGCACCTCAGCAGGCCCGGCGTCTGCCCGCAGCGTCGCGGGGGGTGTGCGGGGGGGTGTACAGCCGGCAGACCGGCCGGCCGGTGGGCGTCGCCGCAATCCCGGACGGTTAACGGGCTTCGCGCTGCAGCTTGACCGGCTCGCTTCGCCCCAGCCGGAGGAACTGCGCCATGTAGGGGCGGGTCGCATCCTCGTCGCGGGTGGCGGCATAGAGCCGCTTGACCGGGCGGCCGGCCAGCGGGCGGGTGACGTAATCCTCGTTCAGCCGCACCTCGCGCAGCACCCAGTCGGGCAGCACCGCCACGCCGCGATCCGATCCGACAAGCATCAGGATCACCGCCGTCAACTCCACCTGCCGCAGCGCGCGGGGTTCGACGCGCGCGGGCGTCAGCAGTTCGGTGAAGATGTCGAGCCTGTCGCGGGCCACCGGATAGGTGATCAGCACCTGGTCGCGGAAATCCTCGGCCGCGATTTCGTCCTTCTGCGCCAGAAGGTTGGAGGCGGCGGCGACGAACCGAGGCTCGTAGTCGAACAGCGGGTTGAACACCACGCCCGGCAGTGCCACGGGGTCGGACGAGATGACCACATCCACCTCTTCCCGCGTCAGCGCCGGCAGCGCCTCGAAGGCAAGGCCCGCCCGGATGTCCACGTCCACCTCCGGCCAGGCGCGTCGGAAGGCTCCCAGGACGGGGAACAGCCATTCGAAACAGGCATGGCATTCGATGGCGATGTGCAGCCGTCCGGACCGGCCTTGCCGCAATCCGCGGAACTCGTCCTCCAGCGCCTCGATCTCGGGCAGGATGCGCTCGGCCAGACGCAGCATCCGCAACCCCGCCGCCGACAGGCGCAGGGGCTTGGAACGCCTCACGAATAGCTCGACGCCCGCCTGATCCTCGATGCCCTTGACCTGATGCGACAGGGCGCTTTGCGTCATGTTCAGCACCTCTGCCGCCCGTGCCAGCCCCCCCGCCTGATGGATCGCGCGGATGGTCCGCAGGTGCCGGAACTCGATGTGCATTATGCGGTCACCCTCATGATGATCTTGAGCATTATGAATTTGTCTCACGTCGCCCGATGCGGGACAAGGGGCGCAACAGGAGATCCCCGATGCCCCGCACCCCCGCCGTTTCGTTCGAGTTCTTCCCGCCCCAGACGCTCGATGCATCCTTCCGTCTGTGGGAGACGGTGCAGGCGCTGGCACCACTGGATCCCGCTTTCGTTTCGGTGACGTACGGCGCCGGTGGCACGACGCGCAAGCTGACCCACGACGCCGTGACGACGATCGGGCGGAACTACGGCCTGCGGGTCGCCGCACATCTGACCTGCGTCGAGGCGACGAAGGCCGAGACGCTGGAGATCGCTTCCGCCTATGCCGCGGCCGGCGTGACCGAGATCGTGGCGCTGCGGGGCGATGCACCCAAGGGCGCCACGCGCTTCACCCCCCACGCGGATGGCTTCGCCAGCAGCGTGGAGCTGGTCGAAGCCCTTGCCGAGACAGGGAAGTTCACGATCCGCGTGGGCGCCTACCCCGAACCGCATCCCGATGCGGCCGACGGCGATGCCGATGTCGCCTGGCTGAAACGCAAGATCGACGCAGGCGCCTCGAGCGCGATCACCCAGTTCTTCTTCGAGGCCGAGACCTTCCTGCGCTTCCGCGACCGCTGCGCCAAGGCCGGCATCGCGGCGCCCATCGTCCCCGGCATCCTGCCCATCCAGTCCTGGGACGGGGCCAGGCGCTTCGCCGCCCGCTGCGGAACCAGGGTCCCCCCCCGGCTGGACGAGGCCTTCCAGATGGCGGCCCGCGACGGGCGCGAGGATCTGCTGGCGCTGACGCAATGCACCATGCTCTGCGACCGGCTGATCTCGGAAGGTGTCGAAAACCTGCACTTCTACACGCTGAACCGCCCCCACCTGACGCGCGAGGTCTGCCGGGCGCTCGGCATCGCACCGCGGGTGGTGCTGGAAAAGGTCGCCTGACCGAAGCTGCCCGCAGGCCCGGACGCGGCGCCTCGCGCCGCAGCCGCGGGTCAGCCCGGCAGGGCGGCCCAACCGGCGGTCAGCGCCGCGGAACCTTCGGCACGCGCGAGGCCGTCAGGGCATACCTGGCCTCGGGGTGCGGCGGGGTGCCGTGGGTGCGCGCCCAGAAGGCAGGCCCGCCGCGCGCCAGCCAGACCGGCAGGATCAGCACCGCCCCCGCAATGAAGCCCCCCGCATGGGCCCAGTAGGCCACGCCCCCTTCGTCTGCCGGGGTGGCAAACCCGCCGAACAGTTGCAGCGCGAACCAGATGCCGAGGACGACCCAGGCCGGCACCGGGATGATGCGGACAAAGATGATCAGGATGATCAGGATGTCCACGCGGGCACGCGGAAACATCAGCAGATAGGCGCCGAGCACCCCGGCGATGGCGCCCGAGGCCCCGACCATCGGGATCGGCGAGCCCGGATCCGCCGCCACCTGCGCCAGCGCCGCTGCCAACCCTGCGGCCAGGTAGAAGCCGAGAAACCGGGCGTGGCCCAGTTCATCCTCGATGTTGTCGCCGTAGATCCACAGGAACAGCATGTTGCCGGCCAGGTGCAGCCAGCCCCCGTGCAGGAACATCGAGGTCAGCACCGTCCCCCAGCCCTCGCCCGCAACCGCCGCCGCGGGCACCAGCCCCCAGTCGCGGAAAAAGAAGAACAGCCCGCGCTCGTCGCCCGCGAAGGCGGTCCAGTAGGACAGGAACACCAGCACGTTGACCGCGATCAGCGCGTGGCAGACATAGGGCGTCCGGCCCGAGGGGTTGTGGTCGCGTATCGGGATCATGCGGGCAGCGTTCCCGATCCGCCGGCCGCGGTCAAGGTGGCCCCGGCGACGGCGCGCAGGTAACGCGCATCGGCCCGTGCCCGGGCCGCCGCACCGGTCGGGCGCAGCGCGGCGGGACCGCAGGGACCGTGGAACGCCCCGTCAGCCGCCGTCCGTGGCCAGAAGCTGCGCGTTGCCACCCGAGGCGGTGGTGTCGATGCAGACGTGGCGTTCGTGGAACAGGTGGCCGGCATCGGGCATCCCGCCGACCAGCAGCAGGATCGGGCCGGTCCGCGCGGCCAGCGCCCGGGCATGGGCCCGCCCGCCCTCGGCATCGCCCCACCACAGCGCGCCTGAGAAACCGTCGAGACCGGACAGCGCGGAAGCCGGCAACCCCGGCGCCTCGACCGCCAGCCCGCCGCCCGCGCGCACCGCCTCGGCCTGCGCCAGTGCCTGCGCGGGCGCGGGGCCGAGACACAGCAGCGGCGCCCGCGGCCAGAGCGTCAGACGGTTCGATTCTCCCGTGGGCCCGGGCAGGACCTCGCCCCGGACGGGGCCATCGGCGGCCTGCGCGAAGGCCAGCGCGGTGCGGACCGTGGAAGGGTCGGTCGCCCCCGGGGGGGTCTCGGGCAGTTCGGGTGCGGCCTGCGCGGTGAAGCGCGCCAGATAGTGCGGCCCGCCCGCCTTGGGCCCGGTGCCCGAGAGCGCCTCGCCGCCGAAGGGCTGGCTGCCCACCACCGCGCCGATCTGGTTGCGGTTCACATAGGAATTGCCCGCCCGGATCCGCCCCACCGCCGCCTGCACCCGGTCGTCGATGCGGCTGTGCATCCCGAAGGTCAGGCCGTAGCCGGTGGCATTGATCGCGTCGATCACCGAGGTCAGGTCGGCGGCGCGGAAGGTCGCCACATGCAGGACCGGCCCGAACACCTCGCGCCCGCCCAGATCGGCGATGCCCCGCACCCGGATCACCGCGGGCCCCACGAAATGCCCCGGCGCGGGGGCCGTCAGCTCATGGATCACCCGCCCCTCGGCCCGCGCCGCCGCCACATGGGCGCGGATGCCCGCTGCCGCTTCGGTGTCGATCACCGGACCCACGTCCGTCGCCAGATCCGCGGGGTCGCCGAGGGCGAGTTCGTCCATCGCGCCCTTCAGCATCTCCAGCAGGCCTTCGGCGATGTCCTCCTGCACGTAAAGGCAGCGCAGGGCGGAGCAGCGTTGCCCCGCCGACTGGAACGCGCTGGCGATGATGTCGCGCACCGCCTGCTCGGGCAGGGCGGTGCTGTCCACGACCATGGCGTTCAGGCCCCCGGTTTCGGCGATCAGGGGGGCGGTCGGGTGCAGATGATCCGCCATCGCCCGGCGGATTGCCTTCGCGGTTTCGGTCGATCCGGTGAAGGCCACGCCATGAACACGCGGGTCCGAGGTCAGCGCGCGACCCACGACCGGCCCGTCGCCCGGCAGGCATTGCAGAGCGGTGGCGGGCACGCCCGCGCGGTGCATCAGGTCCACGGCAAGCGTGGCGACCAGCGGCGTCTGCTCGGCCGGCTTGGCGATCACGCCGTTGCCGGCGGCCAGCGCGGCAGCCACCTGGCCGGTGAAGATCGCCAGCGGGAAGTTCCAGGGGCTGATGCAGGCGAAGACGCCGCGCGGCGGGGCCGTCAGGCCCCCGGCCGCCGCCGCGTAGTAACGCAGGAAATCCACCGCCTCGCGCAGTTCAGACACGGCATCGGGCAGGGTCTTGCCGGCCTCGCGCACCAGCAGGGCAAGGACCGCCCCTTCCTCGGCCTCCATCAGGTCGGCGGCGCGGCGCAGCACCTCGGCGCGCGTTTCGGCCGGCGCCTCCCAGGCGGCAGCATCGCGCAGGGCGGTCTCCACGTCGGGCGCGGTGGCGGGCAGGACATGGCCGACCGGCGCCCCGGTCGCGGGGTTGCGGATCTCCACCCGCGCGCCGCCCGCCACCGGGCCTGCCAGCCGCGGCCGGGCGGAATGGACCAGGTCGCGATGGGGCGCCATGGCTTCGGCCAGCGCCGCCAGCGTCGGGGCGTCGGTCAGGTCGTGCCCACGGGAATTGCGGCGCGGCGCGAACAGGTCGGGCCCCGGGGGGATCGCCGCGTTGGGGCCTGCGCCCGCGCGGTCCAGCGCCTCGAAGGGGCAGGCGGCGACGCGAGCGGGGGGCACATCGGCATCGACGATCTGGTTGACGAAGCTCGAATTGGCGCCGTTCTCCAAGAGCCTGCGCACCAGATAGGCCAACAGGTCGCGGTGCGCGCCCACCGGGGCATAGATGCGGCAGCGTGTGCCGGCCTCGGCCATGACGATGTCGTGCAGGCGCTCCCCCATGCCGTGCAGCCGCTGGAACTCGAACCCCGCCGGATCCACTCCCATCTGGCCTGCCATGTGCAGGACGGACGCCACCGTATGGGCGTTGTGCGTGGCGAACTGCGGATAGATGCGTGCGGCCATGCCCAGCAGTTTCCGGGCATTGGCGATGTAGCTCACATCGGTTGCCACCTTCCGGGTGAACACCGGGAACGACGGCAGGCCCAGGACCTGCGCGCGCTTCACCTCGCTGTCCCAGTAGGCGCCCTTGACGCGCCGCACCATGATGCGCCGGTCGAGCCGCTCCGCCAGCCCGTGCAGCCAGTCGATCATCGGCCCGGCGCGGCGTCCGTAGGCCTGCACCACCACCCCGAACCCGTCCCACCCTGCGAGCGAGGGGTCGGCCAGCACCGCCTCGATCACGTCGCAGGACAGCGCCAGGCGGTCGGCCTCCTCGGCGTCGATGTTGAAGCCGATGCCGGCGGCGCGGGCCAGGCCTGCAAGCGCCGCCACCCGAGGCAGGAGTTCCGCCATGACGCGGGCGCGCTTGGCGACCTCGTACCGCGGATGCAGCGCCGACAGCTTGACCGAGATGCCGGGATTGGTGCGGATGTCGTTGCCGCGTGCGGCGCCCGCGATGGCGCCGATGGCGCGGGAATAGGCCAGGTGGTAGCGCCGCGCGTCCCCTTCCGTCCGCGCCGCCTCGCCCAGCATGTCGTAGCTGTAGGTGCATCCGCGCGCCTCGGCTTCCTTCGCGCGGTCGATGGCGCCCGCGATCGTCTCGCCCAGGACGAACTGGCGCCCCATTTCCTTCATCGCCCGGCCCACGGCGGCGCGGATCACCGGCTCGCCCAGGCGGCGCACGGCGGCGCGGAGGTGTCCGGCGATGCCCGGCTCGCGGTCGTCGAGCACCCGGCCGGTCAGCATCAGGGCCCAGGTCGAGGCGTTGACGAGGGATGAGGCCGAGCGCCCGAGATGCCGTCCCCAGTCGGAGGGCACGATCTTGTCCTCGATCAGGGCGTCCATCGTCTCGGCGTCGGGAACGCGCAGCAGCGCCTCGGCCAGACACATCAGCGCCACGCCCTCATCGGTCGACAGCCCGTATTCGGCCAGGAACACCTCCATCAGCCCCGGCTTCGCGCTGGCGCGGATGCCCTCGACCAGCCGCGCGCCATGGGCCGCGATGGCGGCCCGGTCGTCGGACGACAGGCCCGCCGCGGCGACCAGCCGGACCAGCAGGTCGGCCTCGGGGGCCAGGGTTTCGGTGTCGATCAGGCGGCGGGGATCTGGGGCGGCGTCGCGGGGCATGGCTGGACCTTTCGTTCGGCCGATGATACCGCAGGCTGCCCGGGCGTTTCGCCCGATCTTGCCGAATTTCCGGGCGAAACGACCGATTTCGGGACCGGAACCATGCCGAACGATCTGGACGGATTTGACCTTCACATCCTGCGCATCCTGTCGGCCGAAGGGCGGATCAGCGCCACCGAACTGTCGCGCCGCATCGGCCTGTCGAAATCGCCCACCCAGGCGCGTCTGCGGCGGCTGGAGGACGCGGGCGTGATCACCGGCTACCGCGCCGTCCTTGACCGCGTGCGCATGGGTGAGGCGCATGTCGCCTTCGTCGAGGTCAAGCTGACCGACACGCGCGAGGCGGCGCTGTCCGCCTTCAACCGCGCGGTCGCGTCGATCCCCGAGGTCGAGGAATGCCACATGATCGCCAGCCGCTTCGACTATCTGCTGAAGGTGCGGACCAGCGACATCCAGGCCTACCGCCGTGTGCTTGCCGAACGCATCTCGGCCCTGCCCCACGTCGCCCAGACCTCGACCTATGTGTCCATGGAAACCGTGAAGGAGGGGTAGGGTCGCGAAACCGGGGCGCACTGGCGGCCGTTGGGGACACATGGACCTGACCGGACGCCTCCTGCTCGCGACCCTGTTCGCCCTCGGTGCGGTGCAGAAATGCGCGAACCCCGGCCCGGTGCAGGACCTGCTTGCCGGTGCGGGGCTGCCGGTCTGGCTGGTCTGGCCGGCGGCGGTCGCCAATGCGGCCGGGGCGCTGGCGCTGCTGTTCGCGCCGGTGCAGTGGCGACGGGCCACGGGGGTCTGCCTGGCCGCCTATTGCGGTGCGACCAGCCTGTTTCACCTGATCCCCGCCGATGCCTGGCAGATGACGATCTTCGTCAAGAACTGGGCGATCGCCGGGGGACTTCTGATCCTGGCGGGCACGCAAGGGCGGGCGGGCGGCCCGGCTGATCCCTGCCCCGCCCCGTGCCGGTCTCCGACGCCTTGATGGTGCCCGCGGCCGGGGTCGAACCGGCACGGCCCGAGGGCCTGGGGAGTTTAAGTCCCCTGTGTCTGCCATTCCACCACGCGGGCGGGCGGCGCCAGCATAGGCGCGGGCGCGGCGCGGTAAAGGGGAAGTGGGTTGACCGGCGCGTCCCGGGCCAACAACTCTGGCGGAAACCGGAGGACCGCCATGCACCGTTTCCTTGCCGCCGCGCTGCTGACCGGAGCGGTCGCCGCGCCCGCCCTCGCCCGCGACCTGTCGGGCGAAGTGGCCTACCGCGAACGCATTGCACTGCCCCCCGGGGCCGAGGTGGTGGTGTCGGCCTGGGGCCGCGAGGGCCTTGCGGGAACGGCGGTGATCCCGACCGAAGGCCGGCAGGTCCCCCTGCCATGGGAGATGCCGGGCCTGCCCGATGGCCCGCTCGTGGTCCTCGCGGCCATCCGCGACGGCGACGGGGTGCGATGGCTGGGTCAGCCCGTCGCGGTGGCCGAGGGCGAGACGACCGTGCCGCCGATGGTGCTGGCCGCGCATGTGCCGGCGGGGTTCGCGACCACGCTCTTCTGCGGGCCGTCGGTCGTGCGCCTGGGCTTCGGCGCCGGCGGTGCGGTCCTGACCTACGGCGGCGAGGGAAGGGTGCTGGCGCAGGTCGTCACGGCATCGGGCGCGAAGTTCGCCGACGGCAAGCCCGAGGACGCGGAAACCTCGGTCTGGACCAAGGGCGAGGGCGCCAAGGTCCTGTGGTCGGGGGGCGAGATGCCGCCCTGCCGCAGCGCCGCCCTGCCGCCCGAGGCGCCGATGGTCGCGCGCGGCAACGAACCCTTCTGGCGGCTCGACCTGACCGCCGAGGGGCTGGTGCTGACCACGCCCGAGGGCGAAGAGGCGCGCACCGGCACCTTGCCGCCGCCGGTCTTCGGGACGCAATCGGTGGTCTACACGGTCCCCGGCGGACCCGAGATCTCGCTATACCCGGAGACCTGTTCCGACACGATGACCGGGATGCCCTACCCGATGACGGTGATCCTGCGGGCCGACACGGCAGAGGAGCGACGCATGGGCTGCGGCGGCGAACCCCGGGACCTCTTGCAGGGCAACTGGACGGCGGTGGAGCTGGATGGCAGCCCCCTGCCCGCGGGCGCCGAGGTCACGCTGTCGTTCGAGGGCGACCGCGTGGCCGGCCGCGCCGCCTGCAACCGCTACACCGGCGGCATCATCCTGTCGGGCGAGGGCCTGTCCTTCGGCCCTGCCGCAGGTACCCGCATGGCCTGCGCGCCCGACCTCATGGCCGTCGAAGCCGCCTTCTTCGCCGCCCTGCCCGCCATCGACCGCTTCGAGGTCGACGGCGCCGGCGACCTCCTGCTGATCGGGGCCGACCGTACGCGGCTCCGCGCCCGCCGCTGACGCGGCCTGCGCCGCGGCGCGGCGATTGACGCCGGGTGCCACCCCGGGCAAAAGAGGGCCGATATCGGAACGGGGGGCGGGATGAAGAAGATCTATCCGGACGCGAAGGCAGCGCTCGACGGGCTGCTGTTCGACGGCATGATGATCGCGGCGGGGGGCTTTGGCCTTTGCGGCATCCCCGAACTGCTGATCGCGGCGATCCGCGACGCGGGGACGAAGAACCTCACCGTCGCGTCGAACAACGCCGGCGTGGACGGGTTCGGCCTCGGCCTGCTGCTGGAGACGCGGCAGGTGAAGAAGATGATCTCGTCCTATGTCGGCGAGAACAAGGAATTCATGCGTCAGTATCTGTCGGGCGAGC
>DAOLBY010000214.1:1858-4807 GCA_035324325.1 Paracoccaceae bacterium | reverse complement strand
CGCGCGGCGCTGGGCCGGGCCGACGGTGGAGTGGCCGGCGCCGAGCCCGCGCCCGCGGCGGCGGCCATGGCGGAACCGGACCGCCGCGCCACCGCCATGCAGCGCGACGCGCTCGATCGCGGGCGCCTGCGGCTGGCCTTCCAGCCCGTGGTCAATGGGCGGGACCCCGGCCGCATCGCGTTCCACGAGGGGCTCATCCGCGTGCTGGACGACACCGGCCGCGCCATCCCGGCGCGCGACTTCATCGACACCGTCGAAACGATGGAGCTTGGGCGCATGATCGACTGCGCCTCGCTGGAAATGGGCATGACCGCGCTGGCGCAGCGGGCCGACCTGCGGCTGTCGGTCAACATGTCGGCGCGCTCCATCGGCTATCCGCGCTGGATGCGCGTGCTTCGCCGCGGACTTGCGGCGAATCCGACCGTCGGCGAACGCCTGATTCTCGAGATCACCGAACGGTCGGCGATGCTGGTGCCCGAGATCGTCACCGCCTTCATGGACGAGATGCAGTCAGCCGGCGTGTCCTTCGCCCTGGACGATTTCGGGGCCGGCTTCACATCGTTCCGCTACCTGCGCGATTTCTGCTTCGACATGCTCAAGATCGACGGCCAGTTCATCCGCGGCATCGCGCGCGACCCTGACAACCAGGCGCTGACCCGGGCGCTTCTGTCCATCGGGCGGCATTTCGACATGGTCACGGTCGCCGAATCGGTGGAGCGGCCCGAGGATGCAGCCTGGCTCCGGGCGGAAGGCATCGGCGCCATGCAAGGCTGGCTGTTCGGCGCGCCCACGGTCCGCCCGGCATGGATGGAGGAAGCCGTCCGCCGCCGCGCCTGACGCGTGCGGGGGCCTGCGGCATCCGGGCCGGCGTGGCATTCTTGCCTTTTGCCCGCCGCCCCCGTAAGGCCCGGTCAGGAGGGGGCAGGGGCGGCCTCTGCCCGGGACCCCACAACGGGAAAGGACCGGCCATGACCAATGTCGTCATCGTCTCGGCGGCGCGTACCGCCGTCGGTAGCTTCAACGGCGCCTTCGCCAATACCCCCGCGCACGACCTCGGCGCCGCAGTGATCGAGGCGGTCGTGGCCCGCGCGGGCGTGGACAAGGCCGAGGTCGAGGAAACGATCCTGGGCCAGGTGCTGACCGCCGGCCAGGGCCAGAACCCCGCCCGTCAGGCCCATATCAGGGCCGGCCTGCCGAAGGAGGCCAGCGCCTGGGGCCTCAACCAGGTCTGTGGCTCGGGCCTGCGGGCGGTCGCGCTCGGCGCCCAGCACGTGCAGCTGGGCGATGCAGCCATCGTCATCGCCGGCGGGCAGGAAAGCATGTCGCTCAGCCCCCATGTCGCGCACCTGCGCGCCGGCCAGAAGATGGGCGACCTGAACTTCATCGACTCGATGATCAAGGACGGGCTGTGGGACGCCTTCAACGGCTACCACATGGGACAGACGGCCGAGAACGTCGCCAACCAGTGGCAGATCGGCCGCGACCAGCAGGACGAGTTTGCACTGGCCAGCCAGAACAAGGCCGAGGCCGCGCAGAAGGCCGGCAAGTTCAAGGACGAGATCGCACCCTTCACCATCAAGACCCGCAAGGGCGACGTGGTGGTGGATGCCGACGAATACATCCGCCACGGCGCGACCATCGATGCGATGACCAAGCTGCGCCCGGCCTTCGTCAAGGACGGCAGCGTGACCGCCGGCAATGCCTCGGGCCTGAACGACGGTGCCGCCGCCGTGATGCTGATGACCGAGGACGAGGCGGCGAAAAGGGGCCTCAAGCCGCTGGTGCGCATCGCCTCCTATGCCACCGCCGGCCTCGACCCCTCGATCATGGGCGTCGGCCCCATCCACGCCAGCCGCAAGGCGCTGGCCAAGGCGGGCTGGAAGGTCGGCGACCTCGACCTGGTGGAGGCGAACGAGGCCTTCGCGGCCCAGGCCTGTGCCGTGAACAAGGACATGGGCTGGGATCCGTCGATCGTGAACGTGAACGGCGGCGCCATCGCCATCGGCCACCCGATCGGCGCCTCGGGCTGCCGCATCCTGAACACGCTGATCCACGAGATGATCCGCCGCGACGCGAAGAAGGGCCTCGCGACGCTCTGCATCGGCGGCGGCATGGGCGTGGCGCTCTGCGTCGAACGTTGATCTGACAGCGCATCCGGCGCCCGCGCGCAATGATCTTGCCCGCGGGCGTCATCATGAATAACGATATTTCAACGCAAAGTCTCGTGGAGGAGAACGCATGTCCAGGGTCGCCCTTGTCACCGGAGGGTCGCGCGGCATCGGCGCGGCGATTTCGGTCGCGCTGAAGAACGCCGGCTACACGGTGGCCGCCAACTACGCCGGCAACGACGAAGCCGCAGCGAAGTTCACCGCCGAGACCGGCATCAAGACCTACAAGTGGTCGGTGGCCGACTACGACGCCTGCGCCGCCGGGATCAAACAGGTCGAGGCCGACCTCGGGCCGGTCGCCGTGCTGGTGAACAACGCCGGCATCACGCGCGACGCGATGTTCCACAAGATGACGCCCGGCCAGTGGAAAGAGGTGATCGACACCAACCTGACGGGCCTGTTCAACATGACCCACCCGCTGTGGTCGGGGATGCGCGACCGCAAGTTCGGCCGCGTGGTCAACATTTCCTCGATCAACGGCCAGAAGGGCCAGGCGGGCCAGGCGAACTATTCCGCCGCCAAGTCGGGCGACCTCGGCTTCACCAAGGCACTGGCACAGGAAGGCGCGCGGGCCGGCATCACGGTCAACGCGATCTGCCCGGGCTATATCGGCACCGAGATGGTGCGCGCCATCGACGAGAAGGTGCTGAACGAGCGCATCATCCCGCAGATCCCCGTGGGCCGGCTGGGCGAGCCGGACGAGATCGCGCGGATCGTGGTGTTCCTGGCCTCGGACGAGGCGGGCTTCATCACCGGTTCGACGATCAGCGCCAACGGCGGG
>DAOLBY010000214.1:0-1848 GCA_035324325.1 Paracoccaceae bacterium | reverse complement strand
CGTCTGACGGGTCAGGCGGCCGGGGTCAGCGCCCCGGCCCGCCCTTGGCCCGATGCGCCGCCCAGAGATCGGGGCGGCGCGTCTCTGTCAGCTGTTCGGACTGCATCCGCCGCCAGCGCGCGATCTCGGCGTGGTTGCCCGACAGAAGGACGGGCGGGATCGCACGACCTTCCCACTCGGCTGGACGCGTGAACTGCGGATGCTCCAGAAGGCCGTCGGAAAAGCTTTCCTCGTCCGCCGAGTCCGCGTTCCCCAACACCCCCGGCAGCAGCCGCACCGTCGCATCCAGCATCGCCTGCGCGGCGATCTCGCCCCCGGTCAGCACGAAATCGCCCAAGGAGACTTCCTCGATCCCGTGGTGGTCGAGCACCCGCTGGTCGATCCCCTCGAACCGCCCGCAGATCAGCGTGACGCCCTGCGCTGCGACCCAGGTCCGGGCGGTGCCTTGCGTGAAGGGCTGCCCGCGGGGCGAGGGATAGACGACCGGCCAGAGGCTGCGATCCGCAGGCAGGCCCGCCTGGGCCACGCGCAGCGCTGCGTCCACCACATCGGCCCGCAGCACCATGCCGGCCCCGCCGCCCGCCGGCGTGTCGTCGACATTCCGGTGCCGCCCCTGCCCGAAAGCGCGCAGCGGCAGCGGCGTCAGCCGCCACAGCCCCAGTTCCAGAGCACGCCCCGTCAGGCTGAGGCCGAGTGTGCCGGGAAACGCCTCGGGGAACAGGGGGATGACCCGCGCCTCCCAGACTGTCGGTGCGGGCAGTGGCGCCACAACCTCGCGCGGCCGGGCCGAGGCGCTGATCGACAGGCGGCCGTGCGACCGGGAAGGCGGGGTGGGATCGGAGTCCGACATGGGGCCGTGTCTAGACCATCGCCGCCGCCGGCAGAAGGCCGGTCAGGCGTCGTGGTCGACCTTGCGCTCGGCCTCGTCCATTGCATCGGCCAGGATCACGAGCGCGCCCGACGCGGCCGCGTCGTCCAGCGAGGCTGCCACGGAGCGCACCCGGTCGGTCGCGGGAAAGTCGTACCAGGCTTCGGGCAGGGCGACGATCAGCGGAAGCATCTCGTCGGCAAACAGGTGCAGCAGGGCAGCATCACCCGCTGCAGCGTCGAAGGCATGCATCTGCGGGGCAGCGCCCAGCTGGCGCTCGGCCACCACCCTGTCGGCCGCCCAGAGGATCAGCCCGCGCCGCGCTGCCAGATGCGCGCCCGGTGCGTCCGCCAGACCCGCCGACAGCGCCCGCAGCCGCGCCGCGGTAGACGGCCCTGCCAGCAGGTCGATGGTCCCGGCCCGCGCGGTCGCGTCGGGCGTGTCGTCGGTCAACGACAACAGCGGGCGGACCGCCGCCTCGGCCTCGGCCGGGGTCTCGGTCTGGGGCTGGACTGCATTGATCCGGTCCAGCGCCTCGGTCAGGAAGGCGTCCACCTCGGCCGATGCGCGGGGATTCCACAAGAGCCGCGCCAGCGGCACCGACAGGAAGGACAGCGCCAGCGCCGCCCCCGCCGGCAGGCCCGCCAGATGCCCGGCCACGCCGCCGATCCCGCGCCCGATGCCGAACATCACTGCCACCAGGACGATCATCAGCGCCACGCGGGCCAGGGCGCCCGTCAGCACGCCGCCTTCGGACCATCGTGCCGGGTCGCGCGGCCAGTCCATCGGCCGCATCACGATCTGCCACAGCACGAAGATCGCGGCAAAGGCGGGCAGCACGCTCCAGCCATGCCCTGCCAGACCTGCCAGCAGCGGCCCGGCATAGAGCATCAGCGTCACGATCTTGAACAGCAGCAACTTGCCTTGCATCACCGCCCCTCCCGCCGGTTCCGGCGGCAGGAACAGTGGCGGGCCCCCCC
>DAOLBY010000213.1:0-4837 GCA_035324325.1 Paracoccaceae bacterium | reverse complement strand
CAGCCGTTCGTCCCAGAACAGGATCGGCAGCGGTGCCAGGCGCCCGAGGTTGCGGGCGAAGGCGCGGGTGGACTGTGCGCGCGGGCCTTCCGACCCGTCCATGTTGCGCGGCAGGCCGAGGACGAGGCCCACGGCGCCGCGGTCGCCGGCGAGCTGCAGGATGGCGGCGGCATCCTGCGTGAACTTCACCCGGCGCAGGGTGTGGAGAGGCGTGGCGATCTGCCGGCGCAGGTCCGACAGCGCGAGTCCGACGGTCCGCTCGCCGAGGTCGAGCCCGAGAACCGCACCCCCGCGGGGCAGGGCGGCGGCAAAGGCCGCGGCATCGTCGGTGGCCAGCGGCGCAGGGGCGGTCACTCGGCCACCCCGGCCGCCTCTGCGGCGGTGCGCAGCAGGGAAAGATCGACCTCGCGGCCGGCGAACCGCCCCTGCGCCTCGTCCCAGATGGCGCGGGCGCGGTCGGTCTCGCCCAGAACGCCGAGCGCGCCGATCAGCCGTGCCCAGTCCTCGGCGGGACCGCCCTCTTCTGCCAGCCGCGCGGCCAGCCCCTCGACCATCGACCGCACCAGGGCCGCACGCTCGTCTGCGCTCAGCGCCCCGGCCGCGGCCACGTCACCTGCGGTCGGCCCGCGCTCGGGCGGCGGGGTGTAGCGGACGCCCGCGGCGGTGGCGACCAGCGCGATGTTGCCGCGCACCTCGGGCAGGAAGGGATGGCCGGGCGGCGCCACGTCGAGGTAACGCGCCCAGTTGGCGAAGGCGAGGTCGGGCCGCCCGATCTGCGCCTCGGCCAATCCGTTCAGGAACAGCGCCTCGGCCTCTGCCGGATCGGCGGCCAGCGCGCGCGCCAGTGCCGCCGCCGCCTCGGCCGACACCGTGCCGCCCGCCGCCGCCACCATCAGGCGGGCGTGAAAAGCCTGGTCGGCGGCAGTCGCCTGCGCGCCGCGCAGGGCGATCCACCGGGCCTGCGCGGCATGGGCGGCAGCGAAGTTGCCCAGGCGCGCCTCGTTCTCGGCCAGCAGGCGCTGGCCCTCGGGGTCGTCGGGGCGTTCGGCGGTGCGGGCGCGCAGTTGCGCCATCAGCGCCGCGAACTGGGCATCGGGCACCGGGCGGTCGGGCAGGGTGGCCAGGGCTTCGGCCGCAGCCTGCGCCGGCCGCGCGGCGCGCAGGGCCTCGGCCGTGGCAATGCGTCCGGCCAGCGGCAGGGCGGGATAGCCCGGCGCCCCGAGCCACAGATAGCCCGTCAGGCCACCGCCCGCGACCAGCGCCACGGACAGCACAACCCCCGCCGACCCTGGCCCCCGCGCTGCCGAAGCCTCGCTCCCCCGTGCGGTTCGGTCGGCCTCCAGCAGCCGTCGCGCCACCTCGGCGCGCAGCCGCTCGGCCTCGTCGGCGGGGATCACCCCGCGCGAAAGGTCGCGCGCGATCTCGGCCAGCTGGTCGCGGTAGACCGCGGCATCGGCGGTGCCGGGGGGCCCCGCCGGCGCGCCCCGCCCGCCACGCAGGACGGCCAGCGCGATGATGCCGGCCACCGCCACCGCCATCGCCCCCGCCAGCACCCAGAACAGACCCGCGTCCATGCACCCCCCTGCCGTCGTCTCCAGATAGTCCGCCCTGCAACGGGCCGAAAGCCCCGCCGGCCCATCTGTCGCATCCAGGGCCGCTGCCCGATGTCGCATTTCGCCCGATTGCGGCGCCCCTCGCCATGGGCCAAGGTCGCGCCCGCCGCATCAGGGGTGCAAACCCGGGAATCGATCCGCCATGTCGCGCTATTCCGCCTTTGCCATCGCCCGCGAGGCCCTTCGCCACCACCTCGGCTGGACCCGCGCCTGGGCCAGCCCGGAACCTCGCGCCCGCTACGACGCGATCATCATCGGTGCCGGGGGGCATGGCCTCGCCACTGCCTACTACCTCGGCAAGAACCACGGCCTGACCAATGTCGCGGTATTGGAGAAGGGCTGGCTCGGGGGCGGCAACACCGGGCGCAACACCACGATCATCCGGTCGAACTATCTGCAGGACCCCTCCGCCGCGATCTACGAGAAGGCGCGCAGCCTCTATGAGACTCTCAGCCAGGAGCTGAACTACAACGTCATGTTCAGCCCCCGCGGCGTGATGATGCTGGCGCAGACCGAACACGAGGTGCGCGGCTACCGCCGCACCGCGCAGGCCAACGTCCTGCAGGGCGTGGCGACCGAGTTCATCGGGCCGGAACGGGTGAAGGAGCTCTGCCCGATCATCTCGATCGACGGGCCGCGCTATCCTGTGCTTGGCGCGCTGTGGCAGGCCCGCGGCGGCACCGCGCGGCACGATGCGGTGGCCTGGGGCTATGCGCGGGCCTGTTCGGCCATGGGCATGCACATCATCGAGAACTGCGAGGTCACGGGCGTCCGGTCCGACCGCGGCATGGTCACGGGCGTCACCACCACCCGCGGCGACATCGCCTGCACGCGCCTCGGGATCGTGGTGGCCGGCCATTCGGGCCAGGTCGTCGACATGGCAGGGTTCCGCCTGCCCAACGAATCGCTGTGCCTGCAGGCGCTGGTCTCGGAACCGATCAAGCCCTGCATGGACGTGGTCGTCATGGCCAACACCGTGCACGGCTACATGAGCCAGTCGGACAAGGGCGAGATGGTGATCGGCGGCGGCACCGACGGGTTCAACAACTTCACCCAGCGGGGCAGCTGGCACCACATCGAGGAAACCCTGCGCGCGCTGGTCGAGACCTTCCCGATGCTGTCGCGCCTGAAGATGCTGCGCCAGTGGGGCGGGATCGTGGACATGACCGGCGACCGCTCGCCCCTGATCTCCAAGACGCCGCTGGCCAACTGCTACATCAACTGCGGCTGGGGCACGGGCGGGTTCAAGGCGATCCCCGGGTCGGGCTGGGCCATGGCGGAACTGATGGCGAAGGGCGAGCCCGGGCCGCTGGCCGCCGAGTTCGACATGTTCCGCTTCCGCGAGGGGCGCTTCATCGACGAGTCGGTGGCGGCGGGGGTGGCGCATTGAGGCCGGTCACGCAGCCGTCAGGCCGGCGCGGATTGATCCGCCGCGGGGGGTGCCTATCTGAGCGGCGACCCGCGCCGGAGACACGCCCATGCCCCGCCTTGCCGCCCGCTTCATCCGTGCCGCGCCCCGCCTCGCCGCCTTCGCGGCCGGCGCGGCCCTGCCGCTCGTCCTCGCAGCACTTGCCGGAACCGCCTTCAACGGCGGGCTGTCGGACGTGCCCGCGACCCCTGCGGTCGTCTATCCGCTCTGACGCGGCGGCGCCTTCGGCCATCTTCCGCCCATCGTCCGCGTCGCCTTTGCGCGGAAGACCCGGAATGACCACCTCTGGCCTGCGTGGATACCACGCGCAACCGGAGGGTCCCGAATGCCCCAATCGAACTGGATCGTTGTCGCCCTTGCCGCGGCCGTGCTGGTCGTCGGCGGATGGTACTTCCTGTCCGGCAGCCCCGACCCCGCAGCCCCGGATGCCGCACCTGCGGCAACGGCGCCTGCCGCCGGCGCCCCGGCCGCCCCGGCCCCCGGCACCGCCGCCCCGGGCAACTGACGACGCGCCCCGGCGCCGCGCCGGACCCCTGCACGAGGCCGGGCGGCCCCGCGCCGCCCGGCCCGCGAAGGGCCTTGCCCCCTGTGCCCCCCCACGCTGCCGTGACACCGCGGACCGGAACCGGGCCGGGGCCCCGGGCGTTTCCTGTGCAGTCCCTTCAGCACAGGAGCCACCGACATGGCCTACGATAACCAACCCCAGGACCGCACCGCCTACACCCGCCCCGCCGCTCCGCCGCGCCCCGCTGACGGCGGCTCGGGCGGATTGTGGATGCTGGTCGGCGGCATGGCCGTCGCCGTTCTCGGGATCCTCTGGTATCTCGGCGTCTTCTCTTCCGGACCGGCGCCGGCCACCGTCACCGGCCCCAGCGTGGTCATCGAGGCGCCTGCGGCCCAACCTGCCGCGCCCGCCCTCCCTGCGGTCCCCGCGACGCCCGACACCGCAATCGCGCCGTCCGCGCCCGATACCGCCGCTCCGGCCGAGGCGCAGCCCGCCGATCCTGCGCCCGCTGCTCCGGCCGCGCCTGCGGTGCCTGCGCCCGGCAACTGACGCCGCCGGCGCCGACCGTCCGACCATGACCGGCCCGGCCCGGGGGGGATGCACCCCCCGGGCCGTCGCCGTTGCTGCCCTCGTGCTTGCCAAGGCTCCGACATGCTCCTCCTGACCTGCCCCCATTGCGGCATCGCCGCCGAGGAAACCGAACTGGCGCCCGGCGGCGAGGCGCATCTGAAGCGCTTTGGCCCCGGGTCGAGCGACGCCGAGTTCGACGGCTACATGTTCGCCCGCGCCAACCCGAAGGGCGTTCACTTCGAACGCTGGCGCCATGCCTACGGCTGCGGCAAGTGGTTCCTGGCCGCGCGCTGCACCGCCACGCTCGAAGTGTTCGGCACCTACCCCGCGCAGGTCTCCGAACCGCCCGCCCATATCCTTGACGCCATCCGCGCCCGCCGCCCGGGCTGGAGCCCCGCATGACCGCCCGCCTTGCCACCTTCGGTCGCCTGATCGACCGTTCCGCCCGCATCGCCTTCACCTTCGACGGGCAGAGCATGACCGGCCATCCCGGGGATACGCTTGCTTCGGCGCTGCTCGCGAACGGCCAGATGCTGGTCGGGCGCAGCTTCAAGTATCATCGCCCGCGCGGCATCCTGGCCTCGGGTGCGGAAGAGCCGAATGCACTGGTCAACCTCGGGCAGGGCGGCACGTTCGAGCCGAACCAGCGCGCCACCACGACCGAACTGGCCGAGGGCCTGGTCGCCGAAAGCCAGAACCGCTGGCCCAGCCTCGCCTTCG
>DAOLBY010000212.1:0-4876 GCA_035324325.1 Paracoccaceae bacterium | reverse complement strand
ATGCGGCGGGTGACGGCCAGGATCAGCGCCATTATCATGTCGGCGGGGTCTTCGGTCACCACGCCGGGGGGGTTCGACACCAGGATGCCGCGCTGGCGGGCGGTTGCCACGTCGATGTGGTCGACCCCGGCGCCATAGTTCGCGATCAGCCGCAACCGCGGCCCGGCCTGGGCCAGAAGGCCCGCATCGACCGTATCGGTGATCGTGGGAACCAGCACGTCGGCCCGCGCCACCGCCTCGGCCAGTTCCTCGCGGGTCATCGGCGTGTCGGGGTCGCGCAGGGCCACGTCGAACAGTTCGGTCATGCGGGTTTCCACCGCTTGCGGAAGGCGTCGCGTGACGACAACACTCAGACGTGGCGACGGCATCTTTCCCCCCTTGCGCTTTCCCGCGGGACGCAATGCTGGCACAGTGCGACCAAGCGGGGCGCGGCACAAGCCCCGGGGATCGGGCGGGCAGGACCATGACGGGACAAGGGGTTTCGGCCATCGCACTGGCGCTCGTGCTGGTGGCCGGCGTCGCCACGGCGCAGGAGGCGGGTGTCACCGGCATCGCACCCACAGCCGCCGCCGGGCCGGCGGGCGAGGTCGGGCCGGTGACGAACCTGCCCCTGCCGCGGTTCGTGACGCTCAAGACCGGCGAGGGGAACGCCCGGCGCGGCCCCGGGCTTGGCCATCGGATCGACTGGGTGTTCACCCGGGCGGGCATGCCCCTGCGCCTGACCGCCGAGCACGAGAACTGGCGCCGTGTCGAGGACGCCGACGGGCAGGGCGGCTGGGTGCATTACGCACTGCTGTCCGGTGTGCGCAGCGTGCTCGTGACCGAGGACATGGCCGAGGGGCGCGCCCGGCCGCAGCCCGAGGCGCCGGTCGTGGTGCAGGCCGAGCGCGGCGTCGTCGCCCGCCTGCTGGAATGCCGCGACGGCTGGTGCCGCGTTTCCGCGGCCGGCAACCGCGGCTGGTTACCCGAACGCGCAATCTGGGGCGTGGCCCCGGGCGAGCGTGTGGAGTGACACCGCGACCGCTTGCGCCCGGGTGCTTCGCCGCGCGATAAGCCCGCCGTCCGGCAGCGAAGGGGGCGGCGGATGGACCGGGTCTTGCGGCTCAACATGTCGGCGGTGCTGGCGGCACTGGGGGTTGCGGCGGCACTGGTCGTCGTGAAGCTCTGGGCCCTGGGGGAAACCGGGGCGCTGTCGGTCGCGGCTTCGCTTGCCGACAGCGCGATGGACCTGATGGTCAGTCTGGGTGCGCTGGCCGCGATCGTCTACGCCGCCAAGCCCGCGGACGAGGACCACGCCTTCGGCCATAGCTCGGCGGAGGATCTTGCGGCGCTCGGTCAGTCGGCCTTCATCCTGATCTCGGCCGCGGTCATTGCAGGCGCGGCGGTGCTGCGGCTGCTGGCCGAGGATCCGGTGCCGCTGGCGGCCGAGGGGCGCGGGATCGTCGCCATGGTGGTGGCCATGGTGCTGACGCTGGGCCTTGTGCTGTGGCAGGGTCGGGTCGCGCGGGCTACGGGCAACCGGGTTGTGGCGGCCGACCGGCTGCACTATCTGGGCGACCTGCTGCCAAATGCGGGCGCGATCCTGTCGCTCGCGGCCTCGGCCTGGTTCGGTCTGCCGGCGGTCGATTCGGTGGTGGCGCTTGGGGCTGCGGCGTTGCTGGCGATCGGGGCGATGCGCATCTGGCGCGGTGCCTGGGATGCTCTGATGGACCGTCGCGCCGATCCGGCGGTGATCGAGGGGATCGCGGGGATTGCCCGCGGCTGGCCGGGGGTGCGGGGGTTCCATGACCTCAAGACCCGCACGTCCGGCAGCAGGGTCTTTGTCCACCTGCATATCGAGCTGGACGGCGCGTTGCCGCTGCGGCAGGCGCATGACATCGGGGCGGCGCTTCGCCGGGCAATCATCGCCGCCTATCCGCAGGCAGATGTGATCATCCACAAGGATGTGGCACGGGATTGACCGGGGCGATCAGGCCATCCGCGCAGGGAACTGCCGTTCCAGCCATCGGAACGCCAGCACGATCAGCCCCGCGATGGCCATGTACACGACGGCAAGCAGCAGAAGCGGCTCGTAGACGATGAAGGTGTCCTGCCGCACACGGCTCGAGACGGCATAGATCTCGACCACCGTGATCGTGGCGACCAGAGGCGTCGCCTTCAGTTGCAGCACCGTCTCGCCCCCCAGCGTCGGCAGCGCCCGCTGCAGCGCCTGCGGTAGCCAGATGCGCAGCAGGATGCGCCAGCGCGGGATGCCCATGGCCCGCGCGGCCTCCAGTTGCCCGTGCGGGACGGACCGGAAGGCGCCGCGCATCACCTCTCCCTCATACCCGGCGAAGGACAGGGTGAGGGCGACGACCGCATAGGGCCAGGCCTGGCGCAGGATCGGCCAGAGGTCGCTTTCCCGGATCCAGGGGAATTGAGGGAACAGGCTGCCGAGGCCGAAATAGAGCAGCCAGATCTGGAGCAGAAGCGGCGTGCCCCGGATCACGGTGCAGAACGCCCGGGCGGGCGCCGCCAGGTACCAGGGCCCCGCCGCCTGCGCCAGGCCGAGCGGGATCGCCAGGGCCATGCCCAGCGTGACCGACACCGCCAGCAGCCAGAGCGTGCGCCAGATGCCCTGTGCGGCCAGTGGCAGGTAGCGCGGCACCCAGTCCCAGCGCAGCGTCAAGGCGCACCACAGGACGACCGCGGCCGCCACCGCCAGCATGACGATGCGGTGGGGTGGCAGGGCGGCGCGCAGGTTGGTCACGATGCGCCCCCCCAGCGGCCGGGGCCGCGGAATTCGTTCGAATTCCGCCACGGTTTCCGTTCGGAAACCGGATCGGAGCCTGGACAGGCTCCGGCGCGGTTTCTTCCAGAAACCGCCTCTGCCAGGGCCGTCATCGCCCGCCACCCTCGGGCCGCGGCTGGCCGCGCCGCGCCCAGGCCTCGATCCGGCCGAAGACCGTGCCCGAGGCCAGCGACAGCGCCAGATACAGCATTCCCGCGGCCATGAAGAAGGTGAAGAAGGCCTTGGTGGCGCCGGCGGCCTGCCGCGTTTCCTGCGTCAGTTCGCCGAAACCCACGACCGCCAGAAGCGCGGTGTCCTTCGTGGCCACCAGCCACAGGTTCGCCAGCCCCGGCACCGCGCTGGCCATGACCGCCGGCAGTGCGATGCGGCGTGCGAGCAGGAGGGGCGGCATCCCCATCGCCCGCGCCGCCTCGATCTGGCCGCGAGGAAGGGCCTGGATGGCACCGCGCAGGACCTCGGTGTGATAGGCGCCCTGCACCACGCCGAGGACGGCAATGCCGGCCGCGACGCCCGAGATCTGGATCCGCTGGTAACCCAGCGACAGGAGCACCTGGTTCACCGCATCCGTCACCGCAAAATAGAGGATCAGGATCAGCACCAGTTCCGGCACCGCCCGCACCACGGTCGTATAGACGGCCAGCAGGTCGCGCGTGACAGGCCCGCCGTAGAGCTTGCCCATTGCGCCGAAGGTGCCGATGACGATGCCGAGGCCCCAGGCCCCCCCCGCGATCAGCACCGAATGCCAGAGACCCCGCAGCAGGTTCG
Source organism: Paracoccaceae bacterium (assembly GCA_035324325.1). Lineage (GTDB taxonomy): Bacteria > Pseudomonadota > Alphaproteobacteria > Rhodobacterales > Rhodobacteraceae > DAOLBY01. The sequence continues at coordinate 1,320 of DAOLBY010000212.1, read as the reverse complement.
GGCCCCAGTCGGTCAGCAGGGTGAAGGTCTGCTCCATGCCCGCGCCCTAGCCCGACGCCGCAGGTTGGCGCCGCGCCGGCGGCCGCTGACGCCCTCCCCCGTTGTGGGGGAGGGATCGGGCGTGGGGGCGCCTGCCGGCCGCGGCGGCCATCGGTTCGGGCCCCGACCCTCAGCCGCCGTAGATCGACGAGGCGAAGTAGGGCGCGCTGATCGTGTCGTAGGTCCCGTCGGCGATGACCTTGGCGATGCCGGCGTTGAACTTCGCCTTCAGCGCGTCCTCGCCCTTGCGCAGGCCGACGCCGACACCAAGGCCCAGCACCGCCGGATCGTCCTCCACCGCGCCCTTGCTTTCGCAGCAGGCCGCGCCTTCGGCCGCAAGGAACGCATCGAGCGCGATCGAATCGGCCTGCGTCGCGTCGATGCGGCCGGCCACGAGGTCCTGGTTGGCCTCGTCCTGGGTCTGGTAGATCTTGATCTCGGCGGCCGAGGCCGCGAAGTGCTTCTGGGCATAGGCCTCATGCACGGTCGCGACCTGCACGCCGAGGATCTTGCCCGCCAGTCCCGCGGCGTCCGGTGTCAACGCCATGCCCTTCGGCCCGACGATCACCGTGGGGGTGTTGTAGTACTTGTCCGAGAAATCGATGGTCTGCATCCGTTCCTCGGTGATCGACATCGAGGCCATGATCGCATCGATCTGGCCCGAGGTCAGCGAGGGGATGATGCCGTCCCAGGCCACCGGCACGATCTCGCACTGCATCTCGGCCGCGGCACAGACGGCGCCGATCAGCTCCACCTCCCAGCCGACCCAGTTGCCGCTGGCGTCGGGGCTGGCGAAGGGCGGATAGGGTTCGGCGGCGATGCCGACCTTGACGGTCTGGGCGGCGGCGGGCAGCGCGAATGCGGCCAGCGCGAGGGCGAGGAGGGTCTTCTTCATGGTCGTCTCCCGGTTGGTTGGCGTCCGTCTTGGTTTCATGCGACGGACTTGAGGAACTGACGCAGCCTTTCCGATTTGGGCGCGCCGAACAAGGCGTCCGGCGGTCCCTCTTCCTCGATCACGCCCTTGTGGAGGAACAGCACATGGCTTGCGACCTCGCGCGCGAACTTCATCTCGTGGGTCACGAGGACCATCGTGCGCCCCTCGGCGGCAAGGTCGCGGATCACGCCCAGCACCTCGCCAACCAGTTCGGGGTCGAGCGCCGAGGTCGGCTCGTCGAAGAGCATCGCGGCGGGTTCGATGGCCAGCGCGCGGGCGGTGGCGGCGCGCTGCTGCTGGCCGCCCGGCAGGGAGGGGGGGGACACGGCCTCCCTTTCGGCCAGCCC
>DAOLBY010000211.1:3188-5026 GCA_035324325.1 Paracoccaceae bacterium | reverse complement strand
CCAACGGCCAACGGCCAACGGCCAACGGCCAACGGCCAACGGCCAACGGCCAACGATGGTCCGGCGCAGGAGCCCGCAGGTCAACGCCCTTTCCGGCCCCGTCCCTTTCAGTCCGCCCCGGGCGCGGGCGCATCGGGTGCCGGGGCGTTCGATACGGCCTCCTCGGCGATGATGCGGGCGATCAGGGTGGCGTCGGCGGGGGTGAAGGTCAGTGGCAGGCGCATGTCGATCAGGCCCGCAAGGATGCGGTCGGTCTGCGGCAGCGGGTCGGCGGCGGCATAGGCCCAGTGCGGATAGCGCGAGGTGAAGCCGACGGGGTCGGGGGCACCGAACCACTTGAGTTCAACCCCCCGGGCGGCGCAGCGGGAAAGGAAGGCCGTGATGCGTGCCGGTTCAAGCCCGGGCAGGCGAAACTGGAACGAGGAGCCCACGAAGTCTTCCTGCGCGGGCCGGGGGAACAGCGCGATCCCCGGCACGGCCTCCAGCCCCGCCGTCACCGCATCGTGCAGCACCCGCCAGCGCGCCACGCGGTCGGGCAAGAGGCGCAGTTGCGGCCGCAGGATCGCCGCACGCAGGTTGTCCATCCGGCCCGAGATGTTGGGGATGGTCAGACGCAGCGCCGCGAAGGCCTCGGGTGGCGGGGCAGCGGCATGGCGGGCATAGAGCATGTAGCTGCCCGACAGGAGCACCATGCGCGCGGCCAGATCGGCGTCGTCGGTGATGACGAAGCCGCCCTCGCCCGAATTGACGTGCTTGTAGGTCTGCATCGAGAAACAGCCGATCACCCCATGCCGGCCCGAGGGCAGGCCGCGCCAGCGCGCCCCCATCGTATGCGCGCAATCCTCGACCACCCGCACCCCTGCCCCGTCACAGAGTGCCATCAGCGCCTCCATGTCGCCGGTGTGCCCGCGCATGTGCGACAGGAGGAGGGTTCGGGCGCCGCTGACGGCGATCCGGTCGGCGAGGTGCGGCAGGGCGATCGTCAGCGCCTCGGTCGTCTCGACGAACACCGGCCGGGCACCCAGCGCGGCGATGGCCCCGGGCACGGGGGCCAGCGTGAAGGCGTTCGACAGCACCGCATCGCCGGGCCCGACGCCGAGCGCGCGCAGCGCGGTCGCCATGGCATAGCCGCCCGAGGCCACGGCCAGCGCGTAGCGCGCGCCGGTCAGGGCCGCGAACTCCACCTCCAGCGCCGCGGTTTCCGAAACCTCGCCCGGGGCGGTGTTGTAGCGGTGCAGCCGGCCGTGGCGCAGCACGGCCAGCGCGGCCTCGATCCCGTCCTCGGGGATCGGTTCCTGCTGGGTGAAACTGCCGGTGAAGGCGACGGCGCTGCGGTCCATGGCGCCGGCATGGCGCGCCGCAGGCCGCGGGTCAAGCCTGGCCTTCGACGCCCGACCCCGCCCGCGCCCCCTTGCGTCGGCCCCGGCCCCCGCCTAAAAGCCGCGCGGTTTCGAACGCCGCGGGGGGGACCATGCCGCTGCTCGTCATGAAGTTCGGCGGCACCTCGGTGGCCGACCTTGCGCGGATCGAGAATGCTGCGCAGAAGGTGATGCGCGAGGTCGAACGCGGCTATGACGTGATCGTCATCGTCAGCGCCATGTCGGGCAAGACCAACGAACTGGTCGGCTGGGTCGAGGCGACCTCCAAGCTGTACGACGCGCGCGAATACGACGCGGTGGTAGCCTCGGGCGAGAACGTGACCGCCGGGCTGATGGCGATCGTCCTCGCCGACATGGGCGTGCCGTCGCGCTCCTTCATGGGCTGGCAGGTGCCGATCCGGACCGACGCCGCGCATGGCGCGGCGCGCCTCACCGAGATCGATCCGACGGCGCCCCACG
>DAOLBY010000211.1:0-3178 GCA_035324325.1 Paracoccaceae bacterium | reverse complement strand
GTTGCCGGAAATGGGCGTACCGGCGCGGTCCTGGCAGGGCTGGCAGGTGCCGATCAACACGACCTCGGCCCATGGCGCGGCGCGCTTCGTCTCGATCCCGCGCGACAACATCGACCAGAAGTTCGCCGAGGGCATGAAGGTTGCCGTGGTCGCGGGTTTCCAGGGGGTCAGCGCCGAAGGGCGGGTCACCACGCTTGGCCGCGGCGGGTCGGACACCACGGCTGTCGCCTTTGCGGCCGCCTTCGCCGCCGAACGCTGCGACATCTATACCGACGTGGACGGCGTCTACACCACCGACCCCCGCATCGTCGCCGAGGCACGCAAGCTGGACCGCATCGCCTTCGAGGAGATGCTGGAACTGGCGTCCCTGGGCGCCAAGGTGCTGCAGACCCGGTCGGTCGAACTGGCGATGCGCTACAAGGTGCGCCTGCGGGTGCTGTCGTCCTTTGGCGACACCGACGAGACCAGCGGAACCCTGGTCTGCGACGAGGAGGAGATCATGGAATCGAAGGTCGTCAGCGGCGTCGCCTTTTCGCGCGAAGAGGCCAAGATCACGCTCTTTACCATCGAGGACCGCCCCGGCATCGCCGCGGCGATCTTCGGGCCGCTGGCCGAAGCCGGGGTCAACGTGGACATGATCGTGCAGAACATCTCGGAAAAGGACTATGACGAGGCGCATCCCGGCGCCGTGACCGACATGACCTTCTCCTGCCCGATCAACCAGGTGGAACGGGCGAAGAAGGCGCTGGAAGACGCGCGCGCCGCCGGCAGCATCAAGTATGACGAGCTGATCATCGACACCGACGTGGCCAAGGTCTCGGTCGTGGGCATCGGGATGCGCAGCCATGCCGGCGTCGCATCGCGCATGTTCCAGACGCTGGCGCGCGACGGGATCAACATCAAGGTGATCTCGACCTCCGAAATCAAGATCTCGGTCCTGATCGACCGCAAGTACATGGAACTGGCTGTCCGCGCGCTGCACGACGCGTTCGAGCTGGAGAAGGCGTGACGCCATTCGGTGCGGAGGGCCCGGCGGCGGTGGTTGGCTTTCCGTGCGCGGCGCCAAGCTGCCCCGGTAATCGGACGGGGGTGGCGTGCACCTGATCGACCTCACATCGTGGCAGGGCGTGCTGGCCAGCGTGCTCGGCCTTGCGCCGTTCTCCTTCATCGCCGTCGGCATCCGGGTGCGTGCCATGCAGACCATCCGCAGCGCCAGCAGCGGAGGACCTGCCGGATCAACGAGCGCCCCGGGACGCTGATCGCGGCCGACAAGTCGCTCGGCGGATCCTTCACCGGCGAACGGACGTTCAGCCGAGCGCGTCGGCGCGACCTGCGCGCGGGGCCGCCGAACCGGCGGGCGAGACGCCGCCTGACGGCAGCGCAGGCGCACACTCCGACCGCCCGCGCCGGATCCGCGATGCGGTCGAAGCCGCGCTGTCGGACATCCTTCCTCTCGGCACCGAGGAACACGTCCGCCTTGCCGGACAGGCCGCGGCCGACACGGCCGCCGGCCGGCCGATCAGGACCGCCGCACTCGTCATCGCTCTGCGCAGTGTCATCCGGCTGGCGCTCGACCTGCAGCCGATCCCGGAGGATCTGACGATCCCGCTGCAGGGGCCGGACCGGGTGGGGGCGGAGGCGGCGGGGGTGGCTGCCCGGGAACCGGGGGGGCGCTGGGCGGCGCACGCGACGCGGACCCCGGCGGAGCGGGCCGCGGCCTTTCCCTCCCTCACCACCCCCCTGGCCTTCCCCCCCCTCGCCAAACCCCCCTGCCCTTCCTATACAGGTCCGGAAGGGGGCGCCTGACCGATGCCGGAACGGACCGAAAGCGAAAGCCGCAAGCTCCTGCGCCGGTTGCGCGACAGCCTGGCGCTGTCGGGCAAGGGGCAGGACAGGCTCGACCGGATCACCCATCTGATCGCGGATTCGATGGGCACCGAGGTCTGCTCGATCTACCTGTTCCGCGATCCCGAGACGCTGGAACTAAGCGCGACCGAAGGGCTGCGCAAGGAATCCGTCCATCAGACCCGGCTACGGCTGGGCGAAGGGCTGGTCGGCCGCGTGGCACGCAGCGCAACCCCGATCAACACCGCCGATGCGCCCGCGGAAAAGGGGTTCCGCTTCATGCCCGAGACGGGCGAGGAGATCTATTCCTCGTTCCTCGGCGTGCCGATCCAGCGGGTGGGAGAACGGCTCGGCGTGCTGGTCGTTCAGTCGAAGGTGGCACGCGCCTTCTCGGATGACGAGGTCTATGCGCTCGAGGTCGTGGCCATGGTGCTGGCCGAGATGACCGAGCTTGGCGCCTTCGCCGGCGCCGACGGTGCGATGCTGGCGCTGCACCGCCAGCCGGTGATGATCCGCGGCGCTTCGGGGCAGGAGGGCGCGGCCGAGGGGCGCGTCTGGCTGCACGAGGCGCGCGTGGTGGTCACGAACCCCGTGGCCGACGACCCGCTGACCGAGATCGAGCGGATACGCGAGGCGGTGGGCACGCTGCGGGTGTCGGTGGACGACCTGCTGGCGGCCGAGAGCCTCGACAAGGACCAGAAGCAGGTCCTGGAAGCCTATCGCATGTTCGCCAACAGCCGCGGCTGGCTGCGGCGGATGGAAGAGGACATCGCCCGCGGCCTGTCGGCCGAGGCGGCGGTGGAAAAGGAACAATCCGCCGCCCGCGCACGAATGGAACAGGTGGCCGACCCCTACCTGCGCGAGCGGCTGGCCGATATCGACGACCTGTCGAACCGGCTGCTGCGCATCCTGACCGGCCAGGGCACCGATACCGGGGCCGAGATGCCGGAAAACCCGGTGCTGGTGGCGCGCAACATCGGTCCGGCCGAACTGCTGGAATACGGGCGCAAGCTGCGCGGGGTGGTGCTTCAGGAAGGATCGGTCGGCAGCCATGCCGCGGTGGTGGCCCGTGCGCTGGCGATCCCGCTGGTGATCCATGCCGCCGGCATCACGCAGGAGGCGCTGAACGGCGATGCGATCCTGGTCGACGGCGACCAGGGGATCGTCCACCTGCGGCCGAGGACACGGTTGCCGCTGCCTTCCGCGACAAGATGGCGATGCAGGCCGCCGCACAGCAGCGCTATGCCGGACTGCGCGGCCTGCCGGCCGAGACGCGCTGCGCCACCCGCATCGCGCTGCACATGAATGCGGGCCTGATGGCCGACCTGCCCTC
>DAOLBY010000210.1:0-5026 GCA_035324325.1 Paracoccaceae bacterium | reverse complement strand
GGCCGGCGCGGTCAGGACTCCGGCCCCGAGCTTTGCGGCATCGGCCGGCGATGCCGCCACGCCCCAGCCCGCGACCAGTGCCGCGATCTCGGCCGGTCCGGGTGCCGGATGCGGCGCCGGACCCGACAGGTGCAGCGCCAGCACCCGCGACGCCCGCGCGGCCGCGGCCGAGGTGCCGTCGAGCATGCGGGCGCCGCCCGAATGCGTGGCCGCCGCCGCCAGCCCCGGCCGCGCCGGACCGCGGTCGCCAAGCGCGGCAATCTCGGGGCCGGCCTTGGTCCAGGCCGCACCTTCGGCCGAATAGCGGGCAGGCGACAGGTTGTCGGCCCGCGCCGCCGCCACCGCGATCAGGCAGGGCGAGGGCGAGGTGACAAAGCTAGAATGCGTGCCGGCGAAGGTGACGGGGCAGCCGGGACCGGGTGCGCCCTGGCCCGCCGTCTCGTCGTCCCGGCCTTCGGCCAGCGGGTGGTCGAGCCTGCTCTGCCGTCCGTTCTGGCGGTATCCCATCGCGGTATCGTCGCGCTGCACCTCAAGCCGCAGGGCCAGCGGGCGGGTGCCGCCTGCCGAAAGCGACAGGCCCCAGGCGCCATGCGGCGCGCGGGGGCGGGGGCCGTCCTCCTCCGTCGGAGCCATGGCCAGCACCGCGTGGGCCGGGGTCGTGATGCCCGGCGCGGTGACGCGGGGGCCGACGCGCGCAAACCGGCCTGCGGGGCGGCCCGCGGCATCCGTCACCGGAAGGAAGGTATCGGGCGGGATCGGGCCGATGACCTGCGGGGCGGCGCCCGGTCCCGGCGGGGTCAGCACGAGGGCAAGGCGGTCGAGGTCGGCCGGTTGGTCGGGGCGGAACTCCAGATAGCTTGCCGAGTAGTCGTCGGGCGGCAGCCGCCAGTCGAGTGCCTGCGCCGGGTTGCCGGGCGTCAGGACCAGCCGCGCCGCCTGCCGGCTGCGCCGCGCATTTCCCCAGGCGAGGACCACCCGCGCCTGACGACCCGTCCGGGCCTGCCACTGGTCGACCGCGCGGGCGATCTGCGCCTCGACCGCCTTGGTGCCGTCCTTCGGCCCGGCAAAGGTGGCGTAACTGATGTTGATGATGAGCGGGCCGGTACCGCCCATGGCGCGCGCCTCCTTCAGGCACCAGCGCACGCCGCGCACCAGCATCGGCTCCAGCGCCGTGCCGGCGGTGTCGTCCACCGCCTCGGGCGGCAGCTGCACCGCCAGCAACGGCCAGTCGCGGGCCGGGTCGGCACCGCAGGGGTCGGCGCCCGCGGCCAGGTCCAATGTATGCGTGCCGTGGCTGGTCGAGTGGCTGGACATCCGCGGTGTCTCGGGGTCGTAGAGCTGCGCGTTCAGGCGGCGATAGGCCGTCTCTTCCTCCAGCCGTTCGCCGAGGGCGAGATGCACGTCGATCTCGGCGCGGCGCAGGATGCGGCCCCCCACAACCTGAGCGCCCTGCGGCGAGATCGCGAAGGACTGCAGCCATACCGCATGGAAGCGGGTGCGCAGGGGCGCGTCCGCGGCCGCCCCGGGATTGCGCCGGCAGAAGCGCTGGTTCAGCCAGCCGATGCCGTCGTCGATCACCGCCACGACCGGCACGTCCTTGCGCAACGGCGGGGCAGGAGCCCGCGACCCTGCAGCGGGTTCGGGCTGCGCCGGAACCAGAGACCGCGGCCTGCCGAGCGACAGAACCGCGACCTCGTCGCCCAGGCGGTCCAGCGTGACGGCCGCGGTCGCGGGATCGAGGAAGAGCGTCATTGCCTCGTCGCCCTCGTCGTCCGCCGTCGCATCGGCCCGGATCTCGCCCGCTGCCAGCGCCGCGTCCAGCACCGGCTGCGCCTTGCCGCGGCGGCAGACCTCCGCCGGGACAAGGCGCGTCGCGGCGGCCTTGACCGGGCGGGCCAGCGCCTCGGCCCAGTCGTCGAAGGGCGAGGACCAGCGCGGCAGGGGCCGGGGATCGGGTGACGGGCTTGCGGACATCTTCGGCCTCCGGTCGGGATGCCCGACTATGGCCGGCCCGCCGGCTGCCGGCCAAGGGGCGGCGTGCCCGCAAGGCCCGCTTTTGACGCCGCTTTCACGCGCGTCACTTGGTCAGGATCAGCTTTCCGGCCCGGGTGATGCGCAGGCAGTAGGTCTGGCCGTCGAGCAGGATCTGCGCCGTGCCCTCGCGCCCGGTCAGCGAGCGCGCATCATGGACGGGAACCGGCGGCGGCGCCGGACGCGGCGACGTGTCGGGTGCCGGGGTCCGGCGGACCGGATGCGGGAAGGCGAGGGTCATGTTGCGTCCTCCACCCTGTCGAGCCAGCGGGCAAGGCCTGCGCCGGGCGCAAGCAGTCCCGCCATGGAGAGCGCCAGGAACTCGGCGGCCTCGGAGGTTCGAAGGGGCGAGTGTCCTGGCGTCGGCTCGCTGCGGGTCGGTTCGCGGCGGGTCGGTTCGGGGGGGCGGGTCATGCGCGGCTCCTCTCGGTCGGATGGATCCGGGCTGACCGCGGAGGTTGGCTTGGATGGGCACAGGATGCCAAACTCGGCCCATCCTGTAAATCCCGATTCTTTTACTCGGACACTCGACATCTGTCGGGCCGCGTGTTCCTCAGGGCGCGGGGTGCCACATGTCGGCACTGATCAGCCAGCCCTGCGGGGTCAGCGTGAAATAGACCAGCGACCGGCCGCGCACCTGGCTTGCGGGCTGACCGGGTGGCGCGATGGTGACGGTCCAGGACCAGACCACCGCCGCACGGTCCTGACCGCGTTCGGTGCGCACCTCGCCGAACTCGATCTGCGACAATCCGCCGGCGAGGTTGCGCGCCCAGGCGTCGCCTATGGCCGCGCGGCCCTGCAAGGCGGGGCCGCCGGGGTTCATCACCAGCGACTCGGGGGCATAGAGGTTGGCAATGGCGGCGGCATTGCGGGCGGCGACGGCTTCTGTGAGCACGGTCGCGGCGTCACGGGGGTTGGCGACACCCTGTGCCGGCACCGGCAGTGCGCCGGCAAGCAGGGCTGCAAGCCCGGCGGCAAGATGGAGCACGGACACGGGACTGCCGGGGAGGGCCTTGGGCATTTGCGATCCTTTCGAGTGCAGGCTGTGCATCCTGCGCGAACCCCGCCGGATCGCAAAGGCAATTCCGGGGCGCGATCTGGCACCCTGCGCCTTGATGCCGCGGCGCAGCATCGCCCCCGGGAAAGGCCGCCCAAAGCGTTTTGATCCCTTGCCGGACTGCGCGGCTCCGTCGCCCATCCCGCACCGACCTTCCCGGTTGCGGGGTGAGAAACCCTCTGCTACACGCGGGGCCGAAATGCGACGCCCGGGGGCCCGGGCGCCACGGGTGCGCTTTGTGCCGCGGCGCGGAAACGCTGCTTCGGCGCAGCGCCCCCGGGGCCTGCGGCAGGGCCAGGAAAATGGAAGGCTGACGTGTCGGAACCACAGTCCATCTCCTCCGGTATCGCCGCCCGCTATGCTTCGGCCCTGTTCGATCTGTCGCGCGAGGCCAAGGGCCTCAAGGCGCTGGAGAAGGACGCCGACGCGCTGGACGCGGCCCTTGTCGCCTCGGCCGACCTGCGCGACCTGATCGCCTCGCCGCTTTACAGCCGCGAGGACCAGGGCGCCGCAATGGCCGGCGTGGCCGCGAAGCTGGGCCTGTCCGAACTGGCTACAAACACGATCGCGCTCATGGCTGCAAAGCGGCGGCTGTTCGTCCTGCCGCAACTCGTCCAGCAGCTGCGCGACCTGATCGCCGCCGAGAAGGGCGAGATCACGGCCGAGGTCACCTCGGCCGTCGCGCTGTCGGCCGAACAGTCCAAGGCGCTGGCCGCTGCCATCAAGGCGCGCGTCGGCAAGGACGTGAAACTGAAAACCGCCGTCGATGAGGGTCTCATCGGCGGGCTTGTCGTCAAGGTCGGCTCCACGATGATCGACACCTCGGTCCGTGCCAAGCTCGCCTCCCTCCAGAATGCCATGAAAGAGGTCGGATAATGGGAATCCAGGCTGCCGAGATCTCCGCGATCCTGAAAGAGCAGATCAAGAACTTCGGCAAGGACGCCGAGGTGGCCGAGGTCGGCCGGGTGCTCAGCGTCGGCGACGGGATCGCCCGTGTCCACGGGCTCGACAATGTCCAGGCCGGCGAGATGGTGGAGTTTCCCGGCGGCATCCGCGGGATGGCGTTGAACCTCGAGGTCGACAACGTCGGCGTCGTGATCTTCGGCTCGGACCAGGACATCAAGGAAGGCGACACCGTCAAGCGCACCAAGTCCATCGTGGACGTGCCGGCGGGTGACGCGCTGCTGGGCCGCGTGGTCGACGGCCTCGGCAATCCGATCGACGGCAAGGGCCCGATCGCGGCCACCGAGCGGCGCGTGGCCGACGTCAAGGCGCCCGGCATCATCCCGCGCAAGTCGGTGCACGAGCCGATGGCGACGGGCCTGAAGTCCATCGACGCGATGACGCCGATCGGACGCGGCCAGCGCGAGCTGATCATCGGCGACCGCCAGACCGGCAAGACCGCCGTGGCGCTCGACACGATCCTGAACCAGAAGGTCTACAACGAGGCCGCGGGCAAGGACGAGAGCAAGAAGCTCTATTGCGTCTATGTCGCCATCGGCCAGAAGCGGTCGACCGTCGCGCAACTGGTCAAGAAGCTCGAGGAAACGGGCGCGATGGCCTATACTATCGTCGTCGCCGCCACCGCTTCGGACCCCGCGCCGATGCAGTTCCTGGCACCCTATTCGGCGACCGCGATGGCGGAATACTTCCGCGACAACGGCCGCCACGCGCTGATCATCTACGATGACCTCTCGAAGCAGGCCGTGGCCTACCGGCAGATGTCGCTCCTGCTGCGCCGCCCGCCGGGGCGCGAGGCCTATCCCGGTGACGTGTTCTACCTGCACAGCCGGCTGCTGGAACGGGCCGCCAAGCTCTCCGACGATCGGGGTGCCGGTTCGCTGACCGCGCTGCCGGTCATCGAGACCCAGGCCGGCGACGTGTCGGCCTACATCCCGACCAACGTGATCTCGATCACCGACGGCCAGATCTTCCTCG
>DAOLBY010000010.1:36673-40815 GCA_035324325.1 Paracoccaceae bacterium | reverse complement strand
CCCCCTCCGCCTCGCCCGCAGCCATCTGCACGGGCCAGCCGGCCAGCAGGATGCGGTGCTGCGGCGACACGAGCAGGTCGCGCGCGAGGCCCAGCACCCCGGCCCGCAGCCGCACCGGCGCGAACCGGCCGCGCCCCTGCACCACGCGCCCGCCGGCCCAGAGGACCGGCGGCCAGCCGCTGTCCCGCGTCATGACGCGGCCGCCGGGCGCGATGGTCTCGAGCCGGCGGAGGCCGGTCGCGGTCTCGATCAGGGTGCCGGCGACGAAGCAGGGCACCTCGGGCGGATCGGTCGGGAAGGACGAGAACGCCAGCCGTTCGCTGCGCGGCGGAGTGGCGCCGGGACCGTACTGGATGGTGCCGGGAAGGATGGGGTCGACCTGAAACAGGATCTGCCCGCCCGAAAAGATGTTGTGCCCGCCCGAGGAGGCACGCCCCTGATACTGGTCGTGCCCCGGGTTCAGGCTGGAATAGAGCGGCGGCGCCGGCGGGTCGCTGTCGGGCCAGGCATAGATGTCGATCATCTGGCCGTTGGTGAAGAAGGGATCGTTCGGGTTGAACTGCCGGATCACCACGCGGAAGGTGGTGGTGGCGTCGCCCAGCGGCTGCACGCCGGTCAGCGTGACCTGCACGCCGTTGGCGTTGCCGGACGAGGTGATCCCGCCGATGGTGGCGATCTGGTCACCCCGCAGATACAACTCCATTGGCCCACTCGCCCCTGAACCGCCTTCTGGCCGATGGACCGATTGTCCACGGAAACCGGGCAATCCTGTGGCAGGGCGTCGTTGGCCCGCCCTCTCGCGCCAATGTGATCCGACGCCTGCCGGGCCTCGGGGCTTTCCTTTCGTGCAGCCCTCGCCTAAAGCCGGGACAGGGCGGGATGACCCCGCGAAAGCCAGGCCCCATGCGCACCATCACCACGACCGACGACCTTGCCGCCTTCTGCACCGCCGCCAAGGGCCAGCCCTACGTCACCCTCGACACCGAATTCCTCCGCGAACGCACCTATTGGGCGAAGCTGTGCCTGATCCAGGCCGCGCTGCCGGGCAAGGCGGGCGACGCGGTGCTGATCGACCCGATCGAGGGCGAGGGCATGAGCATGGAGCCGCTCTACGACCTGTTCCGCCATCGGGACACGGTCAAGGTGTTCCACGCCGCAAGGCAGGATCTGGAGATCTTCTTCGTCGAGGGGGGCGTGTTCCCCGAACCGCTGTTCGACACGCAGGTCGCGGCCATGGTCTGCGGCTATGGCGAACAGGCGGGATACGAGACGCTGGTGCGCAAGATCGCGCACCAGTCGCTCGACAAGACCTCGCGCTTCACCGACTGGTCGCGGCGGCCCCTGTCCGAGGCGCAGAAGGCCTATGCGCTGGCCGACGTGACGCATCTGCGGCTGATCTACGAACGTCTGTCGGAGCAGATCGCGAAATCGGAACGAGCGCCCTGGGTCGCGGAGGAACTGCAGCTCCTGACCGACCCCGCGACCTACACGGTCCATCCCGACGAGGCCTGGCAGCGGATCAAGACGCGCAGCACGTCGGGGCGGTTCCTGTCGGTGCTGCGGGAACTCGCGCGGTTCCGCGAGGCCTATGCGCAATCCCACAACGTGCCGCGCTCGCGCGTGCTGAAGGACGATGCGCTGCTGGAACTGGCCTCGACCCGGCCGCTGAACCACGACGACCTGGGCAAGTCGCGGCTGCTGTTGCGCGAAGGGCGTCGCGGCGACATCGCCGACGGGATCCTCGCGGCGATCCGGGCGGCGATGGAGGTGCCGGCCGACCAGTTGCCGAAGGCCGAGGCGGAGCGCGACCAGGCGCAGGTGAACCCCGCGCTGGCCGACCTCCTGCGGGTGCTCCTGAAGGCCAAGGCGGAAAGCCTGGGCGTGGCGGCGCGGCTGATCGCCTCGGCCGCGGAACTGGATGCCATCGCCGCAGGGTCGCGCGACGTGGCCGCGCTGTCGGGCTGGCGGGCCGAGGCCTTCGGCGAGGATGCGCTGCGCCTGTGCCGCGGCGAGGTGGCGCTGACGGCGAAGGGCTCCGAGGTGCGGCTGGTGCGGCTGTAGGGCGCGCCGCGCGCGGGGATCCGACTGGCCCCGCTCCCGACACGAGGATCCGCCTTGAGTGGCGACGGTCGGCAATGCGGACCAAGCGGACTGTCGCGATACCAACATTATGTCCCGATATGAGGCGCAACGGTACGTAATTGTGTGGCCTTGTCATGTTGTGATTGTTTATAGTTAGCTCATGGAAGGGCGACTCAAACGAAGCATTGTGCAGGACGGAGGCAGATACTGTTTTATAGAGCCGCATTAGATATAAGCGAAAAGAATGGACCGCCGAATAGGCGTTTCCTGAGTTGTGTCAGATTTGTTGCTGACACAGTTACTCCCGCAGTGTTTTACCTGAATAGTGAATGGTCAAAGCAAGAAACCATTCAGGGGTTCGGTTTGCACGTCGATAACCTCAATCGCATACAGCGCCGTATACTTAAAGAGCATGATTTGCTTCCGGGAGACCTAAGATCTCTGGAAATGCCCGCGCTGGTGTATCTGATAGAAGGATCATGGGAAAAACCTGGCGATCCAGAAACAGGTGCCATGTCCGGTCTAGTCGTTCCAGAAAGAGAGTTTGTGTTATCAGCCTCGGAAATAGTGCATAGGGCGCACCTAAGAGATTGCGGATTAAACGCGCAGACGGCGATACTTTGCCTCGCCGCAGTGGGTTTGGACATCATGCTCCCGAATGTCTCCTTCAATCTTGTAGCTGATGAGGAAATCGAGCGCGTTAAGGAAGAACTCAAGGAAGAGCGACATAACTACCTAGATGCAGTGTCGACACTGGCGCAACAGACTTACGAGCGTTTGAAAGATGGCGACCACAAGGACTTATTGCGGTGGGCCGAAAGCGAGGCGGTGTTTAAATTAGCCCCAAAGGCGAGGATCATAGAAGAGGCAACTTCTTCCTTGGCAGCCCGCCAACTCCGCCGAGCCGGATACTCATTCTGGAAAGACGGGGTTCCCGCTATAGGCGCAGCCTACGTTGCTGGTGGTGTCGTGCCTGCTGGGGTAGTCGCCAGTCAAGCAGCATTAAAAGCTCTTGTGGATACCATGAGTACAGGGCGGTCAGAAAGGCTTCTACCTGAGGTTTCGTATGCAATGAAAATCAGCAAGGCATTGTAGAATGTAAACTGGGCCTTCGACGACCGTCCGCAATGGGCTCGAAGCCGCCGTTCGCCGCAGTTGGCCCGAGGGTCCGCAAAGGGCCGAACACGTTGCTGCGCCTGCGAACAGTCTCGTCACGCAGCGGATTGCCTGAATGTCGTCGATGGGCTCCACGCTGTCGCCCGGTAACCCGTGTGGCGGACGGAGCTCTAGCGCCGGGTCGTGCGGGCCGAGCGTTCGCCCTGCACGGTGATCTGGCGCACCTGTGCCAGCCGGATGTCCGTCAGGAAGGTCGCGACCACGATCTCGCGCGACCGCTGGGTGGACACGCTCGTGTCCTCGATCGGCGGGAAGACGCGGAAGTCGAACACCAGGACGCCATCCTCGATCGGCCGGGCGACCAGTTCGGCATCCCAGAACCCCTGGCGCGGCGGCAGGCCGGTGGCGCGCACGATGGCGCCGCCGGGGGTGCGGTCGATGGTCAGGCCCGTCACCTCGGCCACCAGAAGCCGCTGGTCGACCGGCGCCTGCGGGGCGGCCGGCACCGGCTGGGCGCGTTCGGCGCGGCCGAACCAGTTGAACGGGTTGAGACGGCTGTCGCGCAGCCCCCCGCAGGCGGGCAGGGCGAGCACAAGCACCAGCATGGCCAGGATCGGTCGGCGCATCGTTCCCCTTCCCCGTGACGTGCCCATTCGGTAGCCCATGCGCGGCGGTTTGAAAAGCCGCCCGCTGGACGCCGGCGCGGGGCGGGGCTACCTGTGGCGCAAAGCCAGGGGAGCCCAGTCGCATGGCCACGCCCGCCTTCGACGAGATCGCCGAGACCTTCGCCTTTCTGGAGGACTGGGAGGACCGCTATCGCCATGTCATCGAACTGGGCAAGGCGATGCCGCCGCTGGACGACAGCTTCAAGGTGCCGGCGCTGAAGGTGCAGGGTTGCGCCAGCCAGGTCTGGCTACGTCCCATCGTCGAGGGCGGTCGCTTCG
>DAOLBY010000010.1:32505-36663 GCA_035324325.1 Paracoccaceae bacterium | reverse complement strand
GAGGCGCTGCGCGTGCCGGCCTTCAAGGTGGACGGCTGCGCGAGCCAGGTCTGGCTGGTGCCGGAGGCCGCGGATGGGCGGTTCGATTTCCGCGGCGACAGCGACGCGATGATCGTGCGCGGGCTGATCGCGGTGCTGCACGCGCTCTATTCCGGTCTCACGCCGGCGCAGGCGGCGGCGGTGGATGCACCGGCCGAACTGGCACGTCTCGGGCTGGACCGGCACCTGTCGTCGCAGCGGTCGAACGGGCTGCGCGCGATGGTGGCCCGGCTGCGCGCGGTGGCCGAGGCGGCGGCGGTCTGACGGGTCGGGGCGAGGGCGGTCGGCACGCAGAGCGGCGTCACCCCCTTCATGGCGGAACGAGGGCCCCGGTCGGGCCCCCTTGTCCCTCAGGACACCCGTTCGACCGTCACCCGGTCGGTGTAGAAGGCCAGATGCCCGGCGATGGCCTCGACCCCCGGTTTCGGCGTCTCGTAGGACCAGACGGCGTTCTCCAGCCGCTCGGACGGTGTGACCACGGTGAAATAGCTGGCCTCGCCCTTGTGCGGGCAGGTGGTGCGGCGCGCGGTGGGTTCCAGGATCGCCATCGCCATGTCGGCGCGGGGAATGTAGATCACCGGGTCGCGGGCGCCCTCGGTCAGTTCCACGGCGCGCGTCGTCTCGCCGATGATGGCACCGCCGGCACGCACGACCCAGGTGCCGGGGGCGATACGGGTGCGGATGTGGTCGGACAACTGGTCGGACATGGGCATTCCCTTCGCGCGGGGTGGCTTCAGGCGGATAATGGGGCGGTCGCGCCGGCAATCCAGCCCTGCGCCGCGGGCGACAGCCGGGGCATGAGGCGGGCCGCGGTTTCGGCGTGGTAGGCGTCGATCCAGCCGCGTTCCTCGGGGGCCAGCGCGGCCGCAAGGATCAGCCGGCGGTCGAAGGGCACCCAGGTCAGCGTCTCGAAACAGTGCTGCGCGCGCAGGTCGCCCAGCGGCGGCGCATCCGTCACCACGATCAGGTTCTCGAGCCGGATGCCGAAGGCGCCCTCGCGATAATAGCCCGGTTCGTTCGACAGGACCATGCCGGGCACGAGCGGCACCTCGGACAGCCGCGACAGCCGCTGCGGGCCTTCGTGGACGGACAGGAACGCCCCGACCCCGTGGCCGGTGCCGTGGTCGTAATCCTGTCCCGCCGCCCAGAGGAACTGCCGCGCCAGCGGGTCGAGGTCGCGCCCCGCCAGGCCCTTGGGAAACCGGGCCCGGCTGATGGCGATGAGGCCGCGCAGCACGCGGGTGTAGCAGGCGCGCGCCTCGTCCCCCGGATCGCCCAGGGCGATGGTGCGGGTGATGTCGGTGGTGCCGTCGGCATATTGCGCGCCGCTGTCCACGAGCAGAAGCTCGTTCCGACCGAGTGCCCGGTCGGTCGCGTCGGTGACGCGGTAGTGGATCACGGCGCCGTGCGGCCCCGAACCGCAGATCGTGTCGAACCTGAGGTCGTGCAGCGCGTTCGTCGCCCGGCGGAAACCTTCGAGCGCCCGAACCACCGCGGTTTCGGTCAGCCCGCCGCCCGGTGCGGTCGCGTCGAGCCAGCACAGGAACTCGACCATCGCCGCCCCGTCGCGCAGGTGGGACTGTCGCATCCCCTCGATCTCGGCCGCGGTCTTGGTGGCCTTGGGCAGGCGGCAGGGGTCGTCGCCCCAGGCGACCTCCACCCCTGCCTCGGCCAGTTCGCGCGACACGGCGAGGGGCGCGGTCGCGCGGTCCACCCGCACCGGGCCGGGCAGGGTGCGCAGCGCCGGCACGAAGGCCGCGGGCGGGCGCAGGGTGACATGCGGGCCGAGATGGACGCGCGCGTCGTCGCCGAACTTCGCGGGGTCGGTGAACAGCGTCACGCGGGCGTCGTCGTGCAGGACGGCGAAGCCATGCAGCACCGGATTGCGCGGCACGTCGGCGCCGCGCAGGTTCAGAAGCCAGCAGATCGAATCGGGCAGGGTCAGGACCGCCGCGCGCTGGCCGGCGGCGCGCAGCACGGCCGCCAGATCGGCGCGCTTGTCCTCGGAGGACCGGCCGGCAAGGTGCAGCGGATGGGCGAAGGCGGCCCCCGTCGGCGGGGTGGGCTGGTCGGGCCAGACGGCATCGACGGCGTTCCCGGTCGGGGCCAGGGTGATGCCGGACCCCCCCAGTCCAGCCTCGATACGCGCGATCTCGTCCTCGCTGTGCAGCCAGGGGTCGAACCCGACGCGCCCGCCGCCGGGAAGCTGCGCGCGCAGCCAGTCGGCGGGTTTCGTCTCGGGCCAGGGGACGAAGGAGAAGGCCGTGCCGTCGACCTGCTGGCGGACCTGCACGCGGTAGCGGCCGTCGACAAAGACCCCGGCCGCGCCTGCCAGAACGATGGCGAAACCGGCCGATCCGGTAAAGCCGGTCAGCCAGGACAGCCGTTCGTCACGGGCGGCGACGTATTCGCCCTGGTGCGCGTCGGACCGCGGGACGATGAACCCGTCGAGGCCCCGCGCCGCCAGATGCCCGCGCAGGGCAGCCAGCCGGGGCGGACCCTGGGTCGGGTCGGTCGTCGCCTCGAAGTCCTGGAACACGCGCCGCCCTCCGCCCGCGAAGCCTCATGCCTATCAGCGCCGCCGGGCCGCAGGCAAGGCTTGGACGGGGGGACGGCGTGGGTCCTTGCACGCAGGTCGAGATGCGTGTTCAAGTTGCGCCGCCGGGTTGCGCGGAGCGGGCTGCGCGGCCGTCGCCCGGGCGTTGCGCCCCAACCGGAGATGCGGATGAAGCTCGGACCCAGCCTCGTGCTCTTGCTGCTGCTTGCCCCGGGTGCCGCGCAGGCGACCACGACCGAAGTGCCGGCGAAGCCGGCCGAGGAGGTCGAAGCAGAGGCGCCCGACGCCGGAGCGACCGAGGTCGATGCGGCAGATCTCTACACCAAGAACTGCGCGCGGTGCCACGGCCGGACAGCGCGCGGTGCGGGCAGCTTTCCCCGGCTTTCGGGGAAGAAGGCCGATGACCTGGCCCAGAAGCTGATCCGCTATCGGTCCGGCGAACGGGTTGGGCCGAACACCGCGCTGATGGCCCCCATGGCGCGGGATCTGACGGATGCGCAGATCGAAGCCCTGGCTGAACATATCGCGACCAACTTCAAGTAGAACGTTGCGTGGTCGGTGTTTGTGCCCTTGGGCGTCAACTGCAAGTTGACCTTGGGTAAAGGGCCTTTAGACTTCTCCCTGCCGAAAGGCACGTCCCCGCGTCTGTCCGCCGGGACGACTCAGGGAGGAGAAACCAAGATGAACCACGCGAAACTCGCGTCGATCTGCCTTGTGGCAGTCGTTGCGGCGACACCGGCGATCCTCGCCGACAGGGCGGCCGCCCAGGCGCCGCCCCTGACCGCGACCGAGGTGCTGACCGGCCTCGAAAACCCATGGGACATGGCGTTCCTGCCCGACGGCACGATGTTCTTCACCGAGAAATGCCGCGGCCTGTCGGTGCGGCTGCCCTCGGGCGAGGTGAACCCGCTGCTGGGCATGTCGGGTGCAGCCGGGTTCCTCGACATGGCCTATGACCTGTTCTGCGAAGGCCAGGCGGGAATGATGGGCGTTGCGGTCGATCCCGAGTTCGAGACGAACCGCTACATCTATGTCTATTCCACCTCCAGCCTGACGCCGCCCGCAACCAACAGGGTGATGCGGCTGGTGGTCAGCAACGATCTGTCCAGCGTGTCCGGCCGCACCGACATCGTGACCGACATCGCCTTCAAGCGCCGGGCCAGCAACCATCCCTTCGGCGGCCCCGGCGCGCACAACGGCGGGCGCATCCGGTTCCACCCGGGCGACGGGCTGCTTTATGTCACCACCGGCGACACCCACAACGGCCTGGTGCCGCAGAGCCCGACGCTGATCGGCGGCAAGGTCCTGCGCATTAACCGCGACGGCGCCGCCGCGCCACACAACAATCCCCCCCCGGGCTATGATCCGCGCATCTTCACCTACGGGCACCGCAACGTGCAGGGCATTGCCTTCCGCCCCGGCGACGGCGCGGTCGTGGTGGCCGAGCACGGCCCATGGCATTCTGACGAGATCACGATGCTGGTGCCCGGCGGCAATGGCGGCTGGGATCCGCGGCCCAACATGGCGGGACGCGAGGCCTGCCCCGACAACTACTGCGGCTA
>DAOLBY010000010.1:30632-32495 GCA_035324325.1 Paracoccaceae bacterium | reverse complement strand
ATTCGCCGAACCAGATGGACGGAATGGACCCCGCCGCACGCGCTGCCTACATGCCGATGACGGACCTCGCGACCTACCCGGACGCGATGAAACCGGCCTGGAACAACAACGGCCTGTCGCAGGGCTCGGGCTCGGCGGCCTTCCTGGAAGGCGAACAGTGGGGCGACTGGAACGGCCGGATGGTCGTGGGCATCATGGGCATCGGGTTCGGCGGCACGCCGGTCGGTCAGCGGATTGACGTGATCGACCTCGCGGCCGACGGACAGTCGGTGAACAGCGTCGATGCGATGACCCTGCCGATCCCGGATGCCCGGTTCCGGTCGGTTGTCCTCGGGCCCGACGGCGCGCTCTATGTCGCAACGGACGAAGGCGACATCGTGGCCCTGACGCCGGGCGGCTGAGCCTGGAACGGGCCGCGCCGCCCCTGCGGTGGCGCGGCCAAGCCTTGGCGACAGCGCCGGTCAGCCGGCGCGCCGCATCCCCAGCACGCGGGCGCGCTTGCGCGGGTCGGCGTCGAACAGGGAGGCGAGCTGTTCGGTCATCGCGCCGGCCAGCTGTTCGACATCGGTGATCGTGACCGCGCGCTGGTAGTAGCGCGTCACGTCATGCCCGATGCCGATCGCGATCAGTTCCATCCGCTTCATGCGTTCCACCATGGCGATCACGTCACGCAGGTGGCGTTCGAGGTAACTCGCCGGGTTCTCGCCCAGGGTCGAATCGTCCACCGGCGCGCCGTCCGAGATGACCATCAGGATCTTGCGCGCCTCGGGCCGGGCCACCGCGCGACGGTGCGCCCATTCCAGCGCCTCGCCGTCGATGTTCTCCTTCAGGAGACCCTCCTTCATCATCAGGCCCAGGTTGTCGCGCACCCGTCGCCAGGGGGCATCGGCCGACTTGTAGATGATGTGGCGCAGGTCGTTCAGCCGGCCCGGTCCGCGCGGGCGGCCCTGCGCCAGCCAGCGCTCGCGGCTCTGGCCGCCCTTCCAGGCGCGGGTGGTGAAGCCGAGGATTTCCACCTTCACGTCGCAGCGTTCCAGCGTGCGCGCCAGCACGTCGGCGCAGATCGCGGCAATGCTGATCGGCCGGCCGCGCATCGAGCCCGAGTTGTCCAGAAGGATCGTCACCACGGTGTCGCGGAACTCGGTGTCCTTCTCGATCTTGAAGGACAGGGGCGTGGTGGGGTTCGCCACGACGCGCGCCAACCGCGCGACATCGAGGATGCCCTCCTCGCGGTCGAACTCCCAGCTGCGGTTCTGCTGCGCCTGTAGCCGCCGCATCAGCTTGTTCGCCAGTCGCCCCACCGCCCCTTTCAGCGGTTCGAGCTGCTGGTCGAGCCAGGCGCGCAGGCGTTCGAGCTCGGCCGGCTCTGCCAGATCCTCGGCGCGCACTTCCTCGTCGAAGTCGGGGGTAAAGGGGCGATAGTTCGGGTCGGCGTCGGAATGCGGCGGCGGCCGGGGCGGTTCGGGGGGGGCCTCGGTCTCGGGCAGCTCGGCCTCTTCGCCGTCCTCCATCTCGGCCTGGTCGTCCTGGCTCAGCGTCGCCTCGGCGGCATCGGGCTGGCTGTCCTGGCTATCCTCGGGGCTGGCGTCGGCCTGATCCTCGTCCTGGTCCTCGCCGGTCGAATCGGGCTGGTCCTCGGCCGTCTCGTCCTCTTCGCCCGCGCCGTCGTCGGGCTCGGAATCGGGGTCGTCGCCCAGCTGGTCGCCATAGCCCAGATCGGCGATCACCTGGCGGGCCATCCGGGCAAAGGCCGCCTGGTCGGACAGCGCCGCGTCGATGCCTTCCAGCGTGGCGCCGGCGGTCTGGGCGATGTGGCCTGACCAGAGGTTCATCACCGTGTCGGCGCCGCGGGGCAGGGGGCGG
>DAOLBY010000010.1:0-30622 GCA_035324325.1 Paracoccaceae bacterium | reverse complement strand
GCCAGATGCCGCACCATGTAGCCCGCCGCCACCGACAGCGGCGCATCCGCCGGCTGGGTGATCTGGGCGTACCCCTTGCGCTCGGCCTCGTGGGCGATGCGGGCGTCGATGTTGCCGGCGGTTCCGGGCATGGCGCGGGCGCCGACGGCCTCGCAGCGGGCAGTTTCCATCGCCTCGTAGATGTCGCGGGCCAGTTGCCCCTCGGGGGCATATTTCGCCGCAACCGCGTCGTCGTGATACCTGCGCCGCAGCGCGAAGGCATCGGCCGTGCCCCGCGCCAGCATCACCTCGTCGCGCGTCATCCGACGGCTGACCTGGGGCAGGCGCACGCCTTCGCGGTTCATGCCCGGCGGATCGACCGAGTAGGAGACGGTCATCTCGCGGTCGTCGGCCATGGTGCGCGTGGCCTCGGCCAGCGCCTTCTTGAAGGGATCGGCGGGGTTGGTGTCGGCGGGCTTGGTCATGGCCCCATTATGGCGCGGGGCGCGGGGTTAGGAAAGGGGCGCCGTCAGATCAGGCCGCGCGCGCGGGCCATGCCCTCGCACACCAGCGCGGTCTGCTCGACCCCGGCGGCGGCGTTGGCATCGCCCCGCATCGCGGCGCGAAGCATCCGTCCCATTTCGGCGGTGGCGGCGGACAGGGCGGCGGCGCTGCCCGGCTCTGCCGCCGCGAAGGCAGCTGCGAGGCGGGCGTCGGTGCCGTCGTCAGGAAGTTGCGCGACCTCGGCCGCAAGACCGGCCATCGCGCCCCAGAAGGCGGCGCATTGGCCGGCCGCACCCAGCGGCGCAGCGGCGGCAGGCAGCGAAAGCGCGACAAGCGCGGCGAGGGCGGGGGTGAAGCGGGCACGGATCATGGCGAAAACATGGCGAATGTGGCGGACCCGTGGCAAGCGCCGAATCCGCGGTCACATGCCCGGCAACAGACTGTCGCAGCGCGCGATCCAGTCCCGCGCCAGCCGCGCGGCACGCGCGTCCCCCGCAAAGGTCGCGCGTTCCCACAGAGCCCGTTGCGCCGCCTTGGCCTCGATCCGCCGGTGCAGCGCCCAAGGCCCGCCGGGGTCGGTCGCGGCATCGAGGTCGGCAAAGGCATCGCGGGCCCGCGCGGCGCGGTCGGCCGCCGCCCCGTCGGTCAGCCAGAGGTGTTCGACCGTCGCCGCATAACGCCCCGCGCAGGCAGCAAAATCGGGCAGGGACGCCGGCCCCGCCGCCGCCGGGGCGGCAAGCGCGGAAAGGACAAGCGCAAGTGTTCGCCGACTGCCCATGCCTGCATCATGAGGGCCGAAATCCTGCTGATCAATTAAGCGATGTGCGAAGCACCATGCCGAGCTGCATTCTGTGTCGCGGGTGTGACGCCCTCGACCCTCCGGCCCGCCGCGCGCATGCTGCCGGCAGCGCAGGAGGATGACACCATGGCCGGACCCGACACCCCCCCGCCCCGCGAGCCCCGGCCCCGCAAGCGCTGGGTGCCGAAATCACCCCTGCCGCCGCTTGCGCCGGGCGAGGTCCGGCTTCTGGCCGGCGGCAATCCGCAGGTGCCCAAGGGCGATGGGCCGGGTCCGGTCGCGGCCTACATCGCGGCAATGCCAGGCTGGAAGCGGGCGGTGGGGGAACGCCTCGATGCGCTGGTGGTCGCCGCCGCCCCCGGCGCCGCCCGCGCCGTCCGCTGGAACGCCCCGTTCTGGGGCACGCCGGGGAAGGGCTGGTTCCTCAGCCTGTCCTGCACGACGCAGTATGTGAAGGTGGCGTGGCACAGCGGTGCCGATCTCGTGCCGATGCCGCCGGTCGCGTCGAAGCATCCCAGGGTGCGCTACCTGCATCTGTTCGAGGACGATCCGGTCGACGCGGACCGGATCGCCGACTGGCTGGTGCAGGCGGCAGGAATGCCGGGCGACCCCCTGTTCTAGAGCCCGCGCCGCCCGGTCGCCAGGTCGGCCAGAAGCTCGACATGCACGTCGAGCGCGTCGATCACGGGAAAACCCGGATCATGCCCGTCGAAGGCGAGGTTGAGGTCGGTCCCCGCAAGGACGATCGCCTGTGCGCCCCGGGCGATCATGCGGCGCCCGGCGGCGAAGAATGCCTGTCGCTCGGCCCCGCCGCAGGCGCCGGCAACGGCGACATCCTGATACATCTGACCCAGCCGCTCGATCTCGTCGTCAGGTGCCAGTGCGCGGGTGCGCTCCAGCTGGCCGTAGAGCCGGGTGCGCATCACCACGCGGGTTCCCAGAAGCCCGACGCAGCCGATGCCGCGTCCGGCGAAGTGGTCGTCGAGCGGGTCGACCGCGGATACCAGCGGCAGGGCCGAAAGGGCGCGCGTTTCCGCAAGGCAGAAATGCCCGCCCAGCGAGGTGATGGCGGCGCAGCCCGCGCCTGCCGCCGCCAGCCGGTCGATCAGCCGGGCATAGACTGCGGCCTGTTCGGCGCGCCTGTCGGCCAGGTTGTTGGCGATCAGTTCGTGGATGTCGGCCTGAACCATCGTCAGGTCCAGCCGGCCCTGCCGGCTTGCCACCGCGGCGCAGAGCCGCTGGTAATAGGCCACCGTCGCCGCCGGCCCGATGCCGCCGATCAGGCCGATGTGGAGTCCCTGTCCCAGACCCGCAGCCGGATGCTACCGCATCGCCATCGAGGCCGCGCTCTCGGGCAGTTCCTCGGCAAAGCAGCGCTGGTAGAACTCGGCCACCGTCTGCCGCTCCAGCTCGTCGCACTTGTTGAGGAAGGTCAGCCGGAAGGCATAGCCCACATTGGCGAAGATCTCGGCGTTCTGCGCCCAGTTCAGCACCGTGCGGGGGCTCATCACCGTGGACAGGTCGCCGTTCATGAAGGCCGTGCGCGTCAGCTGCGCCACCGTCACCATCTGGCCGATCGTCTTGCGCCCGGCGGCGGTGTTGTAATGCGGCGACTTGGCCAGCACGATGGCCGCCTCGGCGTCGTGGGACAGGTAGTTGAGCGTGGCGACCAGGCTCCAGCGGTCCATCTGCGCCTGGTTGATCTGCTGGACCCCGTGATAGAGGCCCGTCGTGTCGCCGAGGCCCACGGTGTTCGAGGTGGCGAAGAGCCGGAAGGACGGGTGCGGGGTGATGATCTCGTTCTGGTCGAGCAGGGTCAGCTTGCCATCATGCTCCAGCACCCGCTGGATCACGAACATCACGTCCGGCCGGCCGGCATCGTATTCGTCGAAGACGATGGCGACGGGGTTGCGCAGCGCCCAGGGCAGGATGCCCTCGTGGAACTCGGTCACCTGCTTGCCGTCGCGCAGCTTGATCGCATCCTTGCCGATCAGGTCGATCCGGCTGATGTGGCTGTCGAGGTTCACCCGCACGCAGGGCCAGTTGAGCCGCGCAGCCACCTGCTCG
The DNA here is from genome assembly GCA_035324325.1 of Paracoccaceae bacterium. Classification (GTDB taxonomy): domain Bacteria; phylum Pseudomonadota; class Alphaproteobacteria; order Rhodobacterales; family Rhodobacteraceae; genus DAOLBY01. Next base: position 27,273 of record DAOLBY010000010.1, on the reverse strand, counting down.
ATATGGGTGGACTTGCCGGTGCCGTGGTAGCCCTGGATCATCACCCGTCGGTTCCAGCGGAACCCGGCCAGGATGGCGAGCGTGGTGTCGGGGTCGAACTTGTAGGTCGTGTCGATCTCGGGCACGCGGTTGCCGCGCTCGGCAAAGGCCTTCACCCGCATGTCGGTGTCGATGCCGAACACCTCGCGCACGTCGATGTCTTCGGTCGGTTTGGCGGGCGTGTCGAGCATCGGTCGGGTCCATCGGTCGGGGGCGGGCGAGTGATGGAACATATCGCCGGGGGGTGCAAGGGGAAGGGTCCGGGCGGGGCAGGGAGCGGAGCGAAGGGCCTTGCGCCTGCGGCCCATGCGCGGCATGGGCTGGCCATGACCGACCGCTTCGCCTTCGCCCTGACCGCCCGCGACGGCGCCGCCCGCGCGGGCGTCATCTCAACGCCGCGCGGCGATGTGCGCACGCCCGCCTTCATGCCGGTCGGCACCGCCGGCACCGTCAAGGCCATGCTGCCCGACAGCGTGCGGGCGACCGGCGCAGACATCATCCTGGGCAACACCTACCACCTGATGCTGCGGCCGGGGGCGGAACGGGTGGCGCGGCTGGGCGGGCTGCACCGCTTCATGAACTGGGACGGCCCGATCCTGACCGATTCGGGCGGCTTCCAGGTCATGAGCCTGGGCGCCCTGCGCAAGCTGACGGAAGAGGGCGTCACCTTCTCCTCCCACATCGACGGCTCGAAGCACGTCCTGACGCCCGAGCGCAGCATGGAGATCCAGCGCCTGCTGGGATCGGACATCGTGATGGCCTTCGACGAATGCCCCGCCCTTCCGGCGCCGGAGGAGGAGGTCGCTCGCGCCATGCGGCTGTCGATGCGCTGGGCGGAACGCTCGAAGGCGGCCTTCGGCAACCGGCCGGGGCATGCGCTGTTCGGCATCGTGCAGGGCGGCGTGACGCGCGAACTGCGCGAGGAAAGCGCGGCCGCCCTGCGCGCCATCGGCTTCGACGGCTACGCGCTCGGCGGCCTTGCGGTCGGCGAGGGGCAGCAGGCGATGTTCGACGTGCTCGACTACGCCCCCGGAATGCTGCCCGAGGACCGGCCGCGCTACCTGATGGGTGTGGGCAAGCCCGACGACATCGTGGGCGCGGTCGAGCGCGGCATCGACATGATGGACTGCGTGCTGCCCTCGCGCTCGGGCCGGACCGGTCAGGCCTGGACACGCAGGGGGCAGGTGAACCTGCGCAATGCCCGCCACCGCGACGACCCACGCCCGCTGGACGAAACCTGCACCTGCCCCGCCTGCCGCGGATACAGCCGCGCCTACCTCCACCATGTGGTCAAGGCCGACGAGATCATCGGCTCGATGCTGCTGACCTGGCACAACCTGCACTACTACCAGGACCTGATGGCAGGACTGCGCAGGGCCATCGCCGAAGGACGGCTGGCGGCCTTCGTGGCCGCGTTCCACGCCATGCGCGCGGAAGGCGACGTACCGCCCCTGTGAGGTGTCGGCAGCGGGGGTTTCGCACCCCCGCACCCCCGCGGGGTATTTTCGCCAAGGTGAAGGAGAGACGGCCTTTCATCTTGGCCCAAGTATCCTCGGGGGGTGCGGGGGGCGAAGCGCCCCCGCTGCCGCCGCTGTTGACACCGCCCCGGCTTGGGGGTAACGCCGCGCGGTCGCGGGGCTGGTGCCTCGGGCAATCATTGGTGTTGGCGGCCCGCGCAAGCGGATGCCTGTCGCCGGGGTTCCCCGGAAAGGACAACGCCCTTCGCAACGTGATGAAGGAGATCAGCGGTGACGAAACGCACCTCTGCCAAGTACAAGATCGACCGCCGCATGGGCGAGAACATCTGGGGGCGCCCGAAGTCCCCGGTGAACAAGCGCGAATACGGCCCCGGCCAGCACGGTCAGCGCCGCAAGAACAAGCTTTCGGACTTCGGTACCCAGCTGCGCGCCAAGCAGAAGCTGAAAGGCTACTACGGCGACCTGACCGAGAAGCAGTTCAAGAAGATCTATGCCGAGGCCGCGCGCGTGACCGGCGACACCGGCGAGAACCTGATCGGCCTTCTGGAGCGGCGTCTGGACGCTGTCGTCTACCGCGCCAAGTTCGTGCCGACCATCTTTGCCGCCCGCCAGTTCGTGAACCACGGCCATGTCACCGTGAACGGCAAGCGCGTCAACATCGCCTCCTACCGCTGCAAGGAAGGTGACGTGGTCGAGGTGCGCCAGAAGTCCAAGCAGATGGCGCTGGTGCTGGAAGCGGTGGCGCTGACCGAGCGCGACGTGCCCGACTACCTCGAGGCAGACCACCACAAGATGACCGCCAAGCTGGTGCGCCAGCCCGGCCTGTCGGACGTGCCCTATCCGGTACAGATGGAGCCGAACCTGGTCGTCGAATACTACGCCAAGAACTGATCCGCGCGACTTCGGGCGGACAGGGGGGCGCGGGCAGCCGCGTCCCCCTTCTGCGTTCGGACGGCAGGAAGGTTCCCACTGGTCAGGCGCGGCGCCCGCCGCTAAGAGGCTGGCGCGACAGGAGGACAGGCATGAACCGCATCGCGCCGCAGCCCGGCATCATGGACATCGCGCTCTACCAGGGCGGGGCGAGCCATGTGGCGGGGGTGGCGAACCCGATCAAGCTGTCGTCGAACGAGAACCCCTTCGGTGCCTCGGACCGCGCGAAGGAGGCCTTTGCGCGGTCGGTCCACCAGCTGCACCGCTATCCCTCGACCGACCAAGCCGCATTGCGCCGCGCCATCGGCGAGGTCCACGGGCTCGACCCCGACCGCATCATCTGCGGCGTCGGGTCGGACGAGATCATCACCTTCCTCTGCCAGGCCTATGCCGGGCAAGGCGATGAGGTCATCCACACACGGCATGGCTTTCTGATGTACCGAATCTCGGCCCTGGCGGCGGGTGCGAGGCCGGTGGAGGTGGTCGAGCACGAGCGGGCAGTGGATGTGGACGCCATCCTGGCGGCATGCTCCGAACGGACGCGGCTGGTGTTCATCGCCAACCCCGCGAACCCGACCGGAACGATGGTTTCCGCCAGCGAAATCGAGCGCTTGGCCGACGCTCTTCCACCGGCTGCGATCCTGGTGCTGGATGGGGCCTATGCCGAGTTTGCCGAAGGGTTCGACGGCGGGGCGGGGCTTGCTACGATGCGGCCGAACGTGGTGATGACGCGGACCTTCTCCAAGATCTACGGCCTTGGCGGGCTGCGCGTCGGCTGGGGCTATGGCGCGCGCGAGGTGATCGACGTGCTGAACCGGGTGCGCGGGCCGTTCAACCTGTCCAACACCGCGCTCGACACCGCCGAGGCCGCGGTGCGCGACCAGGACTGGGTGGCGCGCTGCCGGGCCGAGAATGGGCGGATGCGGGCCTGGATGGCCGGGGCGCTGACCGACCTCGGGCTGGGCTGCGACACCTCGCATGCGAACTTCGTGCTGGCACGCTTTGCCTCGGCCGGCGAGGCCGGCGATTGCGATGCCTTCCTGCGCGGGCAGGGCCTGATCGTGCGCAACGTGGCAAGCTACAAGTTGCCTGAATGCCTGCGCATCACCGTGGGCGACGAGGCCGCCTGCCGCCGCGTCGTCCATGCGGTCGCGCAGTGGAAGGGACTGCGATGACCCGGCTCTACGACCGTGTGGCGCTGATCGGGCTGGGGCTGATCGCGTCCTCGATGGCCCATGCGATGAAGGCGAATGGACTGGCGGGCGAGATCGTGGGCCATGCCCAGTCCGAGGCGACCCGGGCCGCGGCACTTCGGATCGGGTTCTGCGACCGGGTGGAGGAGACGGCGGCCGCGGCGGTCGCGGGCGCCGACCTCGTGGTGCTGGCGGTGCCCGGGGGCGCCCTGGGGGCGGTCGCCGCAGCCCTCGGCCCCCACCTGGCGCCGGGTGCCTGCGTGACCGACGTGGGGTCAGTCAAGCGGGCGGTCATTGATGTCGTTTCGCCGCATATCCCCAGGGGGGTTTCCTTTGTTCCGGGCCATCCGCTTGCAGGAACCGAACATTCCGGTCCTTACAGCGGCTTTGCCACGCTGTTCGTGAACCGCTGGTGCCTGCTGACCCCCTGCGCAGAGTCCTCGCCCGAGGCGGTCGCGCGCCTGCGCGCGCTGTGGGAGGGAATGGGGTCGAACGTGGACGAGCTGGAGCCCGACCCCCACGCCCTGGTGCTGGCTGTCGTCAGCCACACGCCGCACCTGATCGCCTATACCATGGTCGGCGTGGCCGACCACCTGCGCCGCGTCTCGAACTCCGAGGTCATCAAGTATTCCGCCAGCGGTTTCCGCGACTTCACGCGCATCGCGGCCTCGGACCCGGTGATGTGGCGCGACGTGTTCCTGACCAACAAGGATGCGACACTGGACATTCTCGGGCGGTTCACCGAGGAACTGTTCGTGCTGCAACGCGCCATCCGCATGGGCGACGGCGAGGCGCTGCACGCCTATTTCACGCGGACCCGCGCGATCCGGCGCAGCATCATCGAGGCTGGGCAGGATACCGCCGCCCCGGACTTCGGGCGCACCGGCGCGGTTGCGCCGCCGGTCACGGGCCGGTAATCATCCGCAACATGTTGCGATCCCTGCCGCAGTCCCTGCTTGCCCTGCTTGCCCTGCTGGTCCCGGCGCTGGCGGCTCCGGCCGTCGTGGCCGAGGGTGTGCGCCCGCTGCAGCGCCCCGCAGCGCTGGAACGCGCCGCGGGCTTCGCCGATGCCTCGACGCTCGCGCCGCGTGCGACGGTCCGGCCGCAGCGGGCCGAACGGGTGCCCGGGCCGGTGGCTGCGGCCCGCCCGCGCGGCACCGGGCCCTGGTCGTCGCCCGATCCCGTTGCGAACCCGCTTCCGGACTGGGCGCTGGCCGAGGCTGCACCCGTCGCGCCCGCGGTGCCGGACCTTGGGGCAACCCGGTCGGTGACGTTGTCGGCGGCGAACCCGGCGCCCGTCTTCGTGAAGGTGGCAATGGCGGTGCCGAGGCCGCAGGTCCGGCCTGCGCCGGCGGTCCTGGCGCAGCCAGTCCCCACCGTGGTCCTGCCGGGCCTGCGCCCGCAGTCCCGCCCCGAAGGCCTGCCGATGAAAGCGGCATTCCGCGCCGCCCCCCCGGCCACCGCCATCGCTCCGGCGGTGCAGGCCATGACTTCACCCCGCCCTGCGCCGCGGCCGCGAAACCTTGCCGCCCGCGCCGCGCCGCGCGCACCGAAACCGCAGGCCGAGGTGGTGCAGCTCGCCGCTGCCCCCAGGGTGCGGCCGGGCGATGCGCTGGTCACGCCGCGCCCCGGCAAGGGCGGCCTCTGCGGCGACCCGGGCATCGAGGGCGCCGTCCTGCCCCCGATCACCGGCGCCGTGGCGGGCTGCGGCGTGGCCAATCCGGTGCGGGTGACGGCAGTGGACGGGGTGCGCCTGTCGACACCGGCAACGCTCGACTGCGACACCGCGCGGGCGCTGCGGACCTGGGTGACCAAAGGGCTGAAGCCTGCGGCCGGCCGGACCGGCGTCGCCGAAATCCGCGTCGCCGCGCATTATGCCTGCCGTCCGCGCAACAACGTCCGCGGCGCCCGCATCAGCGAACATGGCCGAGGCAAGGCCATCGACATCGCCGGCATCCGCCTGGGCAACGGGCAGATGCTGAGCGTGCTGGCCGATTATCGGCGCACCGATCTGTTGCAGAAGGTGCGGCGCGCCGCCTGCGGCATCTTCGGCACGACGCTGGGGCCGGGGTCGGACCGCCATCATTCAGACCATTTCCATTTCGACACGGCGCGCCACCGCAACGGCCCCTATTGCCGTTGAACGCGCGGGCGTGACTTGCCCCGGGCGGGGGGCCGCGCCTATCCTGCGCGGCATGAATGCCCGGTCCCTTTCCCGCCGCCACCTGCTGGCCGGCCTTGCCGCCTCCATTGCCCTTCCCGCCTGCGCCGAGGCTCCGGCGCGGTCGATCCGTCCCGCAGCCCGCCCCTCTGGCGGTGCCGAGGGCGCGAGTCTGCCGGCTGCCGCCCGCGGGGGCATCGACCTGGCCGCGCTGGTCGCGGCAGCGCGTCTGGGGGGCACCACGGCTTGCGCGCTGGTCGATGCCGAGACGGGCCGGCCGCTGGACGGGCTGTCCGAGGGCACTACGCTGCCCCCGGCCTCGACCGCCAAGGCGATGACGGCGCTCTTTGCCCTCGACAGGCTGGGAACGGGTCGGCGCTTCGTCACCCGCATCGTTGCCACGGGGCCGGTGCAGGGCGGGGCGGTGCAGGGCGACCTGGTGCTGGTCGGGGGCGGCGATCCGACGCTGCAGACCGACATGCTGGCGGAACTGGCGGCGCGTCTGGCGGCGGCCGGGGTGCGCGGGGTGACAGGGCGTTTCCTGGTGCATGGCGGCGCGCTGCCGCGGATTGCCCGGATCGACCGCGACCAGCCCGACCACGTGGGCTACAACCCCACCATCTCGGGCATGATGCTGAACTTCAACCGCGTCCATTTCGAGTGGAAGCGGGCGGGGCAGGGCTGGGCGCTGGCGATGGACGCCCGCGGGCAGAAGGTGGTGCCCGCGGTCCGCATGGCAGAGGTGCGCGCGGTCAACCGGCAGAGCCCGCTCTTCACCTATGAGGAAACCGAGGGGCGCGACCGCTGGACGGTGGCGGCGCCCGCCCTCGGCAAGGGCGGCTCGCGCTGGCTGCCGGTGCGCAACCCCGAACTCTATGCCGGCGAGGTGTTCCAGACGCTGGCCGCGGCGCGCGGCATCCGCGTGCCTGCCCCGCGGCCCGTGGGCGCCCTGCCGGGGGGGCGCGTGGTGGCCGAGATCGCCAGCGACCCGATGCCGGTCCTGTTGCGCGACATGCTGCGCTTTTCCACCAACATCACGGCCGAGGCGATCGGGCTTGCGGCCTCGGGCGCGGGCAGCCTCGCGGCTTCGGGTGCGGCGATGTCGGACTGGGCGCGGGGGCGCTACGGCGTCGCGTCGCGGCTGGTCGACCATTCGGGGCTGGGAGGCGCGTCGCGCATCAGCCCGGCCGACATGGCGCTGGCGCTGGCGCGCGGGCGGGGCAGCGGCCTGGCTGGCATCCTGCGCGAACAGGGGATGCGCGACGAGGACGGGCGCGAGATCAAGGGCCATCCTGTGCGCGTGCCGGCCAAGACGGGCACGCTGAACTTCGTGTCGGGGCTGGCGGGATACATCCGGCCGCCGGGTCGGCGCGAGATGGCCTTTGCCGTCTTCTCGGCCGATGCCGACCGGCGCGACGGCCTGCCGCGCGAGGCGCGCGAGCAGCCCCCGGGCGGGGCGGAATGGACACGGCGTGCGCGCTTGATGCAGGGTCGGATGGTGTCGCGCTGGGCAGCGCGCTTCGCCTGATGGCCCGGCCTCAGGGCCGGGCGTGGCGCGCCCGGGCGCCGCGCTCGATGGCCGCGGCATGCAGTCGGTCGACCTTGAGCTCGTGGCGCACCTCTTCCAGCATCCTGAGTTCGGTCTGGGCGATGGCCCCATCCGCCGCCGCCACGTCGCAGGCCAGCGCATAGGCGGTTTCCCACAGCCGTTCGGGCAGCGCGTCGCGGACGAGGCCGAACAGCGCGTCCAGTCCCTCCTCCTCCTCGAACAGGTCAAAGACGGTCTGCGCCACGCGGCGCATCCGGTCACTGTCGTAGTCCGTGAAGACCGGCAGGTGGTTCACGATGCGCTGGATCGCCACCAGTTCGGCCGTCCGGATCGTCTCGTCCGAGGCCGAGACCGCGACCATGATCGCGACCAACGCGTCCTGCGGGGTCATCGAGGGCGGGGCTTCGGTCATCTGGTCCTCCGTTGCGGCACTGCGGCAGAGATTATTGACGCGGGCCGGGGGCGGCAATAGGACACGCGGGTTCCGCCACCCCGAAGGATGCCCCCCATGTCCGCCCTGCCGTCCGCCCTGCGCGACGCCGCGATGAAGTCGAAAGCCTGGCCCTTCGAGGAGGCGCGCGCGATCCTCAAGCGTTTCGGGGGCCGCGACCCGGCCAAGGGGCATGTGCTGTTCGAGACCGGCTACGGCCCCTCGGGCCTGCCGCATATCGGCACCTTCGGCGAAGTCGCGCGGACCACGATGATCCGCCGCGCCTTCGAGGCGATCAGCGACATCCCGACCCGGCTCATCTGCTTTTCCGACGACGTGGACGGGATGCGCAAGGTGCCCGACAACGTGCCGAACCCCGCGATGCTGCGCGAACACCTGCAGCGGCCGCTGACCAGCGTGCCCGACCCGTTCGGCGAATTCGAGAGCTTCGGCCACCACAACAACGCCATGCTGCGGCGGTTCCTCGACACCTTCGGGTTCGAATACGAGTTCATCAGCGCGACCGAGTTCTACCGCTCGGGCCGCTTCGACGACACGCTGCGGCTGGCGGCCGAGCGGTATGAGCGCATCATGGAGATCATGCTGCCCTCGCTGCGCGAAGAGCGGCAGCAGACCTATTCCTGCTTCCTTCCGATCCACCCGGAGACCGGGCGCGTGCTCTATGTGCCGATCCGGCATGTGGACAAGGTCAACCACACCGTCACCTTCGACGACGAGACGGGGCGCGAGTGGACGCTGCCGGTGACGGGCGGGCATGTGAAGCTGCAATGGAAGCCCGACTTCGGCGCCCGCTGGGCCGCGCTCGACGTCGATTTCGAGATGTACGGCAAGGACCATTCGACCAACACGCCGATCTACGACGGGATCTGCGAGGCGCTGGGCGGCCGCGCGCCCAACCACATGACCTACGAGCTGTTCCTGGACGAGCATGGCCAGAAGATCAGCAAGTCCAAGGGCAACGGGCTGACCATCGACGAATGGCTGACCTATGCGGCCACCGAAAGCCTGTCCTATTTCATGTACCAGAAGCCCCGCACCGCCAAGCGGCTGTGGTGGGACGTGATCCCGAAGGCGGTGGACGAATATCACCAGCAGCTTGGGGCCTATCCGGGGCAGGACATCGAGGCGCAGGTCAACAATCCCGTCTGGCACATCCACCACGGGGCGCCGCCCGCCTCTGGCATGGTGGTCAGCTTCGCCATGCTCCTGAACCTCGCCAGCGCCGCGGCGGCCGAGGACAAGGCCACGCTCTGGGCCTTCCTGCGCAAGTATGCCCCCGGCGCGACGCCCGAGACACACCCCGACCTCGACGCGGCGGCCGGCTTCGCGGTGCGCTACTTCAACGACAAGGTGAAGCCGCAGAAGGCCTACCGCCTGCCCGACGAGCGTGAGCGCGCGGCGATCCTCGACCTGCGGGCCCAACTGGCCGGCTGGCCGGGCGAGGCCGACCCCGAGGCGCTGCAGACGGCCGTCTATGCCATCGGCAAGTCGCATGGGTTCGAGCCGCTGCGCGACTGGTTCCGTGCGCTCTACGAGGTGCTTCTGGGCGCCTCGGAAGGCCCGCGCTTCGGCGGTTTCGCGGCGCTCTACGGGCTGCCCGAGACGGTGGCGCTTATCGACCGCGCCCTCGCGGGGGAACTCGCCGGGGGCTGAGGGGCGGGGCCGGTCAGCCGGCGCGCCAGACCCGCCACCAGGACAGGATCAGCGCCGCCGCGGTCTCTGGAGGGGCCGCGTGCAGGCGTGCGCCCGTCACCAGCGCCGCCGAGGCAATGTCGGCGGCCATGCGCTGCGCCTTCGCGCGGATCACTGCCGCCTCCGCCGCCGCATCGCCCCCGGGGCCGTCCAGCAGCAGCGCCAGCACCGCAAGGTCGTTGTATTCGCCCAGTCGTTCGCCGAGGTCGTCGGCGGTATCGCGCCAGGGCGCCAGGCCCGCGGGCCAGACGGGTGACAGCAGCCGCGCCTGATACCACAGGTCCTTCACCCGCTTGCGCCAGTCATGCATCGCCTCGGCCGCGCCGGTATCGCGGACCGCGGCCATGGACCGCGCGCCCCGTGCCAGCGTCCGTTCCAGGGCCCGTTGCAGGACGGCGGCATCCTTGCCGCGGACACGCCAGCCGGGCAGCCGGCCCTCCATTGCCGCCAGCCCCTGCCGCGCCGCCGCCAGGGCCGCGGGCATGTCGGTGCCGGCGCGCGCGGTCTCGACCCTTGCGGCCAGCCAAGCGCCGAGCGCCCCGTCCTGCGCGGCGCCCAGCCGTCCGGCCCAGTCCAGTGCCACCTCGGCGTCGCGCACCGGCGCCAGCCCCTGCGCCACCCCGCGCAGTGCCGCGACCTCGTCGCGGGCAGCGGGAAACCCCGGGCGCACCAGCCGCAGGAGGCCCCGCAACTTCTTGATCCGCTTGCGGACATCGTGGACGGCCGGGGCATCGGGGGCGCCCGCCGCCACCTGCGCGAGCGCCGGTCCCAGTTCGCCCCGCGCGATGCGTCGCAGGGCGGCGGTCAGGTTGCGGTCGTCGGGGCGCAGGGCAAAGGCCATGGGCGGGATGCTACTGCGCCGGCCGGAGTGCGGAAAGTCCCCGCGGGAAAGCCGCAACCTGAAACTTGCCGCCGGGGCATCCCGTTCTATCGTCACCGCATCGTTGTCGGAGGATGCCATGCGCAAGCCCCTCGCCGCCGCCTGTCTTGCCCTTCTGCTGCCGTTTGCGCCCGCCGCAGCGCAGGACCGCGCGGGGATCGAGGGCACGATCCGCGGCCAGATCACCGCCTTCCTCGCGGATGATGTCGCCACCGCCTTCACCTTTGCCTCGCCCAACATCCGCGGCCTGTTCCGCACGCCCGAGAACTTCGGCGCCATGGTGCGCGACGGCTATCCGATGGTCTGGCGCCCCTCCGACGTGCGGATGCTGGGCCTGCGCGAAGTGGGTGGGCGGCTGTGGCAGAGGGTGATGGTGACGGACGGGCAGGGGCGCACGCACCTGCTGGACTACCAGATGATCCCGGCCGGCGACGGGTGGCAGATCAACGGCGTGCAGCTTCTGCAATCGGCCGGCATCGGGGCTTGATCGCCTGTGCGGGCGGGGGTGAATCGCTTGACGGCCTCCGCGAAAGCCACTAGACGGCCGCGATGACAAAGGCGGCAGACCTGTCTGCGGCCCCATCCATCTTGCTTCGACCGCACGCTTTAAGGAACAAACCCATGTCGCGCGTCTGCGAACTCAGTGGCAAGGGCCCGATGTCCGGGCACACCGTCAGCCACGCCAACAACAAGACCAAGCGGCGCTTCCTGCCGAACCTCAACGATGTGACGCTGATCTCGGACATTCTGGGCCAGTCGTTCAAGCTGCGCGTCTCGGCCCATGCCCTGCGCAGCGTGGACCATCGCGGCGGGCTCGACGCTTTCCTCGCCAAGGCGCATGACGACGAACTGTCGCCCAAGGCACAGAAGATCAAGCGGGAGATCGTCAAGGCCAAGGCGGCCTGACTGCCCGTCGCCCGAAGCGCCTGACCGAAGGCCCCGCCGGCGCGGGGCCTTTTGCATTGCAGCGCGCCATAGCCGCTTTTCTGCGGCCGCCATGCAGGCTAGTCTGCGCCATGGCCTGGCGTTCCGTCCTCTCGCTCCTGCTTGCCGTGCTGCTGGCAATGGCCTCGCAGTCCATGGCGGTGGCGCGGTCGCATGCGGCGGCAGGGGCCTTCGCGGTCGAGGTCTGCGCCGACGGCGCGCCCGCGACGGTGCTCCTGGACAGTCAGGGCAAGCCCGTCCCGCCGGTCCACCTGTGCCCGGACTGCGTGGCGGGGCTGGCCTTGGCGATGCCCCCGGGGGCCGACCCCCCCCTCCGGCCCCCGGCCCTGTCTCGGGCCGGGGGGAGGTCGCCCCCCCGCGCCCCACCCTCCACCCCTCCCCCCGCACCTCCGGCCCGCGGGCCCCCTGCCTTCGTCTGAACGCACCCCTTCAAACCGTTCAAGCGACAGGAAAAACCATGCTCCGTACCCTACTCGCCGCGCTTGCGGCCATGCTTGCCGTTCCCGCCCTGGCCCATGACGGCATCCATATCGAGAACCCCTATGCCCGCGTCGGCGCCTCAGGTTCCGGCGCCGCCTTCTTCGACATCGTGAACCATTCGGCCGAACCCGACCGCCTGATTTCGGCGGCGTCAGAGGCGGCCGAGCGGGTGGAACTGCACACCCATGTCGAGGATGCCCAGGGCGTGATGCGCATGATCGAGGTCAAGGACGGCATCCCCGTCGGCGGTCACGAAACCAGCGCACTGGCCCGCGGCGGCAACCATGTGATGCTGCTGGGCCTGCGCCAGCCGCTGAAGGACGGCGATGTGCTGTTGCTGACCCTGACGTTCGAACGCGGCGAAGTCATCACCGTCGAGGTGCCGGTCGACAATGCCCGCAGGCCTGACGATGCCGGGCAGCACGGACATCACGGCCACGGCCATCACGGCAACGGCACGCCGTCGAACTGACGGCAGGCAGGGCCGGGGTCCGCATCGGTCCCCCGCGAAGCCTCAGCCGTTGGTGCAGAGAGTCTCGGCCGTGGCGCCGAACGCCTTGTAGCGCGCCCAGAACGCATTGTCCGAGTCGGATTTCGACATGCGGACCTGCTGCGCCTGATCGGGGTCGCGGAAGAAGCGCGCCGCCTTGCGCTGGTCGCCACCGCGCAAGGTCATGTCCGCCGCCTGCTGGATGCAGCCGCAGAGTGCACGGCTGGCCGCCCGCCGGTCCGACGCCATGCAGGCCGCTTCGATCGGTCCCGCCGATACGGTCGTCGGCCCCGCAAATGTGCCAAGGGCCAGAAGGCCCGAAATCAGGATTGCCCGCATGTCTGTCCCTTTGCCTGCCGCACGGGTTCGCGCCGTCTCGGACGGTCCCGCATCTTCACGGCCATGATGCCGATTCGGCAGGATTTTTTCAATGCGGCAATGCGGCTTGGCGGGTTTCCGCCAAGCCCTCTACAGGTTGCGGCAGCGGCACGACCTTCCGCCAGATGCTGCAATCAGGCCGCCGATTGCAGGGCCACGGCATTGCGCACGTGCCGCTCGGCCAAGTGGCGCCCCTGTCGTCCGCGCACCAGAGGGCGGACAGGGTGCAGTCCCGTGCCCCCGAATTCACGCAGTTCGGGAAAGATCGCGAGGATTTCTTCGGCCGCCGGCCCCAGCGCGCGCAGCGCCATCGGCCCGGCATAGAGGCTTTCGACCCGCGCGCCCTCGGCAAAGACCACCTCGTGCCGGTCGCAGAGGAAGTGCACATAGGTGACTCCCGCCGCCGCCGGTTCCTGCGTGATGCCGGGCAGGCCGACCAGATGCTTGGCCGCGACCAGCACCTCCTCCGTCTCGAACATCCGCTCGGCGATGCGTGACCGCACCATCACCCGATGCTGCGGCGACACCTTCATGTCCCGCACCGGAAGGTCGAGGCCCAGCGCCCCGGCGGCGATGCGCACCGGTGCCAGGTGCGGCTGCGCCACCAGCGCCGACCCCGGCAGGTGCCGCCGCCCGATCCAGCGCACCGACTGCGCCCCGTGGTCGAGTGTCAGCACCAGATCGCCCGGCGCCAGTGTTTCGACCGCCCGCTCGCCTGTCGGCGTGGTGATCATCGTGCCGGCGGCGAAACAGGGGATCTCGATGTCGAAGATGTCCGGGTTGAACGAGATCACCGAATTGAGGACGGTGTTGTTCGGGAACGGCGTGGCGGTGTCGGTGGTGATCGAGCGCAGGGCGGTGATCCCGTCCCCGGCGGGCAGGAAATTGGCGTTGGGGCGCAGGAAGATGTCACCGTTCGACATCTGCACGATGGTCGCGACCTGCGTCGTGGTGCTGCCGTCGGGCAGGGTGATCGTCACGTTTCCGCGAAAGGTGGTCTGGATCGTCAGGTTCGACACCGGGCCGGAGGTCGAGGGACTGTCGAAGGAAAAGCGACTGGTGAAGCCGCCGACGGCGTTGAAGGGCGCGGTAAAGACCGCGCCCTGCGCCGTGTTCGTGGTGGTGCCGGTCACCGCCACCGGCGCGATCCGGGCCGGGCCGGTGACGGTGTATCCGTTCATCCCCGCGGCCTCCAGCTGGGTGGCGGTGACGTTGGTGTTCGGCGTCGGATCGATGGCCGGACGGTTCCCGATCCAGAGCCAGTTGACGGTGCTTTCCGGCATGCGCTTTCCCCCTGTTACACACGTGCCCTCGCCGAACTGCGCCGCATCATGCCCCGGCGAAAGGGACAGGACGAACGGGCGCCGCGAGGGATGCCCCCTGGCAGGGAGGCGATGCGGACGGTGGAGAAACCCTTCATTCGAGTCAATTCAGCCGTGTTGCGGCATATTGCACTGCCACACGGCGCGGGATCTGGACAAGCCGTTGACAGGCAAAGAAGTTTTCTGCCCGCGCCGCGGGGCGAGCCGATGGCGGGGAATGGACGTACGGTTTTCCCCCACTGGTTGTGCCCGCCTTCGGCGGAGCCTTGCCGACCGGCGCCCTGGCAGCCCTGCCGGCGGCAGGCCCGGGGATGGCTGCCCGACGGCCCCTCACGGCCCCCCCGGGAACCATTGACCACCCCCCGAAACCCCTTCATATCCCGCGCCATGACCGAGCTCTCGCGCATCCGCAACTTCTCGATCGTGGCCCATATCGACCACGGCAAATCCACGCTGGCCGACCGCCTGATCCAGATGACGGGAACGGTGGCCGCGCGCGACATGAAGGAGCAACTGCTTGACTCGATGGACATCGAGCGCGAGCGCGGCATCACCATCAAGGCCAACACCGTGCGGATCGAATACCCCGCAAAGGACGGCCAGACCTACATCCTGAACCTGATCGACACGCCCGGCCATGTGGACTTCGCCTACGAGGTCTCGCGCAGCATGCGTGCGGTCGAGGGCTCGCTCCTGGTCGTCGATGCCAGCCAGGGGGTCGAGGCGCAGACGCTCGCCAACGTCTACCAGGCGCTGGATGCAGGGCACGAGATCGTGCCGGTGCTGAACAAGATCGACCTGCCCGCCGCCGACCCCGACCGGGTGCGCGAGAACATCGAGGACGTGATCGGGCTCGATGCCTCCGACGCCGTCCTGATCTCGGCCAAGACGGGCCTTGGCATTCCCGAGGTGCTCGAGGCCATCGTGACCCGCCTGCCCCCGCCCAGGGGCGACCGCGCCGCGCCCCTGAAGGCGATGCTGGTGGACAGCTGGTATGACGCCTACCTCGGCGTCGTCGTCATGATCCGCGTCATCGACGGCATGGTGAAGAAGGGCGACCGCATCAAGATGATGCAGACCGGCGCCGTCTACGGCATCGACCGGCTGGCGGTGCTCAAGCCCCAGATGCAGGACATCGGCGAACTGGGGCCGGGCGAGATCGGGGTCTTCACCGCCTCGATCAAGCAGGTGCGCGACACCCGCGTGGGCGACACGATCACGCAGGAGCGACGCCCCTGCGACGCGCCGCTGCCCGGGTTCAAGCCCGCGCAGCCGGTGGTGTTCTGCGGCCTCTTTCCGGTCGACGCCGCCGATTTCGACGCGCTGCGCGACGCCATCGAGAAGCTGTCGCTGAATGACGCCTCGTTCAGCTCGGAGATGGAGACCTCGGCCGCGCTCGGCTTCGGCTTCCGCTGCGGGTTCCTCGGGCTGCTGCACCTCGAGGTGATCCGCGACCGGCTGGAACGGGAATACGACCTCGACCTGATCACCACGGCGCCTTCGGTCGTGTTCAAGCTGCACATGAAGTCGGGCGAGGTTCGCGACCTGCACAACCCCGCCGACATGCCCGACGTGATGCAGATCGACCATATCGAGGAGCCGCGGATCAAGGCCACGATCATGGTGCCCGACGAGTATCTGGGCGACATCCTCAAGCTCTGCCAGGACCGCCGCGGCATCCAGCTGAACCTGACCTACGCCGGCAACCGCGCGATGGTGGAATACGACCTGCCGCTGGCCGAAGTGGTGTTCGACTTCTACGACCGGCTGAAGTCGGTGACCAAGGGCTATGCGAGCTTCGACTACCAGATGGCGGGCTACCGCGAGGACTACCTCGTCAAGATGTCGATCCTCGTGAACGAGGAACCGGTGGACGCGCTGTCGATGATGGTCCACCGCGACCGCGCCGAGATGCGCGGCCGGGCGATGGTGGAAAAGCTCAAGGACCTGATCCCGCGGCACATGTTCAAGATCCCGATCCAGGCCGCCATCGGCGCCCGCGTGATCGCCCGCGAAACGCTGAGCGCGATGCGCAAGGACGTGACCGCCAAGTGCTACGGCGGCGACGCCACGCGCAAGAAGAAGTTGCTCGAGAAGCAAAAAGCCGGCAAGAAGCGGATGCGGCAGTTCGGCAAGGTCGAGATCCCGCAGGAGGCGTTCATTAGCGCGCTCAAGATGGATGGGTGAAGACTTGGAAAATCAAGGTATTGTATCGGCAATTTCGAGCATTGTCGCCGACTATTGGGTTGCAGAGCATCGGCCGCTGCTTCTATCGCAGCTCCCAGGCAGGCTACGCCAGCATAGTGTCGAGTACGTCCGCGAACAATTGCATCCCGGGAAGACGCTAAAATTATTTATTGAGGAAAATTTGAGCGGACAGGTTCGCACAGTTCAACACCCAACACATCACGAGGTAGTTGGACTAGTGCCGGCTCATGTGTCTGACGCCTCAACATTGTTGTTCAAAAATTCTGAAGAAGTTTCTGGCTCGCTGCAACAGGAGCCGAGGTACTACAAGCCAATATTCTCAGCCTTCAGTAAGCCACTCACAAAGAGCAAGAGGGCGCTGGAGATCGCTGGCTCCGATAGCCAATTTCATGAATTGGATCAGGGTGACGATGTTCCCGCTGATTGGTATGAAGTGGAGCATGAATTTGTCAGAAAGCCTGGAGAAGCTATTTCGGATATAGAGGTCGGAGCGCGTCTTCGGCGTTGGGCCGAGGAGAAGAAAATCCCACACGCCAGCCTTATCGAACAAGTCAAGAAAATGCGAGCAAAGGACAGCAGCGCTGCACTGGCCCGCGTCTTTCAGGCAATGAGCATTTCTGATCAGCAGCGAATAATGATTCCACTTGATGTTGTCATTAAGATTGTAAGCCGGTCCTAGCGATGCGGGCGTGGGTGGTCGGATTGCCCGACTGGTCGGTCAATTTCGTTTATGAGCAACTTGTTCGTAAGTCGAAGGATAACGGACTAGATTTCAAGTGCTTTGGTGTGGCTTCGCAGGGAATGCAGAGAGCTGCGTGTCCAAATGAGCGTGCAGAATGTTTTGCGAAGCAGTTCAGGCTATGGTCGGAAGAAATTGTTCAGACTCGAGAAATAGACAACCGCCCCGCATCCTTCGTTCTAAATTTCTGGCCGCTGTTTGCCGAAGCGCTTTTTGCAAATTTGGGGCATTCAACCTTGATTGTTTGTTTTTCGGAAAACGTGTCATTTGTGCGGACGGAGAGAGCTAAGAGGGAGTACGTAAATTGGGTAAGTGGCCAATGTTTGCGCGTCGGGCAGGTCCTAAGGGGTAAGGTCGCGGCCTTGCGGTCTGAGATGAGCAAGAAAAACTCTCAACCACTTCTTTTGCCGCGTTCAAACTTTTCATGTGCCGCACTGGGAGGTTTCATGGACAAGCTTGTTCGGTTGAACGCTGCGGAAGTGGGTGGAATTGATCCCGTCCAAACAACAGATAGTGCTCGGCGCTTGGTTGCTTCGACCACTGGTGCCAATGGAAGAAGGTGGTTCTCTGATGATAACGGTCTTCAGTTTGCAACGCCTGGGCGGGATGAGCATGGCGGGGGAAGCTTGCTCAAAAAGGGCGGATCACACAAGCCAAAGTGTTTTGTCGCTGGATACTACAGGTTCGGTGTGCCAATCAATCCGGGCTTTCACTTTGACGTAACCGGCCGCGTTGACGGGCCGGTTTCAAAGGTATTCTTGGACTGCCATGGCGCCGAGATGTCAATCAGACGGGCAAAATACGTCAACATCTATCCAAATGACTTTGTTAGAGTGGTTCCGAAAAAATAGATGCGGCAAAAGCATCGCTTTTGCCGCATCTCGAAGCGCACTCCAGTTTCCCTCTAGCACTGCACACGAGGACAATGCCTCTCTGGGACCTAGCCTTGCCACAATACTGCCGAGCGCGCTGCAGCACAAGTCGAGCAGACTTCGCAGTCAAGGCGACCAACGACCCTGTGCGGGCCCTTGATCTTCGGTTAGCGGTGAGCTCAGTGGCCCACGCGCCCTTCAGGGCTGGTCAGGTGAAACTACGTGCATGTCCCAGTTCAATCTAGCGAGTAATATGTAGCGTTCTTCGGGCATGGCTGCAAGGCAGTTTTGGGATTTCGTGAGGTTTTGAGGCGTTACCCCGCCAGCCGCAGCGGCACCCGTGGCCCCGCCACCAGCCCCTGATCGAACAGCCGGCCGATCTGGCCCGAGGACAGGCCCGCGACCTCGGCCAGCACCTCTTCGGTGTGTTCGCCCAGGGCGGGTGCGCGCACCGGGGCCTCGCGCGGCAGGGCGCCGAAGGCGAGCGGCGAACCGGGGACGGGGAAGCGGCCGATGCCGGGCTGGTCCAGCTCCGCGAACATCGGGTTTTCGGGCGACAGGTCGGGGTCTTCGCGCACCGCGCGGGCGAAGCTGCGGAACTCCGACCAGGTGAGGCTGGCGCGGTCGAAACCGGCGGCGAAGTCCTCGACCCGCCGCGCGGCGAAGAACGGCGCCAGCACGGCGGTGATCGCCGCGCGGTGGCGGAAGCGCGCGCCCTCCTCGGCCAGGCTTTCGCCCAGGCGGCGTTCCAGTGCCGCCATCGCCCCGGCCGTGCCGGTGGCCTTCACGACGCCCTCCCATTGCCGTTCGGTCAGGCCGATCACCATGACGCGCCGCCCGTCGGCGCAGGTGAAATCCTGCCCGTAGCCGCCATAGAGCGCGTTGCCGGCCTTGGGCCGGTCCACCCCGTTCACCACGACCTCGCCGATGATCCCCAGGTTGCCGAGCATCGCCGCCGCGGCGTCCTTGAGCGAGAACACGACCTCCTGCCCCTGCCCGGTGCGCAGGCGGTGGCGTTCGGCCGCGAGCAGCGCCGACACCGCCATGTTGCCCGCGATGCAGTCCCAGGCGGGCAGCACATGGGCCACGGGTTGGTCCGACCCCTCGGGGCCCGTGGCATCGGGAAAGCCGATCGAAGGGTTGACCGAGTAATCCACCGCCGGCCGCCCGTGCCGGTCACCCAGAAGCGTGACCATCACCAGATCGGGCCGCAGCGCTGCGAGGGTCGGATGGTCGAGCCAGCCCCTGACCCGCAGGTTGGTCAGGAACAGCCCCGCGTCGGGCCCCGGCGCGGTGACGATCTGCGTGACGATCTCGCGCCCCGCGGGGGTGGACAGGTCCACCGCCACCGACTTCTTCCCCTTGTTGAGGCCCGCCCAGAACAGGCTCTGCCCCGTGGACGTCACCGGCCAGCGTCCGGCGTCGAGACCTCCCTCGATCCGGTCGAAGCGGATCACCTCGGCGCCCATCTGCGCCAGCGTCATGCCCGCGAGCGGGATGGCCACGAAGGCCGAGCCCTCGACGACGCGCATGCCCGTCAGGATGCCCATTCGGCTACTCCCCCCATTCGAAGCTTGCCTGAAGCCCCTGATGGCCCGCCGACGCCACGGTGCAGAGCGCGAGCGCCCCCCCGCCTTCGGCCACCGCCATCAGGTGCAGGTGGCCGTCGAACATCGGGTGCACGCCGCGGAAGCTGAACCGCGCCGGGGCCCGGCCCGTGTGGCGGACCGCGGCCTCCATCAGCAGGGTCGCCTGCAAGGGTCCGTGCACCACGAGGCCCGGGTATTTCTCCACCTCCGCGGCATAGGCGCGGTCGTAGTGGATGCGGTGCGCGTTGCAGGTGGCGGCCGAATAGCGGAACAGCCGCACCGGCCCCGCCTCTACCTCCTCGGAAAACAGCGGCGCCGCGGGGGCGGGCACGGCGCGGGGGGCGCGGAAGGCATCGGGGATCGGCAGATAGACGATGTCCTGCTCCTCGCGGATGGCCCCGCCGCCTTCGCCGCGCAGGTCGTGGCCGACGCGGACGAAGGCCATGTCGCCGGTCGAGCCGGTCTTGAACTCGACCGACAGGATTTCCGACCGCCGCGTGATCCGCTCGCCGATGGCGAAGCCGCCGCGGAACGACAGCTTCCCCCCCGCCCACATGCGGCGGCCGAAGGGCAGGGGGGGCAGGAAGCCCCCCGGCCGCGGGTGACCGTCGGTGGCGATGCCCGCGATCGGCACGAAGTCGGGAAAGGCCGCCCAGTGCCACAGAAGCGGCATGGGCGCGCTGGTGTGGGTGGCGGGCTGGGGGGCTGCCGGATGGCCAAGCGCCCCCATCAGCATCCCCGCCAGTTCCGGCGTCAGCGCGCCCTCGCGCGTCTCGACCCGCCCGACCCAGGCCTGCGCCTGTTCCGGGGTGGCGGCCGCGCCCGCGGGCGGCGGGGCCTGCATCATGCCGCGGCCCGCAGGCCCAGGACGCGGGCGATTGTCTCGCCCATGGCCGAGGGGGTGGGGGCCACGGTGATGCCGGCGGCCGACAGGATCTCGACCTTCTCCTGCGCGCTTTCGCCGAAGGCGCTGATGATGGCGCCGGCATGGCCCATCTTGCGGCCCTTGGGCGCGGACAGGCCCGCGATATAGGCTACCACGGGCTTCTTCATGTGGTCGCGGGCGAAGGCTGCGGCCTCGGCCTCCTGCGGGCCGCCGATCTCGCCGATCATCATCACCGCGTCGGTGCCCGGGTCGGCCTCGAACAGCTCGAGGGTGTCGCGGAAGCTGGAGCCGTTGATCGGGTCGCCGCCGATGCCGACGCTGGTCGAGACACCGATGCCGAGCGCCTTCATCTGGGATGCCGCCTCGTATCCCAGCGTGCCCGACCGGCCCACGATGCCCACGCGGCCCGGCAGGTAGATGTGGGGCGGCATGATGCCCATGAACCCTTCGCCGGGGCTGATGATGCCGGCGCAGTTGGGGCCGATCAGGCGCATCTTCCGTTCGGCCGGGAAGCGGCGCAGGAACCGCTTGACGCGCATCATGTCCTGCGCGGGGATGCCGTCGGTCACGCAGACGGCCAGTTTGATGCCTGCCTCGGCGGCCTCCATGATCGCATCGGCGGCCATCGGGGGCGGCACGAAGACGAGCGACGCCTCGGCCCCGGCCTGTTCGACCGCCTGGCGCACGGTGTCGAACACGGGACGGTCGAGCACGGTTTCCCCGCCGCGGCCAGGGGTGACGCCGCCCACGACATTGGTGCCGTGGCGGATCATGTCGGCGGCATGGAACTGGCCGATGCGGCCGGTCATGCCCTGCACGATGACGCGGGTGGTGCGGTCGATCAGGATGGTCATGGGGTCTTCCCTCAGGCGGCCAGGCGGGGGCGGGCGCGGACGGCGGCGGCGGCGGCCTCGGCCAGCGTGTCGGCGGAAATCAGCGGCAGGCCCGAGGCGCGAATGATCTCGCGCCCCTCCTCCACATTCGTGCCGGCCAGGCGCACCACGACCGGCAGCGTCAGGCCAAGTTCGCGGTAGGCCTGCACGACCCCCTTGGCCACCCAGTCGCAGCGGTTGATGCCCGCGAAGATGTTGACCAGCACGACCGACACGTTGCCGTCCGACAGCACGGTGCGGAAGGCCGCGACCACGCGCTCGGGGCTGGCGCCGCCGCCGATGTCGAGGAAGTTGGCGGGTGTGCCGCCTGCAAGCTGGATCATGTCCATCGTCGCCATGGCAAGGCCCGCGCCGTTGATGATGCAGCCGATGTCGCCCGACAGGCCCACATAGTTCAGCCCGTGTTCGGCGGCGGCATCCTCGCGCGGATCCTCCTGTCCGGGGTCGCGCAGGGCTGCAACCTCGGGGCGGCGGAACATGGCGTTGGTGTCAAAGCTCATCTTGGCGTCGAGCGCGATCAGGTCGCCCGTGCCGGTGATCACGAGCGGGTTGATCTCGACCATCATCGCGTCGCGGTCGCGGTAGGCGCGGTAGCAGCCGCGCAGCACCCGGCCCATCTGCGCCACCTGCGGGCCCTTCAGCCCCAGCCCGAAGGCAAGCTCGCGGGCCGAGAACTCGGTCAGCCCCACGGCGGGGTCGATCACCATCCGCAACAGCGCCTCGGGGCGTTCGTGGGCCAGGTCCTCGATCTCGATCCCCCCCTCGCGCGAGGCGACGATCATGATGCGCTCGGATTTGCGGTCGAGCACGAAGCCCAGATAGAGCTCCTGCGCGATGTCGGTCGCGACCTCGACCCAGACGCGATGCACGGGCTTGCCCTGCGCGTCCGTCTGCTTGGTGACAAGGCGGCGGCCCAAGAGGCCCGCGGCGAAGGCCGCGACCTCGGCCTCGGTGCGGCAGAGCTTCACCCCGCCCGCGGCGCCCCGGCCGCCGGCATGGATCTGCGCCTTGACGACGACCGGCAGGCCCAGGCGGCGGGCGTGATGCGCCGCCTGTTCGGGGGTGAAGGCGACCCCGCCCTCGGGCACCGGCACGCCGAATTCGGCCAGCAGGGCCTTGGCCTGGTGTTCGTGGATGTCCATGCGTGATCCCCCCTCGTTATTCGGCGGCCGCGGGGGCCGGGTTGCGCGCCGCGATGGCATCGGCCAGCGCGATCACGTTCATCGCCATGCGTTCGGACGCCGCGTCGATCATCTTGCCGTCGAGCGCCGCGGCGCCCTTGCCCGCGGCCTCGGCCTTTCGCAGCTCCTCGATGATGCGGCGGGCCTTCGTGATCTCGGCCGCGGGCGGGCTGAACACCCCCTTCGCCAGCGCGATCTGGCGGGGGGGGAGGGCCCATTTCCCCCCGCACCCCAGCGCCGCGGCGCGTTCGGCCGCCGCGGTGTAACCCGCGGGGTCGGCGAAATCGCCGAAGGGGCCGTCGAGCGCCCGCAGCCCGTAGGCGCGGCAGGTGATGATCATGCGGGTCAGCGAGGCGTGCCACTGGTCGCCCGGATAGGCCGGGTTCAGCCCGCCGATGTTGACCGTGCGCGCCCGCATCGAGGCCGCGTAATCCGCTACCCCGAAGTGCAGCGCCTCGAGCCGGCTGCCCGCCTGCGCGGCCTGCCGCGCGATGTCCTCCACGTTCGCCATGCCGAGCGCGGTTTCGATCAGCGCCTCGATGCCGACCTTGCGGGTCAGGCCGCAGGCCGTTTCGATCTGGTTGACCAGCGCCTCGACCATGTAGAGGTCACCCCAGACCCCGAGCTTGGGGATCAGGATCATGTCCAGCCGGTCGCCCGCCTGTTCCATGATGTCCACGACATCGCGGTACATGTAATGCGTGTCGAGCCCGTTGATCCGCACGCTGACGGTCTTGCCGCGTCCGGCCCAGTCGATCCCGTTCAGTGCCTGGATGGCGTTCTTGCGCGCCTGCGGCTTTTCCGGCGGGGCGACCGCATCCTCGAGGTCGAGGAACACGACATCGGCGGCGCTGTCGGCGGCCTTGCGCACCATGTCCATGTTGGAGGCCGGCACGGCGAGGGTCGAGCGTTGCAGGCGCGGGCGGCGCAGGGGGTGAAGGGTGTGGCTCATGGCAGCTACTCGGCGGCGATGGACAGGGCGGGCGCCGCGGCGCCGGCGAAGTGGCCTTGCGCCGCTGCCATACCGGACCCTAGCGCAATGCGCGCGCCGGACTGAACCAGCGCCAGTTCCGCGATGGCGAGCGCGCTCAGCACCATCCCCTCGTTCAGGTCGCCCAGGTGGCCGATGCGGAACGCCTTGCCGGCAAGCGGCCCAAGGCCGGCGCCGAAGGACGTGTTGTAGCGGCTGCGCGCGGTGGCGATGACCTCGCGCGCGTCCACCCCCTCGGGCGTGCGGATGGCCGTCACGGTGTCAGAGGCGAAGGAGGAATGTTCCGCCACGGTCCGCAGGCCCCAAGCTGCGACGCCTGCGCGCACGGCTTCGGCCAGCAGGCGGTGGCGGGCAAAGACTGCGGGCAGGGTTTCCGCCGCCAGCCGATCGAGCGCGGCGCGCAGCCCGTGCAGCACCGGCGCGGGCGGCGTGTAGGGAAAGCTGCCCGCGTCATGTGCAGCCAGCAGCGCCTTGAGGTCGAGGAAGGACCGTGGCGCCCGCGCGCTTTCCATCGCCGCCAGCGCCCTGGGGCTGAGCGCCAGGATGCCGAGGCCCGCGGGGCACATCAGCCCCTTCTGGCTTCCCGTCACCGCCAGGTCGACGCCCCAGGCGTCCATCGCGAAGGGCATCGACCCGATCGAGGACACCCCGTCCACGAACAGCAGCGCGTCGTGGAGGGTCGCGTCGAGTTCCCGCCGCACGGCGGCCACATCCGACACCACGCCGGTAGCGGTCTCGTTCTGTGTGACGAAGACCGCCTTGATCCGGCCGTGCCGGTCAGCGCCCAGGCGGCGGCCGAACTCGCGCACCGGGCAGGGGGCGCCCCAGGCCACATCCACGCATTCGACGACAAGGCCCATGTTCGTGGCCATCTCGGCCCAGAGGGTCGAGAAGGTGCCGTGCCGCGCCATCAGCACATGGTCGCCGGGCGACAGCGTATTGGTGATCGCCGCTTCCCAGGCCGCGGTGCCATTGCCCGGGATCAGCGCGATCCGCCCCTCGTGCATCCCGAACACCGGCGCCAGGTCGCGCAGGATCGGGCGCAGGAAGGCTGCGAACTCGGGCGAGCGGTGGTCGGGCATCGGCACGGCCATGGCGCGGCGCACGTCCTCGGGCAGGTTGGTGGGGCCGGGAATGAAGAGATGGGCGTGGCCGGTCTGCATGCTGTCCTCCGCTGTGTGGCGCAGTTCATCGCAGGTGCGGGCGGGATCGCGGAGCAAAACCGGGTTCTGCTGTAAACGCGAGAGTTCACAAGTTTCAGGATATGTAGCATTGTCAAATCAACGGATGGAGATTGTGATGCGGAAAACCTTCATCGGCCCCCAGCTGCGCCGCCTGCGGCAGGAACGGGGCGAGACACAGGGCCAGATGGCCCGGCATCTGGGGATCAGCACGGCCTATGTGAACCTGCTGGAAAACAACCAGCGCAGCGTGTCCGTGGCGATTCTGCTGCGCATGTTCGAGACCTACGGCGTGGACTGGCGCGACCTCACCGAGGACGACGCGACCGCCCGCCTGTCCGACCTGCGCGCGGCGCTTCAGGATCCGATCTTCGACGCCGCGCGCCCCGACCTGCACGAGCTGCGCGCCGCCCAGGCCCATGCGCCGGGGCTGATCGGCGCCTTCCTGCGGCTGCACCGAAGCTATCTCGCAGCCTCCGACCAGTTGCTGGCGCTGGGCGCGCAGGGGACCGAGACGACAATCGGCGCCTCGCCCGAAGGCGCGGTCCACAACTTCTTCCGCGCGCACCGCAACCACTTCCCGGCACTTGAGGATGCCGCCGCCGCCTTCTGGCGGAGTGGCGCACCGGCGCCTGACGACCTTTATGCCACGCTCAAGGCCCGGCTGGCGCGCGACCACCGCATCGAGGTGCGGCTGAAGCGTGTTGCCGAGATGCCGCAATCGCTGCGCCGCCACGATGCCGCCCGTGCCGAGGTCTGGCTGTCCGAGGCGCTGGACCACCCCAACCGGGTCTTTCAGCTGGCCCATGTGGCCGGGCTGATCGAATCGGGGGGTCTGTTCGACGCGCTGGTTGCGCAGGGGCCGCCCGACGCGCAGGGCCGCGCGCGGCTGCGCGTGGAACTGGCAAACTATTTTGCCGCCGCCGTCCTGATGCCCTACGACGCCTTCCTGGCCGAGGCCCGGGCCTCCAAATACGACTTCGACCACCTGGCGACGCGCTTCGGCGTCAGCTTCGAACAGGCCTGCCACCGGGCGACCACGATGCAGCGCGACGGTGCGCAGGGCGTGCCCTTCTTCTTCCTGCGCATCGACAAGGCGGGCAACGTGACCAAGCGCTTCAACGCCACCGACTTCCACCTTGCCGAATACGGTGGCGCCTGCCCGCGGCTCGACGTGCACATGTCCTTCCGACTGCCCGGCCGCATCGTGCCGCAGCTCGTGGAAATGCCCGATGCCTCGCAGTATTTCGTCTTTGCCCGCACGGTGGACCGGCCGACCTTCGCCCGCAGCGGGCAGGACAACCGGCTGGCCGTGGCCATGGGCTGCACCATCGAGCATGCGCCGATGGTGGGCTATGCGGAGGGCGTGTCGCTGGGCTCGGCCCCGGTCACGCCCATCGGCATCAACTGCCGCGTCTGCCCGCGCGCACACTGCGATCAGCGCGCCCACCACGCCTCGATCCTGACGACACCGGTCGATGAACGCCACCGCGGTGCCACGCGCTATGACGTGCCGGGGGCGAGCTGACCGCTGGGGCAGCCTCCGTCAACCTTTCCTTAACCAACCCCGACCCTGATCGGGACATGGTGACGCACCGCCCGCCCCTCGCTCTTGCCCTGATGCTGGCCGCCTGCGGCGCGCAGCCGGCGCCGGAATTCTTCGGGGCGGCGCGGCGGGATGTGACGGTGGACGGTCGCCAGTACACGGTTTTCCATACGCAAAGCCGGGTCGAGGTCATCCGGCTCGGTTATGCCACCCGCGGCGAACACGCCCGCATCCGCGCCACCATGATCGGGCTGATCGAACCCGTCACCGGCTGCGCCCTGATCGAACGCAGCCTTCAGGGCGACAGCGGAGAGATGCGCGGGTCGATCCGCTGCTGACCCCGGCCCCGAATCACCCTATGCTGCAGCGCAGCAAGAGGGGTTCCCATGGTGCATGTCCTCACCGTCGCGCAGCAGAAGGGCGGCAGCGGAAAGACCACGCTGGCCGTCAATCTCGGCGTCGAACTCACCCGCCGGGGTCTGCGGGTCGCGCTGCTCGATACCGATCCGCAGGGGTCGCTCGGCCGCTGGTTCATGACGCGGCGCGACCGTGGCCTGACGGACATGGACTTCTCCACCGCCTCGGCCTGGGGGGTCGGCTACGAGGCCGAGAAGCTGAAGCGCAGCAACGACGTGGTGCTGATCGACACGCCGCCCAAGATCGACAGCGACCTGCGCCCGGCGCTGCGCGAGGCCAGCCTGATCCTGGTGCCGGTGGCGACCAGCCATGTGGACCTCTGGGCGACCGACGGGGTGCTCGACCTGGCCGCGCGGGTCGGCAAGCCGACGCTTCTGGTCCTGAACCGCGCCAAGGCGGGCACGCGGCTGGTGGAGGAGATCGCGGCGGCGGCGGCCGAACTGTCGCCGGATGTGGCAGCCGCGCGCCTCGGCCAGCGCGTTGCCTATGCCGAGACACTGGGGCAGGGGCTGGGCGTGGCCGATGCCGGGCGCGGCCCGGCGGCGGCCGAGGTGGCGGTGCTGACCGACGAGATCCTGGTGCGGCTGGCAGGCTGATCGCGGCGCTACTTGCGCAGGACCAGCACCCAGAAGGCATAGGCCGCGACCCCCCAGAACAGGATCGCCCAGCCCGGTGCCCCCATCGCGACCTCGAACCCGCCCCAGACCGCCGGAACCAGAACGGTCGCCCAGCGGACCCAGGGGCGCGCGAACATCGGGTGGTCGCGGTCGAGGAACTTCATG
>DAOLBY010000009.1:18501-42099 GCA_035324325.1 Paracoccaceae bacterium | reverse complement strand
GGCCGGCCTGTCGGCGGCGATCCGCCTGAAGCAGCTCGACCCCGACCTGTCGGTGGTGGTGCTCGAGAAGGGGTCCGAGGTCGGCGCGCATATCCTGTCGGGCGCGGTGCTGGACCCCTCGGGCCTCGACGCCCTGCTGCCCGACTGGCGCGAGCGCGGCGCCCCCATCACCGTGCCGGTGACGGAGGACGATTTCTACATGCTCGGGCCGGCGGGGCAGATCCGCATCCCGAACTGGCCGATGCCGCCGCTGATGGACAATCACGGCAACTACATCGTCAGCATGGGCAATGTCTGCCGCTGGATGGCCGGCATCGCGGAAGGGATGGGGGTGGAGATTTTCCCCGGCATGGCCTGTTCGCGCGTCGTTTACGACGGCGACCGGGTGGCCGGCGTGGTGGCGGGCGAGATGGGCCTGAAGGCCGACGGCACCCCGGGCCCGCAATACGAGCCGGGGATGGAGCTGTGCGGCAAGTACGTCCTGCTGGCCGAGGGCGTGCGCGGGTCGCTGACCAAGGAAGTCATGGCGCGCTATGACCTTTCCGCCGGGAAATGCCCGCAGAAGTTCGGCATCGGCATGAAGGAGATCTGGGAGATCGACCCCGCGAAGCATCGCGAGGGCACGGTCACCCACACGATGGGCTGGCCGCTCGGCAAGAACGCGGGCGGCGGGTCGTTCATCTATCACCTTGAAAACAAACAGGTCTATGTCGGTTTCGTCGTCCACCTCAACTACGAGAACCCGCACCTCTACCCCTACATGGAGTTCCAGCGCTTCAAGCACCATCCGATGGTGGCCGAGCTTCTGAAGGGCGGCAAGCGTGTGGCCTACGGGGCGCGTGCGATTTCCGAGGGCGGCTGGCAGTCGATCCCGAAGATGGTGGCACCGGGCGTGGCGCTGCTGGGCTGTTCCGCGGGCCTCGTGAACGTGCCGCGCATCAAGGGCAACCACAACGCCATGCTGTCGGGCAAGGCTGCGGCCGAGGCGGCGCATGCCGCGATCGCGGCCGGGCGCGAGGGCGACGAGTTGACCACCTACGAGACCGAGGTGCGCGAGGGCGCCATCGGGCGCGACCTGCGCAAGGTGCGCAACGTCAAGCCGCTGTGGTCGAAATACGGGCTGGTTGCCAGCCTGATGGGCGGCGGCCTCGACATGTGGACGAACACGCTGGGCTTTTCGCTGTTCGGCACGCTGAAACACGGCAAGTCCGACGCCGAGGCGACGGGAAAGGCCGCCGACCACAAGCCGATCGACTATCCGAAACCCGATGGCGTGCTGTCCTTCGACCGGCTGACCAACGTGGCCTTCAGCTTCACCAACCACGAGGAAAGCCAGCCAGCCCACCTGCGGCTGAAAGACCCCGTGGTGCCGATCCGGGTGAACCTGCCCGACTATGCCGAACCCGCGCAGCGCTACTGCCCGGCCGGGGTCTATGAAGTGATCGGCGAGGGCGCGGCGGCGCGGTTCCAGATCAACTTCCAGAACTGCGTCCACTGCAAGACCTGCGACATCAAGGACCCCAGCCAGAACATCCACTGGACTACCCCCCAGGGCGGCGACGGGCCGAACTATCCCAACATGTGACTGCCGAAAGGGGCGCGTCGCTGCCGGCGCGCGCGCCCCTGTTGCCGTCCGCAGGCTCAGCGCGGTTCGTCCATCAGCCCCTTGACCAGCGCGACGCAGGCCAGAAGCAGGACAATGGTGAACGGAAACCCGGTCGACACCGCCATCGCCTGAAGTGCGCCCAGTCCCCCGCCGACCAGCAGCGCCGCCGCCACCAGCCCCTCGAAGCTGACCCAGAACACCCTCTGGGCCACAGGCGCGTCGGTCTTGCCGCCCGCCGTGATCTGGTCGATCACCAGCGAGCCCGAGTCCGACGAGGTGATGAAGAACACGATCACCAGCACGATGGCCACGAAGGAGGCGATCGAGGTCAGCGGCAGCTGCGACAGCATCTGGAACAGCTGGAGTTCCAGTGCCGCGTCGCGGGCGCCGGTGAAGCCGCCGTCGATCACCTGGTGGATCGCCGTGCCGCCGAGCGTGGTCATCCACAGCACCGACACCATGCTGGGCACCAGCAGCACCGCGATCAGGAACTCGCGCACCGTGCGGCCGCGGTTGACGCGGGCGATGAACATGCCGACGAAGGGCGACCAGCTGATCCACCAGGCCCAGTAGAAGGCCGTCCAGCCCTGGCGGAAATTGTCGTCGTCGCGCCCGACGGGCATCGACAGCGGCACCAGTTCGCGCGCATAGGCGCCGAGCCCCTCGAAGAAGCCCGCCACCAGCGCCGAGGTCGGCCCGGCCAGAAGGACGAACAGCAAGAGCAGCGCCGCCAGCCCGATGTTCAGCTCGGACAGGACCTTGACGCCGCCGTCCAGCCCGCGCAGCACCGACACGAGCGCACAGAGCGTGATCAGCGCGATCAGGATGACCTGCGTGTTGGTGCTGACCCCGATCCCGAACAGGAAGCTCAGCCCGGCATTGGCCTGCTGCGCCCCGATGCCCAGCGAGGTGGCCAGCCCGAACAGCGTCGCGAACACGGCCAGCACGTCGATCACATGGCCGATGGGTCCCCAGATCCGTTCCCCGAAGATCGGGTAGAAGATCGAGCGCACCGTCAGCGGCAGCCCCTTGTTGTAGGCGAAAAGCGCCAGAGACAGCGCCAGCACGGCATAGATCGCCCAGGGATGCAGTCCCCAGTGGAAGATCGTCGCCGCCAGCCCGAGCCGCCGCGCGGCATCGGCATCCCCCTCTGCGGCGCCGAGCGGCGCCCAGTCGGTCCTGCCGCCGCCTTCGGCCGCCGTGCCGCCGAAGGCAGACGCATAGTGCGACATCGGTTCGGACACGCCGAAGAACATCAGCCCGATCCCCATGCCGGCCGCGAACAGCATCGAGAACCAGCCCACATAGCCGTAATCGGGCCGCGCGTCGCGCCCGCCGATCCGCACCCGCCCGAGCGGCGAGACGATCAGCGCAAGGCACAGGATGACGAAGATGTTGCCCGCCGACAGGAAGAACCAGTCGAGATTGGCGATCAGGAAGTCGCGCAGCGCCACGAACATCGGCCCCACGCTGTTCTGGAACGCCATGGTGGCGATCACGAAGGCCACGATGGTCAGCCCCGAAACGAGAAAGACGGGGTTGTGGATGTCCAGCCCGAAGGGCTTGATATTGTTCTGGCCGATCCGGTAGTCCGTCTCGATGACATTGGCCGGCCCTTCCGGAGGCCGCAGGGCCTCCGGGCTGCTTGTGTCGGTCATGCGGCTTCCCCTGAATACCGGCGTCCGTCGCGTCCGATCTCCGGTAACGGAAGCGTAACAGGCGACGGGCAAGCGGCCGGGCACCGGATGCGGCGCGATGGCCCCGGTTTCCGACATTCCGGGTGTCGCTGACGGAACGCGCCGGCGCTTCACGATTCCGCGCTGCCATTGTCTCGCCGCCCGGCTGGCACTAGGCTCTGCCCGAACCATCGGGTTCGTCATCGGGATCGCCATGAAGCTGCGCCGGTCTGCCCTTTCGCTCGTCCTCGCCGGAGCCGCTGCCCTGGGGCTGCCCTCGCCCGTCGCGGCGCAGGGCGATGCCGGCGCCTATCTGGCCGCGCGCATCGCCGGGTCGCGCGACGACCACCGCGAGGCCGCAGGCTGGTTCACGCGCGCCCTGCTGGCCGACCCCACCAATACCACGCTGATGGAAGGCGCGATCATCGCGCACATGGGGGCCGGCAATCTGGATGCCGCGGTGGCAGTGGCGCGGCGGCTCGAACAGCAGGGCGGCACTGCGCAGGTGGGACACCTTGCGCTGATCGCAGATCAGGTGAAACGCGAGGATTACGAGGCGCTGCTGGCCGACCTGTCGGCCGGGCGCAGCGTCGGTCGGCTGCTCGATGCGCTGGCGACGGCCTGGGGGCATCTGGGTGCAGGCCGCAGCGAACGCGCCATTGCCGGCTTCGACGAACTGGCGGGACAGCCGGGGTTGCAGGCCTTCGGGCTTTACCACAAGGCCCTCGCCCTGGCTTCGGCCGGCGATTTCGAGGGGGCGGACGACATCCTGTCGGGCCGCGCGGCGGGCGAGGTGCGGCTGATGCGCCGCGGCGTCGTCGCGCATGCGCAGATCCTGTCGCAGCTGGAGCGCAACGAGGACGCGCTGGCGGTGCTGGAACGGTCCTTCCCCGGGACGAACGACCCAGCGACCGACCGGCTGAAGGATGCGCTGCGGACGGGCGAGATGCTGCCCTACACCGCCGCGCGCAATGCGGCCGAAGGCATGGCCGAGGTGTTCTTCACCCTTGCCGCCGCCCTGAATGGCGAGGCGTCGGACGGCTACACGCTGCTCTATGCCCGGATCGCGGCCTGGCTGCGGCCGGACCATTCCGAGGCCGTCCTGCTGGCCGCGTCGCTTCTGGAATCGCAGCGGAACTACGGGCTCGCGGTCGAGACCTACGCCCGCATCACGCCCGAGAACGGCAGTTTCTTCGCCGCCGAGATCGGGCGCGCCCGCGCCCTTCAGGCCGACGGCAGGGCCGAGGCCGCGGTCGAGGCGCTGCGCGGGCTGGCGCGCAGCCATGGCGATCTTCTGGGCGTGCATGTCGCGCTCGGCGATGCGCTGCGCCGCAGCCAGCGCTGGGAAGAGGCAGCGGCGGCCTATGACGTGGCGGTGGAACGTGCCGGCCCGCCGCAGCCCGAGCACTGGTCGCTCTATTATTACCGCGGCATCGCGCATGAACGCGGTGATGTCTGGCCCGAGGCCGAAGCCGATTTCCAGCAGGCGCTGGCGCTGAACCCCGACCAGCCGCAGGTGCTGAACTACCTTGGCTATTCCTGGATCGACCGGGGCGAGCGGCTGGACGAGGCGCTTGCGATGATCGAGCGCGCGGTCGCTGCCCAGCCCGACGCCGGCTACATCATCGACAGCCTGGCCTGGGGCCTGTTCCGCCTGGGGCGCTACGAGGAGGCGCTGGAACCGATGGAACGGGCATCGGTCCTGGAGCCCGTCGATCCGGTGGTGACCGACCATCTGGGCGATGTCTACTGGGCCGTCGGCCGGCAGATGGAGGCGCGGTTCCAGTGGCGCCGCGCCCTGTCCTTCGACCCCGAGGAAAAGGACGCCCTGCGCATCCGCCGCAAGCTCGAGGTCGGGCTTGACGCCGTCCTTCGCGAAGAGGGTGCGCCGCCCCTGAGGCCCGTGGATGCCGCCCGCGCCGGCAACTGAGGACGCCCCCGCCAAGGTCAACCTCTGCCTGCATGTCACCGGCCGGCGGGCCGACGGCTATCACCTGC
The DNA here is from genome assembly GCA_035324325.1 of Paracoccaceae bacterium. GTDB lineage: Bacteria > Pseudomonadota > Alphaproteobacteria > Rhodobacterales > Rhodobacteraceae > DAOLBY01. The sequence continues at coordinate 36,819 of DAOLBY010000009.1, read as the reverse complement.
TCGACAGTCTCGTGGTGTTCGCCGGCGCCGGCGACCGCGTGACGGCGGCGCCGGGGCAGGGGCTGTCACTGACCCTGGACGGCCCGGAGGCCGCGGGGCTGGCGGCGGAACCCGACAACCTGGTGCTGCGGGCGGCGCGGGCGATGGGGGTGGCGGATGCGCGCCTGACCCTGTGGAAGGGGCTGCCGGTGGCCTCGGGCATCGGCGGCGGATCGGCCGATGCGGCGGCGGCCCTGCGGGCGCTGGCGCGGCTGACGGGCCGGCCGATGCCCGATGCGGCTTCGGTGCTTCGACTGGGCGCCGATGTGCCGGTCTGCCTGGCGGGGCGGCCCGCGCGGATGCAAGGCGTGGGCGAGGCGCTGTCGCCACTGCCGCCACTGCCGCCGGCCTGGTTGGTGCTGGCCAATCCGCGGGTGGCGGTGGCGACGCCGGCGGTCTTTGCGGCGCTGGCCCGCCGCGACAGCCCGCCGGTGCCCGCCGCGCCCGCCACCGGATGGCGGGACGCTGCCGCGCTGGCGGACTGGCTGGCCGGGCAGACGCGCAACGATCTGGAAAGCCCGGCCCGTGCGCTGGCCCCCGCGATCGGCGAGGTGCTGGCCGCGCTGGCCGGCCTTCCCGGCTGCTATCTGGCGCGGATGTCGGGGTCGGGGGCCACCTGTTTCGGGCTGTTCGGCGGATCGGGGTCGGCGCAGGCCGCCGCCGCAGCCCTTTCCGCCGCCCGCCCCCGCTGGTGGGTTGCCGCGGCGCCGGTGCTTGCCTGAAGCGGGTGCTTGCCTGAAGCGGGCGCCCGCCGGGCGGTACGTCCCTCCCCGCTACCAGTCGCGCGGCACCTGCGGGGCGAGCCGGGCAATGGCCTGCCGCAGGTCACGCGTGCCGCCTTCGATCTCCATGTCGTTGACGACGACCCGGGTCTTGCCGATCCGGTTCGCGGCCTGCGAGCCCGGACGCAGGGCCAGGCGCAGGTGGCTTCCCCCCTTCATGCCCGTGTAGAGCTCGCACCGCTCGACCTCGGCCCATGGGATGGGGTCGGGCATGACCCGGAAGTCGGTGATTCCCTCGCGGTCCACCACGACCTGAACGGCGGTGTTGCGCAGCCGCGCCAGGAACCACAGACCGCCCCCGGCGAAGGCCGCCGTGGCCACCACGAGGCCCCAGGCATTGATGTCCATCGGGCGAGAGCCAAGGGGGAAGGTCACGAAGCCCATCCACACCGCAATGCCCAGAAGCATCAGCCCGAGGATCAGCGATTGCGCACGGTTCAGGCGGAAGACTTCGCGCTGCTCCACCCTGCACCTCGCCTGGCCGACCGGTCGGATCGTCCGCAACCGACGGCCCCTGTCAACGAAAAACCCCCGCAGGCCTGCGCCTCGGGGGTCCCCGCCGGGCGGTTGCCCGCCCCAGTTCCGCTTGCGCCTTACAGCGCGCCTTCCCGCTGCGCCTTCTTCCGGGCGAGTTTCCTCGCGCGGCGGATCGCCTCGGCCTGTTCCCGGGCCCGCTTGACGCTGGGCTTTTCGAAATGCTGCTTGAGCTTCATCTCGCGGAACACGCCTTCGCGCTGAAGTTTCTTCTTGAGCGCGCGGAGCGCCTGTTCGACGTTGTTGTCGCGAACGCTGACCTGCATGTGGTGGTCACCACCTTCCTAAGCTAGAGTTGCACTTTCCGTGCAGGCCGGCGCGCTATAACAAAGGGCGGGCGGCTTGTCCACCGCCCCCAGCCACAGTCTGCCCCGATGCCGGAGGGCCGCCGATGACCGACCCCGCACCCGAAGCCGCAACCGCCCGCGATGCCGTGCTGGCCGCCGCCCTGCCGCATGTGCCCTTCGACGGCTGGTCCGATGCCACGCTGCGCGCCGCCGCCCGCGATGCGGGCGTGCCGTCGGCGCTGGCCAGGGCCCTGTTCCCGCGCGGCGGCATCGATCTGGCGATGGCGTTCCACCGCGCCGGCGATGCCGAGATGGCGCGCCGGCTGGCGGAAACCGACCTGGTCGCGCTGCGCTTCCGCGACCGCATCGCGCGGGCGGTGCGGGTGCGTCTGGAACTGGTCGAGGACCGCGAACTGGTGCGCCGGGGCGCGACCCTGTTCGCGCTGCCCCAGCATGTGGCGGCCGGGGCGCGGGCGCTGTGGTCCACGGCGGATGCGATCTGGACGGCGCTCGGCGACGACAAGCGCGCCCTGTCCTGGTGGACCAAGCGCGCCACCCTGTCGGGCGTCTACGGCGCGACCGTGCTCTACTGGCTGGGCGACGACAGCCCGGGCCATGCCGCCACCTGGGACTTCCTCGACCGCCGGATCGAGGACGTCATGCGATTCGAGAAGGCCAAGGCGGCGATGCGCGACAATCCACTCGGCAAGGCGATGGCGAACCTGCCCTTCGGCAAGGCCAGGTTCCGCATGCCGCCGATGCCCGAACGACCCGACGACCTGCCCGGACGGATGCCCGGCTTCGGTCCCCGCTGACGATCCCGAAGGCAAGAAGGCGCGCTGCCATGTCGCTTCCCTATGCCATGCTGGCGATGGAGATCGCCACGCCCGGCGGCCCCGATGTGTTGCATGCGGTATCGGTCCCGGTGCCGGTCCCCGGGCACGGCCAGATCGTCCTGCGGCTCGCCTGGGCCGGGGTGAACCGCCCCGACGCGCTGCAGCGCGCCGGCAAGTACGCCCCGCCGCCCGGCGCCTCGCCCCTGCCGGGGCTGGAAGGTGCGGGGCATGTGGCGGCTGTGGGCCCGGGCGTGACGCGGTGGAAGGAAGGCGATGCCGTCTGCGCGCTGCTGCCCGGCGGCGGCTATGCCGAATACGCCCTGACCCATGCGGACCATGCGCTGCCCGTCCCCGCCGGCCTGACCCTGCGCGAGGCTGCGGGCCTGCCCGAGACCGTGTTCACGGTCTGGTCGAACGTGGTGATGCGTGGCGGGCTCAAGGCGGGCGAACGGTTCCTGATCCACGGCGGTTCCTCGGGCATCGGGACCACGGCGATCCAGATCGCCGCGGCCCTCGGCGCGCGGGTCTTCACCACCGCCGGCAACGAGCAGAAGCTGGAGGTCTGTCGCGAACTCGGCGCCGAACGGGCGATGGACTACCGTGCCGAGGACTGGTCGGCGGTCATGCGGGCCGAGGGCGGGGCGGACCTGATCCTCGACATGGTCGGCGGACCCTACCTGCCGCGCAACGTGCGGTCGCTGGCCGACGACGGACGGTTGGTGCAGATCGCCTTTCTGGACGGCGCCGCGGTGGAGTTGAACTTCGCCGAGGTGATGACGCGCCGGCTGACCATCACCGGATCGACCTTGCGCCCGCAGTCCGATCTGGCCAAGGCGCGGATCGCCGGGGCAGTGGAACGCCACGTCTGGCCGCTGGTCGAGGCGGGCCGGATGCGGCCGGTGATCGACAGCACCTTCCCCCTGGCCGAGGCCGCAAAGGCCCACTGGCGGCTGGAAAGTTCGGGCCACATCGGGAAGATCCTGCTCAGGATTGCGGAGTAGGGCGCCCGTTCGCGCGGCCGTCCATGTTCCCCTTCGAACTGTGACGCCTGGCCGCGGTGCGCCTGAAGGCGCACCCTGCGGGCCCGCCGGCAGCGCCGGGCAGACGGCAAGACCGGGATGCAAGGGCCATCCTCGCCCCATGGCCTCGGTAGGGTGCGCATTCATGCGCACCAGACGTCCCGCGTCGCCCGCCATGCGCACTCAGCGCGGCGGCAGAAGCCCCGCGTCGGGCAACCGGCAGTCGGGCGCGACGCTGGCCGAACAGGTTCGCGGATTCAGATCCTTTGTCAGGCAGACCCGGATCTCCTCGATCAGCCCGGCGCGACAGGTCACGCGCACCATGTCGCCGGTCAGGACGGGGTTGCGTTCGAGAAAGGCACGCTCGATCACCTCGGCCGGAACGGCCAGGCGCCGCTTGACCTCGCGCAGCACCGGGGGCGTCTGCACGCTCGCCCGCGCCCGTCGGGCGAGCGCGAAGTAGTCGGCCGGAGCGAGGCCCGAACAGCGCCCGTGCTTCTTCCACTGGTAGAAGGCCTGCCCCGCGCCCCCGAACAGGTCGGCCGCCGCCGCCGTCTCGGCCCGCGTCGGGTCGCGCTGGACAGTGCGGCAGAAGCTGGGCCAGCCGCGTTCGGCCTGCGGCCAGAGCCCGTGCACCACGAAGTCGCGCCCGGCGCCGGCCGCGCATTGCGGCTCGGGTGTCCCGCGCATGTCGCCGGTCAGCGCGCACCAGGTGGGCGACCAGGACAGCGCCAGCACGTAGTAGTCGAAGCGGCCCGCCGGTTCGCCCTCGGCTTCCGCGGGGGCGGCCGCGGCCAGCGCCAGCGCGCAGATCAGGGCTTTCCAAGCGGCGCGCGCCGTCCTATATCCCATCCGATTTCCCCGAAATCACGATGTCGCGGAGGGGTTCCCCCGCAGCCGATGTCACGGCCCGGGGAAGATGTGTAAAGGAGCGCGCCGCATGAACAAGCCCCTGATGGCCCGGGCCACCGCCGTCTGGCTGGTCGAGAACACCACGCTGACCTTCCGCCAGATCGCCGAGTTCTGCGGGATGCACGAACTCGAGGTGCAGGGCATCGCCGATGGCGACGTGGCCGGCGGCGTCAAGGGCTTCGACCCGGTGGCCAACAACCAGCTCGACCCGATCGAGATCGAGCGCGGCCAGGCCGATCCGCTGTACCGCATGAAGCTCAAGTTCAACGCTGCCGCCGTGGGCGAGGAAAAGCGCCGCGGCCCGCGCTACACGCCGCTGTCCAAGCGGCAGGACCGTCCCGACGCGATCCTGTGGCTGGTCCGCTTCCACCCGGAACTTTCCGACGGGGCGGTGGGCAAGCTGGTCGGCACCACGAAACCCACGATCCAGTCGATCCGCGACAAGTCGCACTGGAACTACGTCAACCTCAAGCCGGTCGATCCCGTGGCGCTCGGCCTGTGCAGGCAGACCGAACTCGATGCCGCGGTGCAGGCAGCGGCCAAGAAGAAGGCGTCCGAGGGCAAGGTCCTGTCCGACGACGAGCGGCGCAAGCTCGTCTCGACCGAAACCAGTCTCGGCATGTCGGCCGAACCGCGTATCCCCACGTCCATCGCGGCGCTGGGCGACTTCAGCATGGTCGACAAGGATAAGAAGCCGGCCGATTATTCGGATGCCGACAGCTTCTTCAACCTGCCGCAGGCGGACGACGACGAGGACGAGGACAACGGCCTGGTGCGGTGACCGGCGCGCCGTCGCGGGCCGCGCCCTCCCCCCGGGGGAATAGCCGGGCCAAGGCGAAAGGGCCGGGTCTGGTCAGGGGGTCGTGAAGCGGCCCGGGGGCAGACGCAGGATCAGGTTGGCGTCGGGGCTGATCTGGCGCCAGACGGGCCAGAGGCTCGCGTGGCCGACGCCGAAGAAGTTGGCGTCCTGCTCCAGCCGGTCGGCGATGATCTGGACATGGGCATGGGGCGACCAGCCGCCGTTCTCGTGCCAGTCGCCCAGATGGGCGACGGTCTGGCCGGGTTCCACCCGGTCGCCCTCGCGGCAGAGGTCCGGCAGGCTGGCGCCGAGGTGCCCGACCAGCAGCCAGAACCGCAGATCGCCCGCGCGATGCTCGAGGATCAGCGTGTGACCGTAGTCGAGCGGGTCGGCGTTGTAGGCCACCCGGGCCACGCGGCCGGGAAGCGGGGCGCGGACCGGCGTGCCCGCCGGGGCGAAGATGTCCACGCCGAGGTGGATGGTGCGGCGTTCGGGGCTGGCGGCATCGGCGAACTGGGCGCTGCGGTAGACGTTGCGGTCTTCGCCGTAGAGTCCGAGGCCGTAGGTCGCGCCGGTTGCGGCGAACCAGCCGTCGAAGGCGCGGTCGGAAAAGGCGGGCATGTCGGGGCGCTGGCCGCCCGTCGGCAGGGCCAGCGTCGGGGCAGCGGCCGGGTCGGGGTCGAACATCGGCGCCAGGGGCTGGGCGGCGATCAGGGCGGGCAGGCCGGCGGCACCGGGCACCGCCTCGAAGCCGCATGCGGTGCGGGCGACGGCCGCCAGAAGCCCGGCATCGACGCTGCGCAGTCGGTCGCCGGCCTCGCCCGGGCAGGCAGCGACGGCGGCGCGGGCAAGTGCCCCGGCGGCTTCGGCCGTGCCCGGCGCCACAGCGGCCACCGTCGCGCCGAGCGCGGCATAGAGATCGCGCAGCCCGCTGCCATAGGCGACGGCGACAGCGCTGGCGACCGGCCCTGCCCCGGTCACAGCCGCCGCCTTGCGCGCAGGGCCGCGCCGATCGTGCCGTCGTCGAGATAATCGAGCTCACCCCCCACCGGCACGCCCTGCGCCAGCGAGGTCACCGCCACCCGGCCCTCCAGCGTCTCGGCGATGTAATGGGCGGTGGTCTGGCCGTCGACCGTGGCGTTCAGCGCCAGGATCACCTCGGTCACGCCCTCCCCCGTCACACGCTCCACCAGCGCGGGGATGCGCAACTCCTCCGGCCCCAGGCTGTCGAGCGCCGACAGCGTGCCGCCCAGGACGTGGTAGCGGCCACGAAAGACGCCTGCGCGCTCCATTGCCCAGAGGTCGGCGATGTCCTCGACCACGCAGATCTCGCCTGTCGCCCGCCGCGGGTCGGCGCAGATCGGGCAAAGGTCGGATGTGGCGATGTTGCCGCAGGACGTGCAGTCGCGCGCGGTCAGCGCCACCTGCGCCATCGACTGCGCCAGCGGCGCCATCAGCGCCTCGCGCCGCCGCAGAAGCGCCAGCACCGCCCGGCGGGCCGACCGAGGACCGAGCCCCGGCAGGCGTGCCATCAGGTCGATCAGCGCCTCGATCTCGGCCGCTGCGTCGGTCATCGCAGGGGGGCCATGTCAGAACGGCAGCTTCATGCCCGGCGGCAGCGGCAGGCCCTCGGTCAGCTTGCCCATCTCCTGCTGGTGGCGGGCGGCGGCCTTGGCCTGTGCATCCTTGATCGCGGCCAGGATCAGATCCTCGACCACCTCCTTCTCCGAGGCGACAAAGATCGAGGGGGCGATCTCCAGCCCCGTCAGGTCGCCCTTGGCGGTGGCGCGCGCCCGCACGAGGCCAGCACCGCTTTTGCCGACGACGACGATGCGGCCCAGATCCTCCTGCACCTGCGCCATCTTCTCCTGCAATTCCTGCGCGGCCTTCATCATCTTGGCCATGTCGCCAAGCCCGCCCAAACCCTTCAGCATCCTGCCTCTCTCCTCAGCCGTCCTCGAACGGATCCCATTCCTCGTCCTCCGCCACCGCCAGCGCCGCCTCGGCCGCTGCCTGCGCCAGGTCGCGCACCTCGACGATTCGTCCCTGCGGAAAGGCCGCAAGCACCGCCGCCACCATCGGATGCGCCGCGGCCGCCGCATGGTCGGCCTGCCGCCCGGCGTCGGTTGCCTCGGCCAGCGTCGGCCCGCCGCCCTGCGCCACGACCGACACGCCCCAGCGATGCCCGGTCCAACCCTGCAGGCGCTGCGACAGCCGCGCAGCGAGGTCGGTGGGGGCGTCGTCGGTCGGCTGGAACTCGATCCGGCCGGGGGCGTAGCGCACGAGACGCAGGCAGGTCTCGACCTCGAACAGAAGCTTCGCGTCGCGGCGGTCGCGGATCAGGTCCACCACATGGGCAAAGGACGGCCACGCCGCCAGCCCGGTGTCCGGCGCCAGAGCCGGCGCCGGCGCGACGGCGGCCGTGCCGCGGTGCGCGGCACCGTGCGCCAGGTCGGCCCGGGGTGCAGGGGAAAGGGCCGGTGCTGCGGCCGCGACACCCGCAGCCGCAGGCCGCGGGGTGGATTGCAGCTGGCGGATCAGCGTCTCGGGGTCGGGCAGGTCGGCCACATGACAGAGCCGGATCAGTGCCATCTCGGCCGCCATCATCGGGTTCGGCGCCAGGGCAAGTTCCTCGAGCGCCTTGATCAGCATCTGCCAGGCCCGGTGCAGCGCGCGGTTCGGCAGCGCCGCCGCCATCGCCCGGCCGCGGTCGCGTTCGTCCGGCGGGATCGTCGGATCCTCGGCCGCATCCGGCGCGATCTTGACCACCGACACCCAATGCGTGACCTCGGCCAGATCCCGCAGCACCGCGGAAGGGTCGGCACCGTCGGCATATTGACGGCCCAACTCCTCCAGCGCCGCCGCCGCATCCCCCCGCATCACCAGGTCGAAGAGGTCGAGCACCCGGCCGCGGTCGGCAAGCCCCAGCATCGCGCGCACCTGTTCGGCCGAGGTCTCGCCCCCGCCATGGGCGATGGCCTGGTCCATCAGGCTCATCGCGTCGCGCACCGATCCCTCGGCTGCCCGCGCGATCAGCGCGAGGGCGCCGGATGCCAGCCGCGCGCCCTCGATCCCCGCGATGCGTTCCAGATGCGCGATCATCACCTCGGGCTCGATCCGCCGCAGGTCGAAGCGCTGGCAGCGTGACAGGACCGTGACGGGAACCTTGCGGATCTCGGTCGTGGCGAAGATGAACTTCACATGCGGCGGGGGCTCCTCGAGCGTCTTGAGAAGCGCGTTGAAGGCGCTGGTCGACAGCATGTGCACTTCGTCGATCACATAGACCTTGTAGCGCGCACTGGCCGCCCGGTAGTGGACGCTGTCGATGATCTCGCGGATGTCACCCACGCCGGTCCGGCTGGCCGCGTCCATCTCGAGCACGTCCACATGCCGTCCCTCGGCGATGCTGCGGCAGGCGTCGCAGACGCCGCAGGGCTCGGTCGTGGGACCGCCGGTGCCGTCGGGGCCGGTGCAGTTCAGCCCCTTGGCGATGATCCGTGCCGTGGTCGTCTTGCCGACCCCGCGCACGCCGGTCATGATGAAGGCGTGGTGGATGCGGTCGGCCGCGAAGGCGTTCTTCAGCGTGCGCACCATCGCCTCCTGTCCGATCAGGTCGGCGAAGGTCTGCGGGCGGTACTTGCGGGCAAGGACCTGATAGGCGGGGGCGGCGTCGGTCATCCGACGTAGCTTACCCGCGGCGGGCGCGGGGGCACAAGGCGGCGCAGAGGGGAAGGGGTGAGAGGCTGGACAACGACCCAAGCGGGGCTCGTTACGGCTGCTTGCTTCCGCACCTGACCGGGTTGGCGAGGCGCTCGCCCGCGCCAACCTCTCGCCATCGGATATAGTCGCCGGGCGGGGGATTCGCAATCCGCCCCGCCCTTGCCGGAGAGCCCTTGCCATGACCGCCCGCCTGACCCGCCTCGACTGGCCCGACTTCGGCTCGCCCGATCTGCCGCCCGAGCCCGATCTGGCCGAATACCGGGGGCGGCTGGCATCGGTGCGGGCGGGCATGGCGGCGCGGGGATGGGGGGCGCTGGTCGTCTATGGCGACCGGGAGCACGCCGCCAACATCCACTGGCTGACCGGCTTCGACCCCCGCTTCGAGGAGGCGGTGCTGGTGGTGACGCCCGGCGCGGCGCTGCTGGTGGCGGGCAACGAATGCCTGCCCTACACCGGCGTCTCGCCGCTGGTCGCTGCGGGCGATGTGGCCGCGGCACATTGCGCCAGCCTGTCGCTGCCGTCCCAGCCTCGCGGTGGTGCGCGCCTGGCCGACATCCTGGCCGGGGCAGTGCCGGCGGGGGCGACTGCGGGCGCCGCCGGGTGGAAATGGTTCGACGAGGGTGAGGTGGACGAACCGGCCACCACGCTCGACTTGCCCGATTTCGTGGCGGCGCCCCTGCGCCGGATTGCGGGCCGGGTCGAGAACGCGACCGCCCTGTTCCAGCACCCCGGGCACGGCCTGCGCGCCCGGGTCGATGCCGCGGGCATCGCGCGGCTGGAGTTCGCCAACCACATGGCCGCATCGGCGCTGCGGCGGATGGTCTTTGCCTTCCGCGAGGGGATGACGGATTTCGAGGCGGTGCAGGCCGCGGCGATCGGCGGGATGCCGCTGGGCTGCCACCCGACCTTCGCCACCGGCGCGCGCGCCACGCAGGGCCTGTCGGGTCCGACGGGGCAGGTGCTGGAAGCGGGCCAGCCGATCAGCTTCAACATCTGCCACTGGGGCGCCAACATCTGCCGTGCGGGCTGGCTGGCGCGGGACGATGGCGACCTGCCCGCCGCCGCGCGGGGGTATCTGGAGGCGTTCGTCGGGCCCTATGTCAGGGCGATGTCCGGCTGGTGCGCGCTGATGCGGCCGGGCGTTCCGGGGGGGCAGGTCTGGGCCGCGATGCAGGCGGCGCTGCCCTTCGACCCCTTCGGGGTGTTCCTGAACCCCGGGCATCTGATCGGTCTGGACGAATGGATGTCCTCCCCCATCGCCGAGGGGTCGGCGGTGCCGCTTGCCTCGGGCATGGCGATGCAGATGGACGTGATCCCGGGACATCCGGTGTTCGGCTCGACCCGGATGGAGGACGGCTATGTGATCGCCGATGCGGCCCTGCGGGTCGATCTGGCCGCGCGCTTTCCGGCCGTCGCCGCCCGCTGCGCCGCCCGTGCGGAGTTCATGCGCAGGGTGATCGGGATGGAGGTTCCCGACACGCTCTTGCCGCTCGCCGACACCTGCGGGATCGTGGCGCCCTTCCTGCTCGACCCCGGGCAGGTGGTGGTGCTCAGATAAGCCCCACGGCACGGGCCCCGGCCATCAGGTCGGGGGCCACGACATGGGCATGGCGCCCGTCGGTCAGCAACATGTCGGGCACCTGCACGACGGTGAAACCCGCCGCCCGGGCGCTGGCCGCGCCCGTGTCGCTGTCCTCGAACGCAAGGCAGCGCGCCGGGTCGGCACCGAGCAGCGCGGCAGCACGCAGGAAGGGGTCGGGGGCGGGCTTCGGTCGGGCCACGTCATCCACAGTGATCACATGGGCGAAGTGCACGGCCAGCCCGGTGAGCGCCAGCTTGCGGTCGGCCGAGGCGCGCTGCGAGGATGTGGCGAGCGCCTTGGGCTGCGCGATGGCGTGCAGAAGGTCGGCTGCGCCAGGCTTCAGCGCAATGCCCGCCGCCTGCCGGCCGTGTACCTCGGCCAGCCAGACGCGGGCGAAGGCCGCCATTTCCATCGCCGGGAAGGCGGTGGCGATACGGCTGGCGCTGGTGGCATCGTCCACCCCCACCAGCGCGTGCAGGAAGCCGGGATCGACCGCAATCCCCTGTGCGGCAAATGCGGCGATCCCCGCGGCATGCGTGATCGATTCGGTGTCCAGCAGGGTACCGTCGAGGTCGAAGACCACGGCATCGAAGGGGGTGCGGCGCATCATGGGGCGGTCATGCCCCGGCGGCGCGGCGATGTCCATGGTGCCCGGCGCCCTTCACGTCGGCGGACGTTCCGCCCAGCCGGCGAAGATGCGTTCCAGCGCGACGACGGCGTAGTAGAGCACGATCCCGAGGAAGGCGAGCGCGATCAGCACGGCGAACATCAGCGGGTAATCCCCGTTCGTCTCGCCCGACTTGAACAGCGCGCCAAGGCCGCGGCCGTGGGGCGACACGATCTCGACCAGGTTCGTGCCGATGAAGGCCAGCGTGACCGACACCTTCAGCGCCCCGAAGAACTCGGGCAGGGTCTTGGGCAGGGCGATCTTCCAGAAGATCGTCACGCGCGAGGCGCCGAGCGCGCGCAGGATGTCCCGGTATTCCGGTTCCAGTGTCGACAGCCCGATGCCGACCGACACCGCAATGGGGAAGAACGAGATCAGGAAGGCCATCAGCACCGTGTTGAAATCGTGCTGCCCGATGAAGATCAGCGCGATCACCGGCACCAGCGTCGCCTTGGGAATGGCGTTGAAGCCCACCAGAAGGGGGTAAAGCCCGTCCCGGGCGATCCTGGAGAACCCCATCGCCATGCCCAGAAGCGTGCCGACGATCACCGCGATGCCGAGGCCCGCCACCGTCCGCCACAGCGTCTGCCAGCCCATTTCGAGGAAGAACCAGCGGAAGCGCCAGAAGGCCGGCGGCAGGTCGGAGGGCGAGGCCATCTTGTAGTTCGGCCAGTTGTTGACCCAGACGATCCATTCCCAGAACAACAGGAAGGCCATGACGGCGGCGATGGGGACGGCGATCTGGCGCAGCATCAGTGGGCCACCCCCGCCCGCCCCTGGGCGATCGAGATCTGGTCGCGCAGGACATGCAGCATCGCCCCCGCCTCGGGCGTGTAGAGGCTGTCGATGGTGCGGTCGGCCGGCAGGTCCACGTCGAGGACGTATTGCGTGGTCGCCGGCCGGCCCGACAGCACGATGACCTGGTCGCCCAGAAACACGCTTTCGCGCAGGTCATGGGTGATCAGGACGGCGGTGAAGGGTTCCTGCGCGCGCAGGTCGCGCATCGTCTGCCACAGGTCCTCGCGCGTGAAGGCATCGAGCGCGCCGAAGGGTTCGTCCATGATCAGGACCTCGGGCTTGTGCACGATGGAGCGGCAGAGGCTGGCGCGCTGGCGCATCCCGCCCGACAGTTCCGAGGGGCGCTTGCCCTCGAACCCGGTCAGGCCAACCAGCGCCAGCAACTCCTCGGCCCGCGCGATCCGTTGCGCCCGCGGCATCGCCGGCGCCACGATCTCAAGGGGCAGGATCACGTTGTCCAGGATCGTGCGCCATTCCAGCAGGACAGGGTTCTGGAACGCCATCCCCACTGTCTTGCGCGGGCTCTTGACGATCTGCCCGTGCAGCCAGACCTCGCCCCGGTCGGGCTTCATCAGCCCCGCGACAAGCCGCGTCAGGGTGGACTTGCCGCAGCCCGAAGGGCCGACCACGGCCGCGAACTCGCCTTCGGGAATGGCGATGTTCAGGTTGTCCAGCACCGGCAGCGGGCCGGCCTTGGTGCGATAGGCGTGGGTCACGCCCTTGATCTCGATGAGGTTCGCCATGGCCCTGCGCCGAAGAGGTGTCCCGGCGCCGCGCCCCACGAGGGGAGGAGGAGGGGGCGGCGCCGGGTGTGCCGCAGGCTTACTGCAGCATCAGGCTGCCGTCCCGGGGCAGGTAGGCATCCGTGAAATACTTGGCCGCGTCGGGTTCGTTGACGAATTCGTAGACCGTCCTGGTCTGCTCGATGGCCGTGGCCATGCGCGCCGGGTCGATCCCGCCGATGCCATTTGCCTTGACGAAATCGGTCAGCACGTTGTCGTCGATGGACATCTGAAGCCGCTCGGTTTCCAGCGCCTTGTCGGCGGCAGGGTTGCGCTGGATCAGCGCGTCGACCGCGGCCTCGGGATTGGCGATGCCGTCCTTCCAGCCCCTGGCGACGGCCCGCAGGAAGCCCGTCACCACATCCGGGTTCTGCGCGGCGTATTCGGCATTGGCGATGATCGCGTTGCCGTAGAGCGCGACACCATGATCGGCCATCAGCACCACGGCCAGGTCGTCCTCGGGCACGCCCAGGCGCTTGAGGTTCAGCGTGGCCGAGAAGGAAAAGCCCGTCACCGCCGCCACCTTGCCTTCGGCCAGCATGGGTTCGCGCGTCGGAAAGCCCACGGGCTCCACCGTCACGGTGGTCATGTCGATGCCGTTCTCCGCCGCAAAGATCGGGAACTGCGCCCAGGCGCCATCCGGCGGCGGGGCGCCAAGGATCCGGCCCTCGATCGACTTCGGCCCGTCGATGCCCAGCGACTTGCGCCCGACCATGGCGAAGGGCGGCTTGTCGTAGATCATCATGACCGCGATCACCGGGGCGTCGGGGTTCTGGTCGAGGAACTTCATCAGGCTGTTGATGTCGGCAAAGCCCAGGGGGAAGGCGCCGGTGGCAACCTTGGGAATGGCATCGAGCGAGCCGGCGCCTTCCGAGATCTCCACGCTCAGCCCCTCGGCCTCGAAATGGCCGTTGTCGATGGCGACGAAATAGGGTGCCGCCGGGCCTTCGAACTTCCAGTCGAGCGCGAAGGGCAGGTTGGTCTGGGCCGGGGCGGCAACGGCGGTCAGGGCGAGCGCGGTGCCGGCGGCGAAAAGGCGATGGAACATGGGTCACTCCGTCCGTGGCGGGGCGGTGCAGCACCGCCCCCGATGGGTGGAGACTGCGTCGCGCAGGCGGCGCAGTGCCAGCGCCGCGGCGGGCGCCTGCCGAAATGCGTAGCAAACGCCCAAAGGTCGGGCAAGCAACCTGTCATCTGCCCTTCGCCTGGGCAGCGCCGGCATCCGTCAGGCGGACCGGGTCAGCCGCAGCACGGCGAAGCCGCGGGAATCATGGCCGCAGGGTTCGGCCGACAGTCCGGCGGCCCCCAGCTGCGCCGGATCGGCATCCGGCGCCGTGGCAAACAGGACCGCGCATCCCGCCGGCAGGTCCAGCCGCCAACCGGTTCCGATGTCCGATTGGCGCACCGCCGACAGATGCGTCGCAAGCGCGTCGCGGCAGGTGACGGGCGCACCCAGCGGGACCTCGCACCCGGCAAGCGCTCGTCGCGTCGCCATGCGGTAGCTGTTGGTCGCCACGACGACCTGTGCGTCGCGGGCAAGCGGGCGGCCCTCCAGGCGGACGTCCGACACCCCCCCCCCCGCGCGGGCGGTGCAGCCGCCCCCGGCGTCCTCGCGCGCCGGCCGCCCGGGGCCCATGCGGTAGGTCAGGGCCGGAAACACGTCAAAATTGTAGCTCGGGAAGGCCGGGTCGATCAGCGGCAGGTCGCCCGGGCCGGGGGCCGTTCGCAGGAACAGCGCGGCAGAGCGTTCCAGCCAGTCTGCGATGTCGGCACCGGTCAGGCGCAGGGCGCGCAGGTGGTTGGGGAAGGGATACAGATCCTCGACATGCCGGCGCAGGATCGGCCCGGCCGGGATCGTCGTATAGTTGGCCGGCCCCGGATAGCCGCCTGCGTGGAACGGGGCCACCGCCGCCACGACCGGCAGCGCCGCCTCGGGCCGGCCCGCCAGCCGGTCGCGGACCGAAGCGGCAAGCGCCGTCGCCACCAGATCGAGCGCCCCCGACGGTGCCACCAGCGCGAAATGCGTGGTCAGCGGACGGTCGGTCCGACCCACGACCGCCGCCATCCGGGCGCGGGTGCGGGCGTGGGCGCCACGAGTGACGACGGTGATCGGCCGGGACGGCCGGCTGCGGCGCGGCACCACCACCACCGCGGCGCGCGACCCGGCCACCGTCCAGGCGTCGTCCGGGCGGGCAAGATGCAGGTCGATCACCGCCACATGCGACCCCATGGCCCCGGGCATCGCGGCGGGCCTGCCCGACAGCAGGCCCGCCACGGGGTCGATACCCGGGCCGGGCGGCACGTCGGGGCCCGGAAAGGTCAGGTGCGAATGGCCGGCGAACACGGCGTCGATGCCCGGCAGTGCCGCCAGCGCGGTCGCCGCATTCTCGGCCCCCGCCGCGGCCTCGGCCCGGCCGATGCCGGAATGCGCCAGCGCAACCACGAGGTCGGCCCCGGCCGCCCGCAGCGCCGGCACCTGCGTCCGCGCGGTCGCCAGGATGTCGGGCGTCTCGACCTGGCCCGCGAGGATATGGTTGTCCCAGAGCGCGGTCTGCGGCGGCAGGAACCCGATCACCCCCAGCCGCAGCGGATGCGTGGCGCCGGCGGCGTCGCGCAGCCGCAGGTCGAGGATGCGCCACGGGTCCAGCAGCGGACGACCTCCCTCTGCCAGCAGGGCATTGGCCGAAACCAGCGGAAAGTCAGCCTTTGCCAACGCCAGCCGCAGCGCCGGGAGGCCGAAGTTGAAATCGTGGTTGCCGAGCGTCGCCGCCGCATAGCCCATCCGGTTCATCGCCGCGATCACCGGATGCGGACCGCGCCGGCGCCCGGGGTTCTCGGCGGCCTCGTCTGACAGGGGTGTCCCCTGCAGGAAGTCGCCGTTGTCGAACAGCAGCGCATTCGGTGCCGCCCTGCGCAAACGGTCGATCAGCGTCGCGGCGCAGGCCAGCCCCAGCCCGGGTGCCGGCCGGTCGGTCACATAGTCGAACGGGCGGATCACGCCGTGCAGGTCGCTGGTGGCCATCAGCCGCAGATGGATGCCCTCGAAGCCGGATTCGGACATGGGTGCCGGCGCCGGCGTGCCGGGTCGATCCCTGGTCGGTGATGAAATCCTGGCCGGTCTTGTCATTGTGTTCTTGGCGATCTGATCCGAAGCCTAGCACGCCGCCCTCGCCCGAACAGGTCCGGGACGATCCTGCACCCGGTTTTTCGCGCAATGGTTGTGCAACTGCGGCGGTACCGCCACACGGGTTTGCGCGCCGCGCGCCGCCGTGGCATGGCTCGGCAAGACAGCCGGTGGGCGTGCGGGGGGCGGGGCGTGCAGGACCTGGCATTCGGGGGATCGGGGCTGGACCGGGCGGCCGCTCTCCGCGGCGACCCGGCGGCGCTGGCCGAACATCTGGGCCGCGGGCGAGTGCTGCCGCTTTGGCGCGGCAAGCCCCTGATCCGCGACGGCGCGGCGCCCGGCTGGCTGACCGCCGGCCACCCGGTCCTGGCGCACGGGGCCGATCCCGTGTTCCTCGGACTGGACGAGGGGCAGGCGGTGTTCGGGCAGGACATTTCCGACTGGTCGCCCGAAGCCGGGGCCGAGGCTGTGCAGGCCGGGTTCTACGATGCCTCGGAACAGCGCCATCCGGCGCTTCCCGAAGGCTGGGTGTTCCGCGAGTTGCGGGGCGTGATGCTGGCGCTGACGCCGCGCGACGCCGAACTGGCCGCGACGGCAAAGGCCGTGCTGCAATGGCACCGCAGCCATCGCTTCTGTTCGGTCTGCGGCGCGCCCTCGGCCCCCGCGCAGGCGGGCTGGCAGCGCCGCTGCACCGCCTGCGCCGCATCGCATTTCCCCCGCACCGATCCGGTCGTCATCATGCTGGTCACGTCGGGGGACCGGGTGCTGGTCGGCCGGTCGCCGGGATGGCCCGAGGGGATGTATTCCTGCCTTGCGGGCTTTGTCGAACCCGGCGAGACGATCGAGGCCGCGGTGCGACGCGAAGTGGCCGAGGAGACGGGGATCCGCATCGGCGCCGTGCGCTACCGCGCCAGCCAGCCCTGGCCATTTCCCGCCTCGCTGATGATCGGCTGCCTGGCCGAGGCCGACAGCGACGCCATCACGCTCGATCCCGCGGAACTGGAGGATGCGCGCTGGGTCGACCGGGCGGACATGGTGACGGTCATGGCGGGCCTGGACCCGTCCATCCGGCCCGCCCGGCGCGGCGCTATCGCCCATCTTCTGATCAGCGACTGGCTTGCGGACCGGCTCTGATCGGTCCAGATTCGACGCGGCCGACAACGCCCGCGTCCACATCGGGCGGCGGCAGGCGCAGGACGGGACCGGGGGCAGTCATGAAACTCAGCGACCGCGCGGACATCGAGGCGCCGGCCGATTTCGTCTGGTCCCAGCTGACCGATTTCGATGGCTGGGAACGCGCGGCCCTGCGCCGGGGTGCCGAGGTCGCGCGGCTGGACAGCGAACCCGTGCCGGTGGCCGGCATGGCCTGGGCGGTCGCCTTCGTCTGGCGGGGCAAGACCCGCAAGCTCGACCTGCGCACGACGGCGGTGGACCCGGGTCATCGGCTGGCCTTCGCGGCGACCGGGCCCAATGTCGAGGGGACGCTGGGCCTCGACCTCGTGGACATGGGGCCGAAGCGGTCGCGGCTGACCGCGGGGCTCGAGGTGCGGCCGCGGACGCTGACGGCGCGGCTGTTCCTTCAGGGACTGAAGCTCGCCCGGTCGCGCGTCGATCGCCGCTTCTCCATGAGACTGCGCCAGCTTTCGGCCGAGATCGAGGGGCGATGGCAGGCAACACAGGCGCAGGCGGCCCGGCGCTAGCCCTTTCAGACCCGCCGGGGATCGGCCGGATAGACGCCGAGCAGATCGAAATGCGTGGTGAAATAGGCCAGTTCGTCCAGCGCCAGTCGGACGTTGGCGTCCTCGGGGTGGCCTTCGATGTCGGCGTAGAACTCGGTCGCGGTGAAGCTGCCGCCGACCATGTAGCTTTCCAGCTTGGTCATGTTCACGCCGTTCGTCGCAAACCCCCCCATCGCCTTGTAGAGCGCCGCAGGAATGTTGCGCACGCGGAAGGTGAAGGTGGTCATCATCTTGCCCGGGCCCCGGCGGCGGTGGTCTGCCTGCCGCGACATGACCAGGAAGCGGGTGGTGTTGTTCGACTGATCCTCGATCTGCCGGGCCAGCACGTCGAGCCCGTAGATCTCGCCCGCCAGTTCGGACGCCAGCGCACCGAGGGCCGGATCACCCTTTTCTGCCACGGCCTTCGCCGAACCTGCGGTGTCGGCGCCGGTCACGGCGCGCAGCCCGTGCGCCTTCAGGAAACCGCGGCACTGGCCCAGCAGGACCGTGTGGCTCATTGCAGCCTTCACCTCCGCGATCCGGGTGCCGCGCACGGCCAGTAGGTTGATGTGGACCCGCACGAAGGCCTCGTCCACGATGTAGAGGCCGGAGCCGGGGAGCAGCGTGTGGATGTCGGCCACCCGCCCGTAGGTCGAGTTCTCGACCGGAAGCATGGCCAGGTCGGCCTCGCCCGACCGGCAGGCCTCGATCGCATCCTC